>JBAYHQ010000042.1:0-2606 GCA_041666065.1 Minisyncoccota bacterium | reverse complement strand
GCGGACAGGGCTCGGGGCCGCCGTCCGCGGCGGCGAGCCCGCGAGTCTGCGAGCGGGCGAGTAATCATTGGTGTTGGGCGAAATAGGTTCTAGCCGAGTTGAATAGGGACTCACTTTTTTAGAATTGGTTTCTATGTTAGAAATGAGGTATTGCCGCCTTAGCTCAGTTGGTAGAGCAACCCCTTCGTAAGGGGTAGGTCCTCAGTTCAAATCTGAGAGGCGGCTCAAAAGAGCGGAGCCGACGCCCTAGGGCGCCGGCTTTGCATAGACGGCGGGGTGTCGTACACTACAGGTATGAACGAATCATTTGGAGGGGAGTCACTTCGCGGTCCTTCGCGAGCAGCGATGGCTCATGCTGCTGAGCATCGTGACTTTCAAGAGAAAGAGGCAGCCACGCAGGAGGAAGAGGCAACCACGCTTATTGAACAGCTTCAAGAAGTAAACCGTCAGATTGCCGAGTTGGTGGGTGGAGATGAAGAAGCGACCGATGAATCAGATGTAGTGTTGCTCCAGAGAATCACACCACTTAGAAAAGAGAGGGCTCGTTTGGAAGACGAGATTGCAAAGAAGCAGCGTCCCATCCAGTGAACAGTGTGAACAATGGCTTCTGAGCGGGAAACGCGGCTGACAGAACTTGAAGCGATGATGGCGTCGCCGGATTTCTGGGCGGATAAAGATGCGGCGCAGGAGCTCGTGCAGGAGTACCAGAGTCTTAAAGAGGGCGGTGAAGGCGACCCGCACGACAGGGGTAATGCGACACTCGCGATACTCGCGGGCGCGGGTGGCGACGACGCTGAGGACTTCGCACGGATGCTTCGCCGCATGTACGAGGGTTACGCGGCACAGAAGGGTTGGCGCGTGCGCGAACTCCACGCGAACGAGAACGACCAAGGTGGGTACCGGAACGTGATGCTTGAGATATCCGGCAGCGGCGCGTACGGCCGCCTGAAACACGAGGCGGGTGTGCACCGACTCGTGCGTCAGTCGCCGTTTAATGCGAATGCGAAACGGCAGACCAGCTTCGCGCTTGTGGAGGTGCTCCCCACCTTGGTAGCGAGCGACAAGGTAGATCTACGACCGGACGATATTGAGATACAGTTCGCGAAGGCTGGCGGCGCGGGCGGGCAGAACGTGAACAAGCGAGAGACTGCTGTTCGTATCCTTCATAAGCCCACGAACCTCGCTGTGCACGTCTCCAGCGAACGGAGCCAGCTCGCTAATCGCGAGAAGGCGATGGAGCTTCTTGCGGCGAAGATCTATGCCAAAGAAGAGGAGGCTCGTCTCGCCACCGCGAAGGGGCGTAGCATAGCCGCCACGACTGCCAACGAGTGGGGCAGCCAGATACGCTCCTACGTCCTCCACCCGTATAAGATGGTCAAGGACCACCGTACCGGATACGAATCGGGCAATCCGGATAAGGTGCTTGAGGGAGCTCTGGACGAGTTCATAGACGCAGTAGAGGCAGGTGGGGTACAATAGGAAGCGACAATGATTTATTTTGATAAAGTGACGAAGAAGTACGGGGACATGGCGGCCATAGAAGATGTGACCCTCTCCGTCGCCCCTAAGGAATTCGTCTCTATAGTCGGCCACTCTGGTGCAGGGAAGACGACGCTCCTCAAGCTCCTCCTCGCTGAAGAGAGTCCGACCGAGGGCAATGTATTTTTTGAATCCATAGACGTGAACGATCTGCCGAGCTCAGCATTGCATCACTACCGCCGCAAGATCGGTATGGTGTTCCAAGATTTCCGTCTCATCCCTAATAAGACCGCGTACGAGAATATTGCTTTCGCTATGGAGGCGGCCGGTCGTGGCGACGACGAAGTCGCCTCAGACGTGCCGTACATACTGGAGCTCGTGAACCTCGCCGATAAGGCGGGCCATTTCCCCGACCAGCTCTCAGGCGGAGAGAAACAGCGCGTCGCTATCGGCCGCGCTATCGTGAACCAGCCGGAGCTCATAATTGCCGACGAGCCGACGGGCAACCTAGACCCCATCAACACGTACGAGATCGTTGAGATACTCAAGAAGATCAATGAGCTTGGAACAACCATCATCATCACCACGCACAACAAGGGCATCGTAGACGCTATTGGCAAGCGCGTCATCACCATAGACCGCGGGCGGCTCGTGCGCGACGATGCCGACGGGAAGTACATCCTATGAGAACAGCTAGGATGACGACTGATATACTGTGGCTATGAACTGGATGATAGGGAAGCGCGTGCTGGTAAGCGGATGGAAGAGTTTCATTCGTGGCGGCGCTGTCTCGGCGGCGACCGTGCTTATCATGACCGTCACCCTTTCTATCATCGGGTCGCTTATCTTCGTATCGGCACTGCTCACCTTCACTCTTGATTCCATAAAGGAGAAGGTAGATGTGTCGGTGTACTTCGTCACCTCAGCGCAGGAGGCAGATATCCTCGCGGTGAAAGGTCAATTGGAGAAGCTTCCGCAGGTGGAGAGCGTCTCCTACACCTCAGCTGAAGATGCTCTCGCGGCATTCCGCGCGCGACATGCGAGCGACCAGCTTACTCTGCAGGCGCTTGACGAGCTCGGTGGCAACCCGCTGGACGCTTCGCTTGAGGTGCGCGCGAAAGACCCTG
>JBAYHQ010000041.1:0-2883 GCA_041666065.1 Minisyncoccota bacterium | reverse complement strand
GAGAGAGGTCAATAGAAAATGTGAGCAGTCTCGTGTTTTCTATTGCGCCGAACGAGGTGTGAGTATGGGCATTTCCATACCCGCACCTATTTCTGTGGATAACCATAGGTGGTATACTCTACCTATAACTTATATGAACATGGATAAAACAGTCACTATTTACAGCACGCCGACCTGCCACTTCTGTCAGATGACGAAGGATTTTCTTAAGGAAAAGGGCATAGACTACACGGAATACAATGTCGCAAGTGATCTGGAGAAGCGTCAGGAGATGATACAGAAGTCGGGTCAGATGGGCGTACCGGTCATTCTCGTCGGCAACGAGCTGATTATCGGTTTTGACAAGGAACGTCTTGTCTCAGAGCTCGGCATAGCGGCCTAGGGTGCGCCCTAAAACGCGCGTCGCTTCCGCGACGCGCGTTTTGCCTTTTGTGCTATCTTTCTCCTATCCGCCGCTGTAGTTCAACGGATAGAACAAGGGATTCCTAATCCCTAGATGCAGGTCCGACTCCTGCCGGTGGCACTAAAGTTAGAGGTGGTAGATCTCGTACCGTTCGTCGGCGTAGACGAGTGTCGCGCCGAGAGTTTCTGGGTGGTATTTCGGGTTTAGCTGCTTGTCTTTGAGTATGTAGGAGACATGGTACTTTTTGAGATAGGCTTTGATATTCGGTTTGATATCATTCTGGAATTTATTCTCCATATCGGTGAAGAGCTTATCGCCGACGAACGATTGGTATGTCGGCGGCGTACCGCAGTCTTTGTGCGTGTCCCAGAAAAACAGTATGTGACAGACCTTGATCTCGCGCGCGATCGTCTTGGGTCTATGTGGGTAATCACCGCGACCAAGATAGAGCCGCATCTCTCTTTCCGTCCTCAGGTCGGAGAGCGTCGGGTTATTGAAATATTGCGAGACGAGATATCGCTCGCGAACTTCGCCTTCTGGCATGAGCTCCAGCATGCCGTACATGGCGTAGAGCGTGAAATGGCGGGTGAGTGTCGGGAGGTTCGGCGTCAGGAAGTCGTGTGGGTCGCTCCAGACGACCACAGGTTCTGTCTCATGTTCTTGTAACCACGCAAACGGCTTCGCGTAGAGCTGTTCGGTGCGCCACAGATCTTCCTGTACTTCAGGGTGCCAGCGGTCTGGGTGCGTCGCTGTAGGGAGGAAGGGCGAGAAGTAGTCGTACGCGTAGTGTGCGTCTGTCACCGAGAGGAGGATCATAGCGGCGATGGCGAAGACTCTCAGTCCGTAAGACAGGTGCGCGCGCAGCTTCCAGAGGAATGTCCCGATGCCAAGGGTCGCGAAGAGAAGCCACGGCAATATGAATAAGCGTAGGTGTTCACCTGTTTCCAGTAGTTTGCCGGTAACGAGGTTGCTCCCCTGCATGACCCAGAGTCCGAGCCCGCTTATAGCAAGGAAGAAGCTGAGGAATGCGAAATCCTTATCAGCGCGAAGTGCCGCACTGCGCCAAAAGAGGAGGGCGAGAAAAGCGAGGGTGACCCCCACCCACCCGCCTGAGTACACGACTTCTGCCATAGGGATATGGGTGTTTACGAGGCCGAGGCGTCCGACGCTTTCCCAGAAATACGGCGAGGTGCGGGAGAGCCAGAGTGCGTAGAGGAGCATCGGAGACCCGATGACGCCACCCCAGAACGCAGAGAGGAATGTCGCGCGCATGAGCGACCGATGCTTACGGATGAGCGCCCATAAGAAGAGGAGACCAAGCGTTATAAGGAACGCTTGCCACATGTAGGAGTAGAGGTAGAACATCGCGCCAGTCATAAGAGCGAGGAATGCGATATTCTTGCGGTTCTGCTCACGAACGAGGCGTATGAGTGCTACGTAGAAGAGGAAATAAAATGGATAGACCGGCTGAAGATTGACCGGCCGCCACACGTGCGCGTAGTTGTGGAGGTAGAGTGCGACCGTGGCGAATACTGCGACCCATGGCGGGATGCGTAGCTCGCGGAACAGTATGTAGAGCGATACAGCGAAGAGCAGACTCCACAGGACGAAGTTGATGACCAGCGAGACATTCTGCGGGAGACCGAGGAGTTGAGGCAGTGCGTTTATCCATGTACCCGCGAAGATAACGAGGGGCAGGTCGTAGTGATGCTCAAGGAAGTAGGGGCTGCCGCCGATGAATGAACCTTTTACGATCGTCTGCACGCGAGCGGGGTTGAAGGGTTCGTCTCCGAAGACAGGCAGTACGCTTGGCCACGGCGTGCCGAGCATGAGGAACATGTCTAGGAATGGTATGGCGGTAAGCACCAGTATGATGCCCATAAGCACCACCACTGGTCGGTGCTGCTTAGGAAATATGCTCGTCCAAAACATGATGCTGAGAGTATACCTTGCTGTGGAGCGGGGTTCTACCGCCTCGCTTTGCAAAGCAGGGGCGAGGCGCGCTAGAGCGTCCCGTGCTATTTTGTAGCCATGTACCGAGGCAAGACCGTGAGTGTCGTCATCCCGACCTATAACGAGGAGGGGAGTATTCGCGCCGTCATTGACGGGTTCTTTGCCACCAATGTCGTGGACGAGGTTGTCGTGATAGACAACAATGCCATCGGGAATACGAAGCAGGAAGTGGCGAAGACGAAAGCGCGGCTCGTAGAGGAGAACGAGCGACAGGGCTACGGCAATGCCATGATGCGCGGTCTTCGCGAAGCTACGGGCGATCTGGTGATCACTACCGAGGGAGACGGCACGTTCCTGCCGAACGACATTCACAAATTCCTCGCGTATACCGATGACTTTGAAGCAGTGTTCGGTACGCGCACCTCGCGGGCTTCTATCTGGTCGGGCGCCTTCATGCCGTTCCCAGTGCGAGTGGGGAATTGGGCGGTCGCGAAGTTGTTGGAAGTCCTCCACAACGGTCCGAGCCT
>JBAYHQ010000040.1:0-3148 GCA_041666065.1 Minisyncoccota bacterium | reverse complement strand
CTACACCAGCGCCGATATAGCCCAGTTTCGTGAGCAAGTCATCAAGCATAATGTCGGCCTCAATGATGGCCGATCGCCAGTCGCTCGGACTCGTGCCGGCAACAAGCTCCTCCACGTGCGCCCAGCGCGAGCTCGGACCGCCGGCTTTTTCTGGGAGCTCTATGAGCGTCGTCAGGTACTCGTGCTCGCGATGCCGCAGGTCAAACAGGCGCATGAGCGAGTACACAATGACGAAGAGCGCGAGCGCCGAGACGATGTAGCCTATTATGACGATCCAGAGCCACGCGTGCGCCAGCCACGAGCCAAGCTCCGAGAAGCCTGAAGAGCCGTAACACGCGCCGTGAATGCAGTCGTACAGGAGGCGGAACCAGTATTCAACGTTGGTTTGATTGCCGGTCATTCCCTACAGTATAAACGACAACCGCTAGATTCCTCTTGTCTTCTCCACCTCTTTGCCGATAGTGAAGAGTGTCTCTTCGGCTCCGTGCGGTGCAGTGAAATGCATGCCGACGGGAAGGTGCTTCTCTTCTCTTTGGACCGTAGCCATCGGCACAGAGAGCGCGGGCATGCCGGTGAGGTTCGCCGTCACGGTGAAGATGTCCTCAAGATACATAGACACAGGGTCGCTCTTCTCGCCGAAGCGAAAGGCCGGAGAGAGTGTCGTCGGGAAGGCTATGACGTCGCACGACGCAAACGCTTTCTCGTATTCGCGTCGTAGCACGGCGCACGCCGCGTTTGCCTTGCGATAATACGCATCTATGTACCCTGAAGAGAGTACGAAAGTACCAAGCAGGATACGCCGACGCGTCTCAGGGCCGAACCCTTCGGTTCGCGACAAGAGATAGTCCTCAAGCAAGGTCGCGCCGCGTGCCGCGTGCCCGTACCGCATACCGTCTAGACGAGCGAGGTTCGTTGAAACCTCGGCGGGCATGATGACGTAGTACGCGGCGAGCGCGTGCGGGCTTGTCGGCAGCTCAATATCCACGCTGCTGTGTCCCTCCTGCACGAGAGCGGCAAGCGTCGCGTCAAAGGCGGCGCGCACCTCAGGGTCAATACTCTCGGTCAAGAGATGTCTTGGTACGCCGATACGGAGCTTGCCAACAGACGTACGCGCAGGATACAGGCCGTCAGGAATCGTCGTGGCGTCAAGCGGGTCTCTGCCGCGGATAGCCTCGTAGAGGATACGCGCGTCACTTACCGTCTTAGTGAGCGGGCCGATCTGGTCTAGCGAAGAGCCGAGCGCGATAGCACCTGAACGCGAGACTGCGCCGTAGGTCGGCTTCAGGCCCGCAAGGCCGGTAAGCGCCGCGGGCTGGCGGATAGAGCCTCCGGTATCGGTGCCGAGTGCGGCAATGCACAGGTGCGCGGCGACTGCAGAGGCCGAACCTCCTGAGGAGCCGCCAGGAACACGCGAGGTGTCGTGCGGATTCTTCGTTGGACCATACGCCGAATGCTCGGTTGAGCTCCCCATAGCAAACTCGTCCATGTTCGTACGGCCGACGAAAAGCGCATTCTGCTCTTTCAGCTTCGCGATGACCGTCGCGTCATACGTCGCCTTGTAGTTCTCAAGCATCTTTGAGGCGGCGCTCGCGATATGTCCCTCTATCAAAATGTTGTCTTTTATCGCAAGCGGTATGCCGCACAGAAGTGGAGCCTGCTCGCCCTCGGCGTCTAAACGCTCTTGTGCCGCAGCGATCGCAGCTTCGTCAGCATCAAATATTTCCAGAAACGCATTGAGTTCGGGATTCCTCTCCTCCGCGGCCTTAACGCACGCGTCCCAGAGTTCGCGCACCGTGAGCTCCCGCGTGCGGAGCGCGCGGGCGGCTTCTTCTATCGTCATTTCATTTGGTCTTTTCATACGTTTGAGGCCGGCAGTTCGGTGAGAGCATGTTGAATTGGCCTAGCGGCCGGAGCGCATGCTTGAACTGAATTGCCGGCCGAAAAAAGTCTAGTCATGGGTGATGATTTGCTTCACTGCTAGTGCGTCGCCCTCGCGCGCGGGGAACTGCGCCGCGATCCTTTCGGTGTACTTCCCTGCTGCATGCGGCTCGCCGTCTGCACGCATTACGTTACGCAAGAGCGGCTTCTCCCCCCGCAGATCCTTCGGGAGCTCTAGCGTCTCAAGCTGTCCAACGTATGCGAGGATAGCGTCAAATTCGCTCGTAAATTTCGCGAGTTCTGCGGGGGCTATCGTGAGGCGCGCGAGGGCCGCCAGCTTCTGTACGTCTTCAGTCGTTGCCATGACACAACTCTACCACACGCCTCTTTCTAGAGCTTCTTTAGGAATTCCGCCTCGGAAATGACCGGTATGCCGAGCTCCCTTGCCTTCTCCAACTTGCTCCCTGGATTCTCGCCTGCAAGGACGAACGAGGTCTTCGCGGAGACGCTCCCCGACGCCTTGCCACCTGCCCTCCGTACCATCGCTTCCGCTTCTTCGCGCGAGAGGGTCGGGAGCGTGCCTGTCACAACCACGGTCTGGCCCGCAAGCGCACCGCGTACTGGCGCGAGGACCTTCTTCACCCTCAGATGTTTCGCAAGCCGTGCAAGGAGCGCCCGATTATCAGCGTCCTTAAACCACCCCGCGACTGACTTACCGATGATGGGGCCGATGCCCTCTACGCGCGCGAGCTCGTCCTCTGTCGCTTCCGCAAGACGCTGCAGCGTACCCAGACGTGTCGCGAGCAGGTACGCGTTCTCTTCGCCCACGTGCGGGATACCGAGCCCGATAAGGAGTCGGTCCAATGAGACATTCGTCGCTGCACGAGCCGCCTGCACCAGCTTCGTGGCTTTCGTCTCTTCAAATCCCTCAAGCTCTAGCAGCTCGTCCTTCGTGAGTTCAAAGAAATCGTCGGCGTCGGCGACTAGCTCCGCCTCCATGAGGAGACGTACCGTCTCCTTCCCCATGCCCGCGATATCAAGGGCGCTCTTCCCTGCGAAATGAATAAGTTTGCGCGCCTGCTGTTCAAAAGAGCCGGCAACCTTACAACGATGTGCCGCTTCGCCCGCCACACGCTCTATGCTCCCGTCACCACCGCAGAGTGCCGAGTGCGTCGGGAACCTCCACAGCTTCGCACCTTTCGGGCGCATCTCGCGTATGACAGCCACTATCTCCGGTATGACGTCGCCAGCCTTCTGGAGAATGACCGTG
>JBAYHQ010000039.1:0-4339 GCA_041666065.1 Minisyncoccota bacterium | reverse complement strand
GCGCGCAGCCGGCACCGACATGTCGGGCGGCCCCCTGACCACAAGCGTCGTGGCCTCCTTCACTCGGCACATGAACCACATGGGCGAGGTCCACTTGGCGGCGAGACACCCAAGTAACTTGGGTGTCTCGCCGCCAAGTGATGGGTACGCGATGACAGAGCCGGGGGTTTTTTATAGAGATTTTGAGAAGGCGACACTTGCGAAGGGGCTCCTCCTCCCCTCCTACCCTGCCAGTCGCACCATAGCCGCCATGGGTGGCATCGTTTCCAATAATTCCGGTGGCGAACGCACACTCAAATACGGCAAGACGGAGAAGTACGTGGAGGCGGTAGACGTGGTGCTCTCCGACGGTTCGCAGGCGACCTTCGGCCCACTCACGCAAGCAGAGCTGGAAGAGAAGAAGAAACTCCAGACGCTTGAGGGCGCTATCTACCGCGACATGGACGCACTTCTCACGGAGCATGCCGCGCTCATAGAGTCGCACCGCCCGAAGGTGTCCAAGAATTCTGCGGGCTATGCGCTCTGGAGTGTCAGAGACGCGAAGACCGGCGTCTTCAATCTCGCGAAGCTCATCTGCGGTTCACAGGGCACGCTCGCCTTCTGGACGAAAGCGAAGATACAGCTGGTAAAGCCGCAAGAGCGGCGCGCGATGCTCGTCATATTCCTCTCCGACCTCAACATACTGCCCGAAGTGGTGAAGCGTGTACTCAAAGAGAATCCTGAATCGTTTGAGAGCTACGACGACCACACGCTTACGCTCGCCGTGAAGCTCCTCCCCGACCTCTTGAAACAGATGGGCCTCCTGCGCGCGATACGCCTCGGCCTAGACTTCATACCCGAAGCGCTCATGGTCGCCACCGGCGGCCTGCCGAAACTTATCCTCATGGCGGAGTTCGCCGAAGACACGATAGAGGAAGCGGAGCGTAGAGCAATAGCGGCGCAGGGCGCGCTCGCCGATCTGCACTTGCAAATGAAAATAGAAAAGAATGAAAAAGAATCGGAGAAATATTGGATCGTGCGCCGCGAGAGCTTCGCGCTCTTGCGCAAGAATTTCCACGGACTCTCCACCGCGCCGTTTATAGACGACTTCGTCGTGCCGCCCGCAAGCTACCCCGACTTCCTGCCGAAGCTAAACGCGCTTCTTGCCGAATACTCCTCGCACTTCATCTACACTGTCGCGGGCCACATAGGCGACGGCAACCTCCATATCATCCCGCTCATGGATCTCTCCAAAGAGGAGAATCGGCAAGTGATACTGGACCTCGCACCAAAAGTGTATGAGCTCGTCATCCGCGAGGGCGGCACGACCACCGGCGAGCACAACGACGGCATCATACGCACCCCGTACCTGCCGATGCTCTTCGGCGCAGAGATGGTGACACTCTTTGCACAAACGAAAAAAATATTTGACCCCGCGAACTTGTTTAATCCGGGGAAAAAAGTCGGCGGTACCTTCGCCGACATTAAGCGCGACATCGCCAAATAAAATACGAAGGGCGTCCCAATACATCGGGACGCCCTTTCCGCACGGTTGCAGCTTAGGGCCGCAACGACTGCATTCGCGAATGCCTGCGCAGCGCAGCTGAGAGGTGTGCCCCTTGCTCTCGCGGAGCGACGGCGCAGTGCTCCCACGCCTCTGCAATGCCGCCGACTTGGCGCTGCGGTACACCGACCGACACCGCTATCGGCGCACCGCTGTCCTTAGGGGCAGCAGTGCTTGGGGCTGGAGACGTGGTCTGTTTGGGACTGGACTTGGACATCGTGTTTCCTCCGCTTAGTTGTGATTCGTTGACTGACCACTCTCCTGAACCGTTCTAGTCGCGATAAGCATTTTCAGCTCAGCGATAAATTCCGGAGACAGGAGACATCTTTCGCAGTCCTTTGATGGCTTCGGGCATTGGAACGCCCGAGACAGCTCCGGACAGACTTGTGGCTCGACGACCATACCGTTCAGTGCGTCGAGAGACACCAACCTCAATCTCTTACTCATTCCCTAAGCCTCTTTGATGAAAGATCAACTACTTTAGATAAGGTTCTTGGCCGAGGACTGCAGGCACTTAAGCAGGCGGTCTGCGGCGCTACACATAGTACCGCTTTTTCTAGATTTTGCAACAGACTACTGAGAGGCGTACTGCGCTCCTACTGCGGCATAGGTAACGCTGGATATGTCAGCGATGCTTTTTTCTGCCGATGCTTCGTCGGTAGCACTCGTCATCACGCAGAGCAGGTACGGGTGCTTCGGGTAGTAGACGATGCCGCAGTCGGAGAGCTCAACTCCTGTAGCGACCCCGTTGGTACTGAGCACGTGCTCGCCGTACTTATGCGCAACAACGGTGCCTTTCGGCACTCCCGCGATGAGCCCTTGGGTAAAGGTGGCCTGCGAGAGAAGCTCCAGCGCGCGTTCGGAATACTCAGAAGAGAGATAGGACGCGTTGTAGAGGACACGGAAGAAGAGTGCGTATGTGCGGGCGGATATCTGATAGTGTACGGAGTCGTCCCCTGGGTCTGAGACGCCGAGTGCAACATAGACCGACTGGAGGTAGTGCGGATTGACACGTTCTAGAAGTGTGAAGGTGGCGCCGTTGTCGGAGTCTACGATCATGGCCCGTATGAGATCGTGGAGCGTATACGAACGTGCGGGCACAAGCGCCGAAGGCACGTCAAACGGAGCGTTCGGTAAGACGCGCGGGTCGTACGCCACCGTGTCTTTGAGGAGCGAGGGATTCTCTTCTGCCTCTTTGTAATACGCAATCATCGTCGGGACTTTGAGCAGGCTCGCGGGATAATAGGTCTCTTCTTGGTTGATGCCGATCCACCGCCCTGCATCAAGGTCGCGGAAGTACACCGACACGCGCGACGCGCCCGACCTAAGCGCCGAGTCCACTCTAGCCTGAAATGCGCTCTTGAGCGCCGTGTATTCGCCTAGGTCCGTCGCTTCAGGCGTGCGGTACGCAAGCAGCGGCCGCACAAATTGATAGGATGTGCCGAGCTCCTTAATAGGTACGATTGAGTCCCGCACGAGATTCGTCTCGTTCGCCTTCCCTGCCGCATATCCGAACACAAAACCGATCATAAGACCGGCCACGCCGAAGACGATCTTCGGTGATGATTGTCGGCGCTTGGTCGGTATAGAAGAATCCATACTTATACTATAGGCGACCGGCGACACTTCCGCTATTATCCCGCTCCGCTACATTTACTGGTTGTCCCCACCAACCCTTGCGTCTTCCTCGCATTTCTGGCATACTGATTTCACTCGCAGACTATTCGAGCTTCGCTCCGCTCCAAAAGACGGCACGTGTTCAGTTTCGGCGAGATTAACCGGTTAGATCTACACATGGATTCACAAGCATCAGTTCAGGGAAACAAGCTTTACGTAGGCGGCATTCCCTATCGCTCAACAGAAGACGATCTCAAGAAGGCCTTTAGCGAGGCCGGTAATGTTGTCTCTGCGAGCATCATCAGCGACCGTATGACGGGCCGCTCACGCGGCTTCGGCTTCGTTGAGATGGCTACCGAGGCGGAAGCTCAGGCAGCTATTGACCGTTGGGACGGCAAGGAGATGGACGGGCGTACGCTCTCCGTTTCTTTCGCTCGCCCGCAGGGTGATCGTCCTCCTCGCCGCGAAGGCGGTTTTGGAGGCGGTGATCGCGGCGGCTTCGGCGGCGGCGCACAGGGCGGATACGGACGCGGCGGATATTAATCTGCTCGTTCAAGACAAAAACACCTGCTCTCACGGGCAGGTGTTTTTGTTTCGTGGTACGTTCTCTTTATATATGGCCAAAGACGAGCAGTGGCTTCTCACAGAGAAGTACGGTGGTGCAGCAACACCGGCATACGAAGCAGACAGGAAGCGGCTCGCCGCAGGCGAGCCGCTTGCCTACGTCATCGGCTCGCAACCCTTCCTCGGTCTCACCATATATCTTGATAGCAAGCCGCTCATCCCCCGCCCCGAAACCGAGTGGTGGACCGAGCAGCTCCTCGCCAACGTAGAGGTGTCTCCTCCTCTTGGAGGTGACACCTCTACGTTGAAATTTCTTGACCTGTGTGCCGGAAGCGGCGCGATAGGCTGTGCCGCACTCAAAGCACTCCCCCATGCGGAAGTGTATTTCGGAGAGATTGACCCCGCGCACGAAGCGACTATTTTGAAAAATATCCGCGAGAATAATCTGGATGCTTCGCGTGCACATATTCATATCGGTGACTTGTTTGAGCCTTTCCCTAACATGCAGTTTGATCTTATCGCCGCGAACCCGCCGTACATCCCTGTCAAGCGCATTCTTGATACCAGTGTTACCGACTACGAACCTGCGCGTGCGCTCTACGCTGGCGACGACGG
>JBAYHQ010000038.1:0-4500 GCA_041666065.1 Minisyncoccota bacterium | reverse complement strand
TAGCCGCCCCGTTGATGTGTAATATCGTAGCGCTTGCCAAGCTTGCGTATCTCAATGATCGGTTTAGTGGTGGTCATATAATGTCGGCGAAGTATCTCTCCATTCTCTTGAACATCACGACGCCGATAGCCAGCAGCACGAAGACGGCAAGGGAAGACAGTCCGAGCAGGAACCAGTTGATCGGCTCGGTGCCGAGTACCGTCGCGCGCGCTGCTTTGATGACGCCAGTCATGGGATTAATGGCGAGGATCCACGAGTATGCGCCGGCAATGCTTGAGGGGTAGATGACTGGCGTGACGAAGAGGAGCATCTGGAGGAAATACGGGAGTACGTAGCGCACGTCGCGGTACTTCACGTTGATGGAGGCGAGGAAGAGTCCGCCGCCGAGTGCCGCGAGGAAGGTGATGATGAGCAGGAGCGGAAGTATGACGAGACCGGAGAGGTGGGGGATGAATCCGTAATATGCCATGAGCCCGACAAGTACGACGGACGCGACGCAGAAGTCAACGAGGGCAGTCGTGATAACGGCGAGTGGCAGGAGGAGCCGCGGGAAATACACTTTTGTCACTATTGCCTGATTCGCGATGAGGCTGCCGCTCACGTCGCCGAGTGCGGAGGAGAAGAACTGCCAAAAGAGGAGGCCGGTATACACGAAGATAGGGTAGGGAACGCCGTCGGAGGGCATATGGGCGAGTTTGCCGAAGAGGACGCTGAACACGACCATCGCCATAAACGGTTGGAAGATGGCCCACGCGATGCCGACGGCGGTCTGCTTGTATCGGACCTTGAGGTCGCGCCAGACGAAGAAGTACAGGAGTTCGCGATAACGCCATATCTCCCGAATATCGGCGAGTGAGAACGTTTTCTTCGGGCGGATAACAGTCACGCTACTCATGAGGATTGTGTATACAGTATATAGTATGGGCGGCAGGTTGGCGCCCCGTCGTACTCTCTAGAACCAGTGCGGATACTCCGTGGTTGCAGGCAGTTCGGTATATACTGGGGGTATAGCCATAACGAATACGAAGAGCATGAACAAACAGGTATACGCAGTAGGAACATTCGCGCTCGCACTTGCACTTAGCGGGTTGCCGGCTGCAGCGCTCGCCGAGAGTGGCGACGGCGACAGTGCACAGACGCAAGCAGTGCAGGAGTCGGTTCGCGAAGGACAGAAGCAAGACGCTGAAGTCTCGCGAGAACAGCAGAAACAGCAGCTTGAAGGGTCAAGCACGCAGGGTCGCCCAAGTATCAAGGGAGGCGACCGCGACGAGGATATGGACCTCACCGAAAACGAGGATGAGGATCAGGCGTCTTCGCTTGAAGATCTGAAGCAGAAGATTGAGGTGCGGAAGCATGAGCTTGAGCAAGAGGTTGCGAGCTCCACGCCGAACCGAAGAGATATCGTAGAGAATGCGAACCCGGTGCGCCTCGCGGTGCACACGCTTCTTGCGTCTCGCGACCTCCTTGATACTAAGGGAGGCATCGGACAGCAGGTATCTGAGATCGCGAAGCAAGTGAACGACTCAGTTGCCACGACGACGAGTGCCGAGACAAAGATACAAGCACGCGGATTCCTCACCCGCCTCCTCTTCGGTGGTGACCGCACCTCAGCCGAAGTGATCGCGCAGGAAGCGGCGCAGAATCAGGAGCGCATAGACAGTCTGACCGCCTTGCTCGCGCAGGCAGGAGTTACTGCCGATATGCAGGCTACCTTAGACGCACAGATAGCGGCGCTCAAAGAAGCGCAGGTGCGTCTCAAGGCCCTTGCCGACAGGGAGCAGAGTGCGTGGGGCCTCTTTAGTTGGAGATTCTAGAACGGACACTGCTGCTACCGCGTACGCAAAACCCCGCTTTCTGGCGGGGTTTTGCGTACGCGGTTGTGGTATAGTTGCCCCATCATGGGGGAAGTGAATGCGGCAAAACAAATCGCACGATGGGTAGCGCTTGGCGCGCTGTTCCTCATCCCGCTTACGCCGCTTATCGTCACGGGCTTGTTTTTCTTCCCGTTCATCACCGGCAAGGCGTTCTTCTTCCGGATCCTCGTAGAGGTGGCGGTATGCGCGTGGGTAGTACTGGCACTGCTTGACAGAGCATATCGCCCGCGCTTCTCCTATATAGGGGTTGTGGCCGTCGCCTTCGTCTTGTGGATGTTTGTCGCCGACGCTTTCGCACTGAATGCGACGAAAGCGTTCTGGAGCAATTTTGAACGCATGGAGGGTTGGGTGCTGCTTGTACACTTGCTCGGATTCTTCTTCGCTATGAGTGCTGTCCTGCGGGTAGAGAAGAAGTGGCGCGCATGGTTTCTCACCTCGCTCGGTGTTTCGGTGGTGATATGTGGACACGCACTGCTACAGCTCGCCGGTTCGCTCCCGATACATCAGGGCTCAACCCGCATTGATGCCTCGCTTGGCAACTCGGCCTATCTCGCTATCTACCTCCTCTTCAATGTATGTATCGCGCTCTGGCTCGCGTCTACGACAACGCACGCGTGGCTCAAACGCTCGCTGGTGGCGCTTGCCGCGCTTGAGGGTGTCCTCATATTCTTCACTGAGACGCGCGGTACGATACTCGGTCTTGTGGGCGCACTCATGCTCGCCGCCCTGCTTACGACGATTACCGCAAATGCGCGGGCGCGCCGGTATGCGGCGGGGGCGTTCGTGCTGCTCGTGCTTTTGACCGGCGGATTCTACGCCGCGCGAGATACCGATTTCGTCCAGCACAACCGCGTACTGGAACGTGTCGCGTCCATCTCGCCGGAAGACGGACAGACGCGATTTACGATATGGCGCATGGCAGCAAAGGGCGTCGCCGAGCGGCCGGTCACTGGTTGGGGGCAGGAAGGTTTCAACTATATTTTCAATACGTACTATGACCCGTCGCTGCACGCCCAAGAGCCGTGGTTTGATCGGGCACACAATGCGTTCGTTGATTGGCTTACGGCCGGCGGCGTGCCAGCGTTCCTGCTCTATATCGGCCTGTTCGCTTCGGCAGTCATGGCGCTCTGGCGCAGTTCGGGACTCACGAGGACGGAACGCACGTTCCTCACGGCCGCATTTGCCGGCTATGCGGTGCACAATCTGTTCGTCTTTGACAACCTCTATTCCTACGTATATTTCTTCGCGCTCCTCGCATTCGTAGATGCGCATGTTGCGCGTCCCGTAGATCGGCTTGAACACGCAGCCGAGCTTGGCGATAACGACGGCGTCGCTTTTGCGCTCCCTATGGCCGCCGTCGCCGTGGTCGCGCTCGTCTGGATGGTAAACATCACCGGCATGCAGGCAGCATCGCGCCTCATTACCGCTATATCGCCTTCGCAAAAGGGTCTTGACCAGAACATCGCTGTCTTTGAAACATTTGCCGCGAATCCGTCGTTTGCCGCGCAGGAAGTCCGCGAGCAGTTGGTAAGCTTCGCATCGGCGGTCGCGCAGAGCTCGTCGGCGACAGATGAGGAGAAGCGGCGCATCCTCACGCTTGCTATTGAGGAGATGCAGAAACAGGTCGCGGCGTACCCGCGCGATACGCGCGAGCATCTCCAGCTCATGACTATTTATCGTGCAGCAGGCCGCACCGAAGATGCGCTCAGTGAAGCGAAGGCGGCGGCGCTCCTGTCGCCGACGAAAGAAGATGTCTGGGTGCAGAAAGGTGCGCTTGATTGGGACAAGGGGGATGTGCAGGCTGCACGGGACGATTTCCATACCGCCTATACGCTCGGCCCCACGTTCACCGACCTAGCCGCATATGCTGCCGCGGGCGACATCGCCGTCGGTAATGTGTCCGCTGCAGACAAGCTGCTGCTTAGCGCTTTTGGTACGACATCGGTTGATAGCGACGTCCTCATGGTGGCGTATTACCGTACGAAAAATTGGCCGCGGCTTATAGACCTGTGGAAGCTCCGCACAAGCAAGCCCGATGCAAGCGTGGAGACGTGGTTCGGGCTCGCTTCAGCGCAGTATGTCGCCGGTGAGTACGCAAATGCCGTGAAGACGATTCAGGCAGTGGTCGCGCTGCATCCGGAAGCGGCCGAGTCCGGAGCTGCGGCAATCGCGCAGATAGAGGGCAAGGCAAAAAGCCAATGAAGTTGAACATCACCGAGCAGGTCCCACTCGCGCCGCTTACAACCTTCGGCGTGGGGGGGACGGCTCGGTTTTTTGCTACCGTTACATCGGTAGAAGATGTGCGTGAGGCGCTCGCTTTCGCTCGTTCTCGTGCGCTTCGTGTATTTGTCCTTGGCGGCGGGTCAAACGTCGTCATTGGCGATGGCGGTTTTGACGGCCTCGTGCTCCGTATGGGTATCGCCGGCGTTACAGAAGAGGAGCATGGTACGCGTGTCTACGTGACTGCCGGCGCGGGTATGGCGTGGGACGATCTTGTGGTCTATGCGATTGACCACGAACTCTATGGCCTCGCGTGCCTCTCTGGTGTACCTGGTACCGTTGGCGGTGCTGTCGTCGCAAATCTCGGTGCCTATGGAGCACAAGTGAGTGACACCTTCGTGCAAGC
>JBAYHQ010000037.1:0-4642 GCA_041666065.1 Minisyncoccota bacterium | reverse complement strand
CATCGCGACCACCTTTGAAAATCGCGCAGAGCTTCGCGTCTCCTGACAGGATGGCGGCGAGACGGAGCTCCACTTGCGAGTAATCTAGCGACACCAGCTCAAACCCTTTTGGTGCGACAAATGCATGCCGTATCGCTTGTCCGCGTTCTGAATGAAGCGGGATGTTCTGCAGATTCGGGCTCTGCGAGGCCATGCGGCCGGTCGTCGTTCCTGTTTGTAGGAACTCCGCGTGCAGACGATCCTCGGCATCAAGCAGCGGCGGTAAGTTCTCAATGTAGGTTGAGAGCAGTTTTTTCAACTCGCGGTAGGCAATAATGTCTCCCACAATCGGGTGCATATCGCGTATCTTCTCAAGCTCACTCTCGCGTGTTGAGCGTTGTCCTCCCGCCGTCCTCTTCTGCTTCTCAGGGATTATCTTAAGCTCATCAAAAAGCACAACGCCCAGCTGCTGGGGCGAGCTCACATTGAACTCGCGGCCGGCGGCAGCGTAGATGCGTTTCTCTATACTCTCCAATTCAGCGCGATACGCCTTCGCGAGTTTTCCTAATACGACAGGGTCTATAAGCACTCCGCGCCCTTCCATCTTCTCTATGACCGGAATGAGCGGCTTCTCAATGTGCTCATACACGTCACGAACCCTTCCCATGTCTGCTATCTGCTTCTCTAGCGACGCATATGCCGCCTCAAACGATCGCTCTTTCGTAAACGCCAGCAAATCGTCTAGCGAAGGATTCGTGAATTCCGAGGAGATGAGCCACACCATCGCCTGCGCCTCCCTGAAACGCGTGTCATCTATCTCTTCTTCCGGCGGCAATTCGGGGGCAACCGCGACACTCTCACTGTCTGACGATTTCGTGAGCGTGTTGCGTGCACGGTCTTTGAGCGAACGGAAACCGTATTCGTCGCACATAGCAAGCACCCTCTGCGTATCCACGTGTTCGTGCCACAAGCTCTCCGGCAACATAAAAGCGATCGGCGCATCAAGCCGTATGGTCGCAAGCGCTTTAGAGAGCCGCGCCTCATCCTCATGCTCCCGCAGAAGTGCCACCATGCGAGCCTTGATACCTTTCTTGAGGAAAGCATCATCGCCTTTCTTCAGCGCAGCATATATCTTCTCAATTGAGCCGAAGCCCGTAATGAGTTCGGTCGCGGTTTTCTCACCGATGCCAGGGACACCCTTGATATTGTCGGACGGGTCGCCGCGCAACCCTTTGAAATCTGGGATGAGCGCAGGAGCGAACCCGAACCGCTCCACAACCGCTTTCTCGTCGTAGAGAATCGTATCTTGTATGCCCTTCTTCAGGGTGTACACTCGGACACGCTCGTCATCCACAAGCTGGAGCGTATCCATGTCGCCAGAAGCGATAATGACGTCTACCTCTTTCTCTGTTTTCAGTTCATGGGCGATAGTGCCAAGCAGGTCGTCGGCCTCAAACCCCTCTCGCTCATACAGCGGTATGGAGAACGCTTCAAATACCTTGCGTGATTCGTGGAGCTGGGTGGCGAGTGCGTCCTCTATCTTCACGCGCGTTCCCTTGTAGCCCTCGTATGCCTCATGACGGATGGTCGGTTTCGGCAGGTCGTAGCAGGCGGCGATATAGTCGGGCTTGAGGTCGGTAATTATTTTGAGCAGCATTGAAACGAGTCCGTAGAGTGCTCCTACGGGGGCGCCCGCAGGGTCGGTCAACCCTGCCGCGGCGAGCGCATGATATGCGCGGTGCACGATTGCGTGTGTGTCCAACAGTACAATACGTTTCTTCTTGGCAGAGATTTTTTTAGCCATGGGTATAGGAAAGTGTGCGTGAGCCGTCAGTATGGACGAGGAGAGTGATGCTCACGGCTGGCGCCGGCAAGGCGCCTTGCACCATCTCCGGCCATTCAAGCAGTATAAGGTTGCCAGCGTCTTGCATAAGCTCGTCAAAACCGAGAGCGGAAAGATCGCTTCCCGACTCCAGCCGATACGCGTCTATGTGTACCAATCGCTTGAACTTGGAGGCCGAACCTCCAAGTAGGTAGATTTTCTCTAAGACAAATGTCGGGCTCGTGACAACCTCCTCTACGCCAAGCGTCTTTGCTACCGCCTTAGAAAAGGCCGTCTTCCCTGCTCCCAACTCGCCTGAAAGCGTCACGAGGGTCGCCCCACGCACAGGCGGCACGAGTTCCCTCGCGAAACGTGCCGCTTCAGCTTCAAACTCCGCGAGTGTTTTGACTACGTGCTCCATTAGGGAGAATTGTACCGCTGAAAAGGAAAGTGCGCTCCATCCCAGAGGGAGGAACGCACAAAGGGTCAGTACCCGTATCGGAATCCCGCCGAATATGGCAGGCATCCGTTTTGAGCACACACTGGGGTAACTTGGATGATGCCGAACCCCATCGTGGTTGTCTGCACGGTGGCAGGTGCGGCGTAGACCGGCCTGCAGTCCGCCGCACGCTCGTTGCACCAGAACCCCAGCACCCCAGCCTCAGCTTGTTGCGGCGTGACGGAGTTCGGGCCGAGGCGCATGCCGGTAGGATAGGTGTAGGCGGGTTTGCAATTCGCCGACTGCGTATCGCACATGAATCCTACGGGCGGTAGCGTCCGCGCGACCCTGTAGAGGGTAATTGGGTTCGGATGGCCGGGCGAGTTATATACGAACCCGTCGTATCCAACGCCAGCGCAACCAGTGATCAGAAGCGAGATAGTAAGAGCAAGGATGGTTTTCACTTTCGGTCCTTTCAAGACACAAATGGGTGGGAAAATCTGCCAAAAGGATACCACTATTTACACCACATTGTCAAGTCCCCCTGCCCGCGCACCCCGTTGTCGGCTATCATACTTGTATGGACTTGCCATTTGACGCGACGAAGACTGACGTGAAGCTCGCTGAAGTGCGCGAGCGCGAGGAAGAAGAGTTCGCACAGATACTCTCCGAGAAATACGGTATCGCGTACGCCGATCTGTCGCTCACGAACATAGACAACGACGCACTCCGCATCGTACCCGAAGCACAAGCGAAAGAAGCCGAGGCAGCCGCTTTTGCCGAGACTTCAAAAACACTCTCTATCGCCGTACACAATCCCGATAGCCCGAAGCTCGCGAAACTGCTTGAGGACCTCACGAGCCGTGGCTACACCGCACAGCTGTACCTCGTATCACAGAAAAGCCTTGAGAAGGCGCTCTCCCGCTACAGCGAACTCTCCCTCTCCACGGTGTCTAAGGCGGGCACGTTCTCTATCATTGACGAGACGTACGCGAAGTTGACTGAGAAAGGGACGACGCGCACGGAATTGAAGAAGGAGTTGGACAAGGCGGTCGCCGAGAAATCCCTCAGTCGCGTGTCGCGCATATTGGAGATGGTACTCGGCGGCGCGTTCGCGCTCCGCGCTTCTGATATCCACTTTGAACCGCGCGAGACGGAGACGTTGCTCCGTATGCGCATAGACGGCCTCCTGTCTGACATATATCTCTTTGACGCCGCCGCCTACCGCCAACTGAACGCGCGCATAAAGCTTCTCTCCGGAGTGAAATTGAATGTCACGAATCGCGCACAGGACGGACGCTTCAGTATCACACGCGCAAAAGGTCCCGTTGAGATGCGCGTATCGTTCATACCGGGTAACTACGGCGAATCTATCGTGATGCGTATCCTTGACCCTGCGGCCACCAAAGTCTCATACAAAGACCTCGGCATACACCCGAAACTACTCGCGCGTCTTGAGACCGAAATACGGCGGCCGAACGGCATGCTGCTCACGACCGGTCCGACCGGTTCAGGTAAGACGACGACACTCTACTCGTTCCTCCGCGAGATACATACGCCGGAGATAAAAATAATCACGATTGAAGACCCGATTGAATACCATCTTGATGGCATCGTGCAGACTCAGGTTGAGGGGACGAAATACACTTTCGCCGAAGGCCTGCGTTCTATCGTGCGCCAAGACCCTGACATCATCATGGTCGGCGAGATCCGTGACGGCGAGACCGCCGACATCGCTATACAAGCGGCACTCACCGGTCACTTCGTCTTCTCTACCCTCCACACCAACGACGCCGCCGGCACTTTCCCGCGCCTCGCCGACCTCGGCACCGACCCGAAATCATTTGGCTCGGCGATCACGGTGTCTATGGCACAGCGCCTTATGCGCAAGCTGGATCCGAACAAGAGGAAAGAGCGCTCGCTTACGGACGCTGAGAAAGCGATGATTGCAAAAGCGTTTGAGTCGCTCGCCGACAAGTCGCTCATCCCTGCGAACAGAGAGACGGTGTGGGAACCAGCCCCAGAGAACGAGGAGGAGACCGGCTACAAGGGCCGCATCGGCCTCTACGAAGCTATCTTCATGGACGACGAGCTCGCGACCTTCCTGCGCGACAACCCGCCCTCTCACGAGATAGCGAAGGTGGCCGCGAAGCAGGGCTACCTCACGATGGCGCAGGACGGCCTCATCAAAGCTCTTGAGGGTGTCACCTCCCTCTCCGAAGTCGCCGACACGATAGACCTCCCGCGCGTTTAGTACAAAAACCAAAATCCCGTACATTATCCTCAAGGCAAAACCAGCATAAATGCTGGGTGGACGAGACACCTGAGGAGATTCCCAGCGACAATACCGAAGTACTGAACCAGAAAGTCCTTGGGGAAACGCCCGAAGCCGTCAAGCCTTG
>JBAYHQ010000036.1:0-5155 GCA_041666065.1 Minisyncoccota bacterium | reverse complement strand
TCGTACACCTTCCTCTACAGCTTCATAGCACCACTCTGGTTGCTCCGCGCCACCGCCGACGTGACGCTTGACCGACGTCGCGGCTGGCGCGAATAATATGTCGCTCGTCACCCGCAACGCACTCATAGCCCTCCTTATCACGGTCGTCCTCGCCGGCACGGTCGCCTTTGCCGTGGACTATCTGAACCGTACCCGCGTCGCCGAACTCTCCACGATTGAAGACCAGATATCTATTGATACCCTGTCGCTGGATACCCAGCTCTCGCTCCTCGCGTCTACGCCCTGCGAGAGCGCGGCTTCCTCTACCTCACTCGCAAGTGTCCTCTCCGACCTCGGTGCGCGCCTCTCCTACGCCGAAGGCCAGCTCGGAAGCGACAACCCCCAAGTGGTGCGCCTGAAGCAACGCTACTCCCTACTTGAGATACGCGACTATCTCCTTACTAAGCAGCTTGCAGCGGCGTGCGGTACGAAGCCGGTCACCGTTCTCTATTTCTACAGCAACGCCGGCGACTGCAAGGACTGCGACAAGGCAGGCTATGCGCTCTCTTACCTACGCGACACGTATCCGAAATTGCGCGTCTACTCGTTTGATTACAATCTAGACCTCGGCGCACTGAAGACGCTCATCGCGATCACGAAGGTGCAAGGGGACCTGCCGGCCTTTGTGGTGAACGGCAAACACTCCTATGGCTTCTCCTCGCTTGCCGATCTGGAGAAGCAATTCCCCAAGGGCGCACTCGCGACGACGACTACTACCCGCTGAGTGCTTATTGCTTACGGTTCGCTTTTCGGTTGTATGACTGGAAAAGAGTGAGGTACTTCTGCGCGTGAGATTTGTAGTCAAAATCAATTTTTGAGATGCCGAGCTGCAGAAGACCCCACGCACCCTCTCGGAAACACACCACGGATTTCATCCTTTCTATCTGACCGAACACCTCCTTATTCTTGATGCCGTATGCTGCTAGCAATGCTTTATCCTGTGCTGGGGTAAAACGTCCCATGACCGATACCATGGCAAGATCAAACCGGTAATCCGAGTTCGCTGCATACTCCCAATCAAGTAGTCGTACCCCTTTCTTAGTACCGACAATGTTTTGAATCACCAAATCCAGATGGCAGGGATACGTCGTATGCAGTTTCCCCAACGCCTTCTCTACTGCGGCGAGTTCGGCGAGCAATTCGTCAATGTTGTCGGGTAGCCACGACTTGTGTCTTTGTGCAGTAGCGATATATGCTCGTATCGTCTTGAACGGATTAAATGTCCCTTGGAATTTCTTCCCCTCATGCACCTTCTTGATCAGCTTCGCTATTGACCTGATGTGAGCGGGCGCTCGTGCTACTGCAGGCGAGAAGACTTGCCCTTCAATATATTTGACGATGAGCAGATTACGCGCGGGGAAGAACCGCACTACTTCCGGACCCGCACCGACCGCAAAACCAATATTCGTATTATAGATTTCCCGCTTACGATTAAGACCGAGTAGAGTATTCTGTCTCTGCGCGAAACGGGCGACATACTTCTCTCTCCCGTCCTGCACGAGATAATTAAAGTTCGTGATTCCTCCGCTTAATTTCTTCACGCGAATTGCGCGATCTCCCCAGATTCGCAAACCCTTTATGATTTCAAGGTGGTCTTGCATGGATTCTGTATGCTGTTGGAGCCGCCTCTCAGACTCGAACTGAGGACCTTCGCTTTACAAAAGCGTTGCTCTACCAACTGAGCTAAGGCGGCGTTATATTATTTTACTTCAAGTGAATCAATATCGGGATGCGTCGCTTTGAGACCGTCCTTGAAGTCCGAAAGTGTCTTCACGAACTCTCGCGCACTCTCGCGCGGCGCGGCAACCTCGTGCCGCACGCGCAGATAGCGCACAGCGCGCGTAAGCAGACGCTCCACCGCACGCACCGCCTGCAGAGAGAGATTGGCTATCGCATGCCCTGTGCGATTCGTTGCGTGACGTATCTCCTCACGCGCAAATGCGCCCAGGTCTACGTGCTCCACGACAAACTCAATCCGTTCCACCTGCGTATCAAACGCGTCGCGGCGTGCCGCGAAGAATCGTACCCCCTGCCGTGCCTCGTGCTGCGTGAGCAGGAAGAACCCTGCGAGGAGCGCGAGCGAGACGAGGAGTACGATAAGGTGGGCCACGGTACTAGCGCGTGGAGAGACGCGCGAATCGGCTTATCTCCACGCGCTCGCCGAACTTCTGCGTGGCTTCGTTGAGGAGATTCTTGATGGTCTTACTCTCGTCCTTTATAAACGGCTGTTCCAAGAGGACCTGATCGGAGAAATAGCTGCTGAGCTTCCCTTCCAGAATCTTTGCCTGCATCTCAGAGGGCTTATCCGCGATCTCCTTAGTGAAGACCTCGGTCGCCGCAGCCTTCGCTTCAGGAGAGATCTCCTCGGTCGTCGTGTACGCAGGACTCGTCGCAGCGACCTGCATAGCAAGCTCGCGCGCAAGCGCCATAAACTCAGGGTTCTTAGCGACGAAGTCGGTCTCGCAGGAAAGCAGGACCATCGCGCCGACCGCACCGTCATGGACGTAGCTCCCTATCGCGCCTGCAGCAAGCGAGCGGTCCGCCTTCTTCTCTGCAGAGGCCGCTGAGTGCTTCTTCAGGATAACTTCAGCCTTCGCGAGGTCGCCGCCAGCCTCCTCAAGCGCCTTCTTGCACTGCATGACCGACACGCCGCCGGTCATCTCGCGCAATTTCTTTATAGTATCGGTCGTGATTTCCATGATGAATGTAAAAATAATAACACATGCAAGCTTACCCAAACCGACTTGGGTGTCTCGCCGCCAAGTTGCTTGTCGGCGAGACACCCAAGTTCTCCTTACGCTGTCTGACCCTTCTTGAACGCCTCAACGAGGTCGGCAAGCACGAGGCGGACGGTGTCGCGTGACGCATCGTTCGCGACTATCGGATACGCAACCTCCTTCAGATTACAGTCCGAACTCATGATAGCGATGATCGGAATACCCGCTTCGTTCGCCTCCTTCACTGCATACTTCTCGTGCTTAGTGTCCACCACAAGAAGCGCGTCCGGACGCTTCGCCATAGAGGTGATACCGTCTAGGCGCTCTTCAAGGCGCTTCTTCTCACGGCCCATCTTCACGAGCTCAAGCTTGGTGTGCTGCTTGCTCATCGCGCCGGATGCGCCGGTGTCAGAGAGCTCGGCGAGCCGGTCAATACGCTTCTTGATCTCGGCCCAGTTGGAGATAGTGCCGCCGAGCCAGCGTGTCGCGACATACGGCGCCTGCATCTCCTCGGCAGACTTCTTCACGATAGCCGCCACTTCAACCTTCCCTCCCACGAAGAGGACGGTCTTCCCTTCCTTTGCGAGAGTCTCCATAACCGCCTTCGCAGCTTCTAGCTGCTCAGTGGTCTTAGCGAGGTCTATGATCTCTTGCCGCCCTTTCGTACCCACGAGAAACGGCTTCATGGAAGGGTGGCGGCGCGCCTTTACGTGCGCGAAATGCGCCCCTGTATCAAAGAGGCGCTTCATTTCTGCGGTGTCCTTCACTGCCGTCATTACCTCGCTACTCTACCCTATTCGGCTGCCGCCTGCAAGCGGAGCGCCTCTATGATGTCATCTATGCCGCCTGCCATGATCTTCGGCAGGTTGTGCCACGACTCCTTGAGCCGGTGGTCCGTGATGCGATCCTGTAGGTAATTGTAGGTACGTATCTTCTCTGAGCGGTCGCCCGTGCCTATCTGCGACTTGCGCTCTGCCGCGTGCTTCCGCGCCTCCTCCTCGTCATGCAGCTGTTCAAGCTTGGCCGAGAGTATCTGCATGGCCTTCTCCCGGTTCGCGAGCTGACTGCGCTCGCTGGAGGAGCGCACGTCAATGCCAGTCGGCCGGTGGATAAGCCGCACAGCGGTTTCCACCTTGTTCACGTTCTGCCCACCTGCCCCACCGCTGCGCGAGAACTCCATATCAATATCGGTGGGGTTCACATCAAACTTCGGCTTGGCGCGGATCGGGAGCACAGCGACCGAGGCTGTGGAGGTGTGGATACGCCCCGACTTCTCAGTGAGCGGCACGCGCTGGACGCGATGCACACCCGTCTCATACCGGAGCGCCTCGTACGCTCCCTCGCCAGCGATCTCAAGGGTTAGGTCGTCTATGACGCGTGTCTTCCAGCCTTTGGCTTCGGCATATTTCTGATACATGTCGGAGAGTTCGTGAGCGAAGATTGACGCCTCGTCGCCGCCGGTGCCGGCACGGAGCTCAAGCACCACCGAGATCGCTGGAGCGTCGGGCTGGTCCTTCTCCTTCTCCAATATCTGCTCTATCTCAGCGAGAATGGCCTCCTGTCGCACACGGATGCGCTCCTCGTCTTCCGCCGCCATCTGCGCAAGCTCAGGATCGTCTCCCGCCGAGGCGCGCGCCTCCGCCGCCTCCTTCAAGAGACGTTCATACTCCTCCGCGAGGTACGCAGTGGCGAAGTTCTTTTTATAGTCTGATGAATACTCCATTCGCTCACTCTACCATTTTCAAGCGAAGCGAAAAGACGATTACGGAGACTTTCGGAGGCGAAGTGCGGCGCTGAGATTTTAAAGGAGCGAAGCGACTATTAAAATCCAAGTGTCGTTTCGAAGAAAGCGACCATGGTAATTTCTGCGCCGCAGGGCAGCTGCGCAGAAATTTGCGAGCCGAGAATGAGCGCGGCCTCCCGCTGGGGAGGCCGACGCGTGCTCCGAAATCGCCTTTTGCGGAGCTTATTTCTTTGCAGCGGCGCGCTGTTTGAACTTCTCCACGCGACCTGCCTTATCAAGCGTGCGCTCTTCGCCCGTATAGAAGGGGTGCGACTGCGAGGAGATTTCTACTACGAGCTTCGGGTACTCCTTCTTATCTTCCCAGAGACCGGTCTCGGTGGTGTGCACCGTAGAGCCGATAAGGAAACGTGCGCCAGAAGCCATATCCTCAAATATGACTTGGCGGTAGTTGTCCGGATGAATATCTTTCTTCATTCCCACGAGTCTACCATACCGTCGCGCCGGATACAATTGTGTCAGAGATTGGCAGGAAAATCGGTCTAAAACTCCCTCAAACTCGGCACGACCGTCACGATCACCGACTTGGTAGCGACGGAAGGACAGCTGAGGGAGTAGGTGGTCTGGGCAGTCACAGGGTCAGTGGCACTTCCTGAGG
>JBAYHQ010000035.1:0-5233 GCA_041666065.1 Minisyncoccota bacterium | reverse complement strand
CGGTTCATATACGCCATCGTCTCGTCTGAGGGCGCGCACACTGCTGCCTCTTTTGCGGCGATAAGCCGGCGCTCGGCGCGGCGTGCAAGCGTCCGCGCGACGTCAAGGAGCGCCGAGAGTTCCGTGCCGCCGGCGATAGAGAACCCCTTGAGCTTCGGTATCTCCTGTTCTATGCCGTTTACGAGCCCTTCCACCTCCTGCACTGCGCTCTCGCGTATCTTCTTATCTGCACCAGCGACGCCCGCTTGGATGATAAACAGCGCCTCTTGCACGTCGCGAAGCGTGTTCGCAATACGCGCCTCCCCCACTGCACGCATCTTCACGAATCCTAGAAACGCATTCAGCTCGTCAAGACACCCTAACGCTTCGGGTAATTCCGATGATTTTGAGATGCGCTGCTGATTGCAGCCAAAGGCGGTCGTCGTGCCCTTGTCTCCCTTGCCGGTAAAGAGTGCCATATATGCCCAGTATATACCCTGTTTTACAGGGGGTTGACTTTACAGTTAAATGGTGCTATACTGGCTTTGTTCAAACCCCTGAGGAGTTCCCCATGTTCGCTCGCCAACGGATGCTCTTTACCGCGCGGTATCAAAACCGCGCAACCAAAATAATGAAGTGGTTCTGCAACGCGGGATTCATCGTCATCGGTGCGGTGGTCTTGCTGAAGGCAGACCATCTCATCGGCGCGTTCTTCTAAAGCTGAGGTCGCGCACTGGGTTCGGATGCACCCCGCATCCGAACCCTAACCATTTTTACGCAGAGGGCTTCGCTCTGCGCACAAAAACGCCCGAAGGCGTTTTGTTGTCTGTGCGCAGGATGGCTTGGTCAGGAATAATTTGCTCGCCGTCGCTCGCAAATTTTCACGACCCTGCCTCGCGCCGTCGCGCTCCGGCCTTCAAGTCCTTGCTCCTGTTTGAGTACAAACAGATGCGCCTCCTGTGCCCAAAAAGAAAAGCGCCTTTCGGCGTTTTCATTTTGTGCGCAGGAGAGGACTTGAACCTCCATTCCCATAACAGGAGCTACCACCTCAAGGTAGTGCGTCTACCAATTTCGCCACCTGCGCAGGTGTGCCCACTATACCACAGCTTCTTCTTTTTGTTCCTCGGCGACTGGAGCGACCGTCTCAACCGGCATCTCAGTTTCGGCGACCACCTCGGCTTCTTCAGGTGCGAGCGTCTCATCGCTCTTCACGTGGAGCATACGCGAATTACGGAGCTGGCGGCGGACCGCCTTTGCCGCCTTCTCGCGTATGAAGTAGAGCTTCGCGCGGCGGACCTTGGAGCGCTTCACGATCTCTATAGAGTCAATAGACGGGGTGTAGAGCGGGAAGGTCTTCTCCACACCGACGCCGGAAAGCGTGGCGCGGACAGTGAACATCGCCCCGCTCTCGGTGCCGTGCTTTACCGAGATGACGAGCCCTTCAAACGCCTGCTTACGGACGTTCTTGGTGGTCTTTTCCTTCTTATCGGTGCCGCGACCCTTCTTGAGCTCAACGATATTCTGCACGACGCGCACGGTGTCACCCGCGCGGATACCGAGTTTCGCGCGCCCATCGGCGTTGACTGGAGTTATTACCTTCTGCATATATTTGCGCACTTTAGCATAGCCAGCATCAAATGCAAAATCAGCCCCTACTTCCGGCAGCGGAGGCCTACCCTCCGCCTGCCTTCTGGAATCGGGCGTAGGCCGAAGCGAGATCGGCAGGGATAGGCGCGGTGATGCTCGTGCGCCCGCCAGAGGGGAGCGGTAGGTCTATCTCTGCGGCATGGAGACCAAGGCGCGTGATGCCGAGCAGCGGCTTGTGCTTGGGGGCATACAAGGGGTCAGAGATTATTGGGTGATGTATCGCTTTCAGGTGGACGCGTATCTGGTGCGTACGGCCGGTCTCTGGGCTTACGTGGAGGAGCGCACAGTCGCCCGCTTCGCCGACAACTTCATAGCGCGTGAGCGCTTCGCGCATCCGACCCTTCGCTTTCGGCTGAGCGCTTCGCAGGCGGAAATCCTTGCGTGAACGCCCGATGTCAAAATCAATCACGCCGCTCTTCTCTTTCGGCGCACCGTAGACAAAGGCGAGGTACGTCTTCTTCACCTCCCGGTCATGAAAGGCTTTCCGCAAGAAGGCGTACGCCTCGGCATTTTTCGCAAACACCAATACGCCTGAAGTATCGCGGTCTAGCCGGTGCACGTACCCAGCGGCACGCGTCTCTGCCGAAGAGAGTGCGGCAGCAGAGGGGTAGCGGGCATTGAACCAGTCTTCTGCAGTCTCCTCCTTGGTACGGCCGTCAGAGTGCGTGATAAGCCCTGCAGGCTTCGCGATCGCGACGACATCAGTATCTTCGTAGAGTATGGGCAAATCCATTCCCCCAACAGTAGCACCCTCTCTGTGTTATTTCCCGCGACGGCGCTCGCGCGCGGCAAATTCCGCAAGTACGGCATCAAATAGTTCGGGTGAGAAATCCGGCCAGAACGGTTCTACGAAAAAGAGTTCGCTGTAGGTGGATTGCCACGGGAGGAAGTTGGAGAGGCGTTGTTCTCCGCCTGGGCGGATAATGATGTCGGGGTCAGGCATACCGGCGGTCCAGAGGTGCTCTGCGAGCGACTCTTCTGTTATCTCCCCTTCCTTCGCGGCGGCTTGCGCCGCCGCGACTATCTCCGCGCGGCCACCGTAGGAGAGACAGACCCAGAGCGTCATCGCATCGTTCCCCTCCGTTTCTTTCTCCACGGTACTCATAGCTTCCTGCAGCTCTTTTGCAAAACGCTCGCGCTGACCGACGAACCGGACGCGGATACCCTCTTCCCCGATCTCGCGTATTTCTTTCTGTACCATTTCGCGGAACAGGTTCATGAGGTAAGACACTTCCTCGGCAGTACGATTCCAATTCTCCGTAGAGAACGCGTAGACGATGAGATGCTTGATGCCGCGATCGCGTATGAATTTCGTCGCGTCTTTCAAGAGATGCATACCGGCGCGATGCCCCTCAAGCTTCGGCAGACCGCGCTCCTTCGCCCAGCGGCGATTCCCGTCTAAGATGATGCCCACGCACTGTACGCCCGATGCGTCGTTCATAGTCATATCAACCTATATACCATCCTTTTCGTTTCATTTCTGTGCACCCTGCAGGACTCGAACCTGCGACCTTCTTGGTGTAAACAAGTTGCTCTACCAACTGAGCTAAGGGTGCTTGCGTATCGGAAGCTTATCATAAATATATCCACATAATTGGTATACGCTATGTACCTCAGTATTATATACTTACTTTATGGTGAAAAGAGGTTCAAAACCGCAAGGCAAGGTGAAAATCGAATGGTCGCCGGAATTTGCGTATGCGATTGGGTTACTAGTCGCGGATGGATGTCTTTCTAAAGATGGACGACATATTGACCTAACTTCAAAAGATAAAGATCAAATTGTTCTTTTTCATAAGTGTCTCGGCCTTACGACAAAAATAAGCGGAAAGAATTCTGGTGTAGGAAATGTGGCATATCATACGCAATTTGGTGATGTATTGTTCTATCGTTTCCTTGAGAGCATCGGACTAACCCCAGCAAAGTCTAAGACGATCTCTTCCATGTCGATTCCAAGAAAATATTTCCAAGATTTCCTAAGAGGTTATTTCGACGGTGACGGGAGCAGTTATTCCTACTTTGATCCTGTGTATGAGAAAAGTTTTCGGTTCTACATATCATTCACTTCAGCAAGTCCAAAGTTTTTTGACTGGCTGAGAGTCGAGCTTAGTAACTCTTTAGGAATAAAAGGTTCCCTATCATACAGCCGCAATAATCCTTATGTTCAACTGAAATTCTCTAAGAAAGAGGCGATTATCCTCGCAGAGGGTATGTACTACTTAGAAAATCTGCCCTGCTTGAGACGAAAATATTTGAAGATTATGGAATCTATGCGCATCATCAACGCGATAAAAAAGAAGTGATGTCTTGCTTGTGCCGCGGGGGAGACTCGAACTCCCAATCCCTTGCGAGAACTACGACCTGAACGTAGCGCGTCTACCAATTTCGCCACCGCGGCAATACCTCTATTCTGCTCGCACTATACGCCAGCTGCGCGAGCAAGGAAACAAGGGGTGTCATTACGACTATGTTTCCTGAAGCGACCAAAATCTCTTGAGCGAAGCGATTAGAGATTTGAAGTACTCCACGTGGTGTACTCCTGTGGTGCCCCCAGCAGGAATCGAACCTACATCAACGGCTTAGAAGTCCGCTGTTCTATCCATTGAACTATGGAGGCAATCGCACTCCTCTACACTAGCTCACAACCTCTCTATTGCGAAGGGTCAGTAAACATATACACCCCCGACACATATTTAGACTCCTCAAGAGCGCGGTTCTCAAAAATAGTGTGTACCGCGTCCAGTGATGCTTGGCTGAAGACGGGCTCGGTGCTTGTTGCGGCGTTGCCTATCGTGCCGCCGCCTGCGACTGTATCAAACGCCCACGCATTCCATACGACAATACCGGTAAGCGCTATCATCCCGCCTATGAGCAGGACGATCCAATCACGCGTCGGGTCAAGTCGCGCAGGCTGCGTCGTCCCTTGTGTCTGAAAGTTGAATAGGTTGAGAATGTTCATAGGTTTATCGCCTTACTCTTCGCAGACACCGAGCCGACCGTGAGATTGATGACCGCACTCCACGCACCCTTCCCTTCCTGCTTGATTGAGAATGCTGAAACCGAGATGTCGTAAGGTGCGTATTCAATAGAGCCCACCGTACGCATGACCGCATCAAACGTACCCTTCACAGAGAGCGCGAGCAGGAGCGTCGGCCGTGCAGGCGTACCCCCCGTCGCGACCGAGAGGACGGTTGCCGTCGTCTTCTGCGCCGTCCCGCGGGACTCAAGATCGTTGATGAAAGCCACCACTCCCTCTTCGGGTACGAAATAGCTTCGTATCTTCGTCTCGTCACCTGCGATCTCAGCGAGTGCCGTGCGTACTGATGCTACATTGCCGACGTTCTCCGACGCATCCGATATTTGTTGTTCCAGATCGGCCACGGCCCTACTCTTTCCTGCTATGACGGAATACCATACCGCATACCCCGCTATACAGGCGACAAGGACAGCCGCGGCGATCAGAAAATGAGTAAATGATGATTTCATGGCGCGAGCGTTACGGTTATCGTGAACGCTATATCAGCGTCCTTGGCGTAGGCCGACACAGGTAGTTCAGCAGAACGGGCAAACGGCTCAGTCTGTAGGGTGGTCTGGTACCTGCGGAGCG
>JBAYHQ010000034.1:0-5269 GCA_041666065.1 Minisyncoccota bacterium | reverse complement strand
GAGGTGTTCTGTGTCGGGCCGGAGTATGCCGGTAGTACGCACGATTCGGGTTCGTGTAGACCGAGTTCAATTCTCGGCGGCCCGACAAAGAACGTCTCTCAAAGCGGGCTATCGTATAATGGTAGTACGCATGGCTGGGGGTCATGCAGCCTGGGTCCGATTCCCAGTAGCCCGACAGTGTAATCATGATAGAATCGTCCGCACGGGCCATTAGCTCAGTTGGTAGAGCGCGTCATTCGCATTGACGAGGTCAGGAGTTCGACTCTCCTATGGTCCACAAACGTTGTTCGGGCCTATAGTAAAATGGTATTACGTATCCATGGCATGGATAAGGTTCGGGTCCGATTCCCGATAGGTCCACTCACGAGGAGGTATACTGTACGTATGCTCAAAGAATTCAAACAATTCCTGCTCCGCGGCAATGTCGTAGACTTGGCAGTCGGCGTCGTGGTCGGCGCTGCTTTCGGCACCGTAGTGTCGGCCCTTGTGTCCGACATCCTGACGCCTCTCATCGCGGCTATAGCGCGCGTGCCTGACTTCGGCGGACTCTCGTTCACACTAAATGGCAGCAAGTTCATGTACGGACACTTCGTGAACGCAGTTATCTCGTTCGTCCTCGTAGCAAGCGCTATTTTCTTCTTCGTTGTGAAGCCCATGAACGTACTCGTCGGCAAGCCAAGTGCAGAGACGAAGAAGTGCTCCGAGTGCATGAGCGAGATACCGAAGAGTGCAAAGCGCTGCAAGTTCTGCACACAGGTCGTCGCCTGAGGGTGCGCACCTGTTCTACACTGTAGGTATGAAGAACTGGTCGCGATTCGCTTTTTTCATTGCAGCGGTGCTGTGGGGGACAAGCTTCGCTTTCCAGAAGACGCTGCTCGTCTTCATCAGTCCCTACTCGTTCATCTTTTGGAATTTCGCCGTCGCGTTTATCATCTTGTTCTGTTACGCGACGATCAAAGGGTCCAATCTCCTCTATCGTCTGCCGGAGGGCCTCTTCCTCGGTGCGCTTCTCGCCGGCATTGAGCTCTTCCAGACTGTCGGCCTTGCCTTTACCAGTTCGGCCAATACCGTGTTCATCTCAAACCTCGGCATGCTCCTCATCCCGTACGCAGGGTGGATGCTTTTTCGGCATCGCGTCTCGCTGAAAGACAACGTCACGGTGCTACTCGCGGTGATCGGGATGTATCTTCTGGTCGGCGGGGTGCACGGCTTCGGTTTCGGGGAAGCCATGCTTGTCCTCTCTGCTGTGTGTATGGCCGCATATTTCCCATACTTGCGCCGATTTGAGGGAGAGAAGAGCAGCCACGTGCTCGTGCTGTCGGTACAACAGTTCTTCGCGGTCACGGTAATCGCCGGCGCTGTCGTGCTCTACGCCCAAGAGAGCTTCGCGGTGCCGTCTCCGATACTCGGCAATCTCTTCATACAAATACTCGTATTTACCGCGATACCCTACATGATGATCCTCTGGGCAAGCCAGTGGGCCGACGAGATGGTCGCGGCGATCTATGATGGTGTGGTGGAGCCGCTAGTCACGTGCGTCGTTGCATGGGGCTTCTTTGCCGAGCCGACGACACGAGCGAGCGTGCTCGGCGCGCTTCTCATGGTGGTGGCCTTCTCCTTCGCGAGCCTGTTCTCCGGCAAGCACTTCTTGCGCCGCGGATTGAAAGCGCTCAACTCGTTCGTACGTTGACGACCCCTCGTTATGCGTGGTATATCTTTTTACGGTATATAGGGCGGCTCTTTAGTATTTCGTTGAGCCAGGCCTCACGTATTACCTGATACATCACACAAGGAGACCAGCGTGAACAGACGTATCCAAGTAGGTCCGCCGCGAGCCTTCATTGCTGCGCGGCACGGCGATTATGATCGGCAGCGCAATCTGAGCGAGGCTGGTCGCGAACAAATGGCGCGGCTTGCAGCGGCGGTAAAGGAAGTCGTGAGTGGAAGTAGCGTGCCGATCACTCTTCTGTGCTCGGCGGCACCTCGCGCCAAGCAGAGCGGGCAGATCCTCATGGATGCTCTCAACATCCATAAGGATCGCGCAGCTTTCCACGATTGCCTGTGGGTGGACAGGGATCATGCAGGGGACTGGGACGTGACCAAACAGCTGATAGGCGCATCTCTCGACGACGGCGCTCTGGTGCTCGTCGTGTCTCACGTAGACACGATTCCAAGCATCACCCGTTTCGTACACACCCTGTTCGGCATAGAAGGTTGTGTGCACGAAACGGGTTATGGTCGCGGCTTCATCGTGACGCCGGAAAACATGTCAATCTTTCCGCCGGCATGAACCCGGCCATGGGCACACTGGGCTTCCGCTTGCGGAAGCCCTTTTTCAATACAAAAGCAGCACCCGCCTTTCGGCGGGTGCTGCTTTGTGCACTAGCGAGCGGTTAGCTCAAGTGTGGTGAGACGAGTTTCGTCATCTCAAACATGGTCACCTCGCCCTTTCCGCCGAAGACCTTCTTCAGCTTCTCATCTGCGAGGATGTTGCGCTTGTTAGACGGGTTCTGGAGGTTGTGCTTCTTGATATAGACCCAGAGTTGCTTCACTACCTCGGTGCGGGGCATCGGTCCTGAGCCGACAACTGCCTCCAAATCTGCGGAGAGCTTAAGGGGTTTTGAGAGAGCTGCGTTGATTGCCATAATGGATATGTTTGTATTATTTCTGACTGACTGTTCTAGTATATAGCATAGAGTACGGGTCTTCTGGTAGAATGCAATACATGCACGAGGGTATCACTGTCGTACTCAAGGCGGAGCAGCTAGGCTCCGTTTTCGGTTTCCCTATCACCAACTCGCTCGTCATGGCGTGGATCGTCATGGCGATTCTCATTTTGGGCGCGTATTTCTTCGGTAAATCGCTCTCTCTCGTTCCGGGGAAACTCCAAGCCGGCATAGAATGGGCTTTTGAAGGGGCGCTCGCCTACATGGCCGAAGTGCTGGAAAGTGAGGCGCTCGCTCGCCGCTTTTTCCCGCTCGTGGCGTCCATATTCATCTTCGTCGCCTTTATCAACGAGATAGAGTTCATGCCAGGGGTAGGGTCGCTCGGTCTGTGGCACGCATCAGAATTCTTCCCGATACTGCGTGCGCCGACGACCGATCTCAACTTCACCCTCGCGCTCGCTATCATCTCGTTCCTCACCATTGAGATAACCGGCGTCGTGACGCTTGGTTTTTTCAAATATGCGGGGAAATATGTTAATCTAAAATCGCCGATCGGATTTGTCGTGGGGCTCATAGAGCTCATGAGCAATCTGGGTCGGCTTATCTCGTTCTCGTTCCGTCTCTTTGGCAACATATTCGCGGGCGAGGTGATGGTGCTTGTCGCAGGATACTTCCTGCCGTATGTACTTCCTGCGCCCTTGATGGGCTTTGAGATGTTCATCGGGTTGGTGCAGGCGCTCGTCTTCGCGATGCTCACGCTGTTCTTCATCAAGCTAGCGATCGTTGACCCTCACGAAGCGCATTAGCCACGGCTAGTGTCTTCGTGCGGCTCAAAGATTAGGGCCTTTTATTATGCAGAGTAATGTAAAACTATGGATATAGATTCAGCACGTATGATCGGTATGGCGCTCGCAGCCGGCCTCGGTGTCATCGGTCCCGGAATCGGCATCGGTCTTATCGGCGGCGGCGCTATGGAAGCAATCGGCAGGAATCCTGAAGCATCAGGCAAGATAGTCTCCAACATGATCCTCGCGATCGTGTTCACCGAAGCGCTCGGCATCCTCGCCCTTGTGGTGGCGTTTATTATCAAGTTCGTTTAGTCAGCACGAAGGCTCGCTTACATGCAAGAACTCTTTTCCGCTTTCGGCGTCAATTGGAACCTCCTCATCGCGCAGGCGGTGAACTTCGGCATTGTGCTCGTAGCACTCTGGTACTTCCTGTACAAGCCGGTGCTCGCCACGCTCGCGAAGCGACAGGCAATGGTCGCCAAGAGTGTAGAAGATGCCCAGCAGGCGGCAGAGCTGTTCGCGCAGGCAGATAGTGAGGCGGAACACCGAGTGAAGGCCGCCGACACCGAGGCCGAAGAGATCGTGCGTGCGGCGCGCGAAGCAGCAGGCACCGAGAAAGCTCGTCTCCTCAAGGAGGCTGAGGAGCGTGCAGCGCTTGTCGCGAAGGATGCTGAGGCGCATGCAGCAGAAGCGATCGCCAAGGCGCGCCGCGAAAGCGAGCAGGATATCGCTCGCCTCGCCGTGCTCGCCGCAGAGAAGGTGCTTAAGACGCATCATGATTGATACGTACACGCGGCTTCTTGAGGCGACTGCTGAGCTTGATGACAAGACAGCAGCTGACGCTGCTGTCACGAAGCTCATAGTGCATTTGAAAAGCATGGGGCGCATGAACATGCTGCCGAAGATTGCGAGCGAACTGCGCAGAGTCGCCGCACGTCGTGCCGCACTCCGCCATCATGTGGAGGTGGCGCACGGAAATGAAGGTGAGGCTGCGCTCGCTGCGGCCGCTGCGCTCGGCATCAGTGCTAAGCACGCCACCGTCAACCCATCCTTGATCCGCGGTTGGCGCGCTCACGGGGGAGGGAGGCTCGTGGACCGCTCCGCGAAACAGGCACTTATACAGATTTATCAGAAGGTAATTTAATAACCGTAGTATGCAAAGCATCATTGAGAGGATTGAGAAAGAGATCGCCGCATGGTCGCCTGAGGCGGGCAGCGAAGAGACGGGCGTCGTACGCGCGACCGGCGACGGTATCGCGGAAGTGGACGGACTCTCTAAGATCGCCATGTCTGAAATGGTGCTCTTTGATCCGACATTTGATCGGACGCTCGCCGAAGCGCTTCATGCGAACGCTTCTCCTATCTACGGTCTCGTCTTGAACCTTGAGGAAGACGGGGTCCGTACCGTGATCCTCGGTGATGCTTCCAAGGTGTACGAAGGCATGCTCGTGCGCCGCCTCGGACGCCTGCTCTCCATACCGGTCGGAGACTCCCTCATCGGTCGCGTAGTGAACCCGCTCGGCGCTCCGGTAGACGGCAAGGGCGCGACGGGCGCGACCGATGTCCGCCCGATTGAGCGCGAGGCCTACGGTGTCATTGACCGCGCACCGGTGAATGTGCCGCTTCATACGGGCATCAAGTCGGTGGACGCCATGATCCCGATCGGCCGCGGACAGCGCGAGCTTATCATCGGCGATCGCGGTACGGGTAAGACCTCTATCGCGATAGACACTATTTTGAACCAGAAGAGTGAACCGGCAGCGACGCGTCCTATCTGTATCTACGTCGCTATCGGCCAGAAGGAGTCCAAGACAG
>JBAYHQ010000033.1:0-5508 GCA_041666065.1 Minisyncoccota bacterium | reverse complement strand
TTGCCGGTTGCCCTTGCGGGCCCCCTTGACTTGCATGACTTATCCACGCCGCCAGCATTCATCCTGAGCTAGGATCAAACTCTCAATAAGAATAGGCGGAACAAAAGAATTCACACATCTTTTACCCCTACCGCCATTCTTAAAAGCGGTAGGGAGTTTGCCCGCCATCTCCATGGCGGGCGTTCACGTATGTAAATGTCAGAGAGCGAAAACAAACCCCGTCCTGCATAAGCAGGACGCTAAGAACCATAGTATATGAGGGGTCGGGAGGCGTCAAGCTGGCAGGCTGGCGCTAGAAAGGGCCCGATACCGTGGCGATTTTAGGAGGTTTGACCATGTGCACAGGGTACGCCTAACGCCTCAGGGAGCTAGGCCGCCGTGCACTACGTTAGGGTTTGAACTCAAGCAGGGTTATCGCCTCCCCTTCGTACACGACGGAGAGATGTTCCATTATGTCTGGCGGGAACGGTTTTTGATGGTACGGATAGGTTTCAATGATCATAAAGAAAGGGGCTGAGGCTGTATCATCCGGCTTCATTATCGTTATGACTCGGTCGCTGTAGTAACGCAGCGTCTCCCAGTAGAAGTACTGGAAGGCGCGCACGTCAGTGATATAGGGACGTTCTGCGATCGCCTTACCGATTCGGTACTCGTCGTACACGATACTCGCATTAACCGCCAAATCGCTTTGGAAGTGGTACCCCACGTACACCATGTTCCCTACCCCGACGACAAGGAGCACCAAAACGCCGATACGAAGCGCGGCGCGACGACCGTTCGTCCGACACGAGAGAGCGATGTTCTGAAACCACAGAGCGCAAAAGAGCGCTATGAATGGGATCGCGGGAATGACGTAGTACGTGACTTTCGTCTTGGCGAAAGCAAATACCGCCAGTATGAAGATCGCGCAGGACGCGACCGTCGCGAGCACGCGCTTCGCGGGGACACGAAGTGTTTCTCTGCGGCACAAGGAGAGGCAGCCAACGAGGAAGACGGCGACCCACGGGAATCCGAACAGGAAGGTGTATTTCGCATATCCCCAGTTGGACATAGAGCCGCCGTTCACGTCGGACGCGAAGCGGTCAAGTACGTGATGGAGGAGGTATGGATCCCAGAATACCGAGCCGAACTTCAGGCCCTCGTAGAGATGCCAAGGGAGAATGATGAGGAAGGAGAGCACAGCACCGTACCAGAAGTAGGCATTTTTCAACCAAGAGAAATCCCTGTCCTGCAGAGACCAGAGGAGTATGAGCGGGAGCACGAATAGCCCGATGACGCTCTTTATGAGTATGCCGATACCGATGCCGATACCGATGCCCAGATACCATCTCGCGTCTTTGCGTCCGCGCAAAAATGCATAAAAAGAAAACAACAGCGCTGCAGTAACAGGCACGTCCATACGTAATTGCCGAGCCGCATCAAGGAAGCTCCCCGTCGCGAGTAATATGACCCCCGCGAGGAGCGCCACCGAGGTACTCTCCGAGACAAGGAGCGCAATGAGGTAGACGAGCGCGACGCATACGATGCCGGAGAGTGCCGAAGGAAGGCGGAGCGCGAAATCGTTTTCGCCAAAGACCTTTTCTGCGCCCATGGCGAGCCAGAATTGTAGAGGAGGTTTCTCAAACCAGAGCCCGTCGTACCGGTACAACGTCCCGAACGCTCCTTCTCGCTCGGTATCCTTAATTACTTGCGCGTAAGTAGCTTCATCGTAATCGGCAAGTGGAGAAGCTCCGAGCCGAAAAAGATACAGAAAGCCGGACACTACTAGCAGGAGTCCGAAGAGTAGCAGTGCAGGCCGCGACAGAGCGCGCTCGTTGTTCATTGTCCCCTACTATAGCAGAGCTCGTATGCTAACCGCAGAAACGACACAGAAATAAACCCGCACAAGTTGCACTCGCCTGCAGGGGGCGTATGATAGTAACAGCCGTCACGCTTTGTCTGAGTCATGCAATCATCAAAAGAACGCATAGTCGTGTCAGTCGGAGGTTCTCTTATCGTTCCCGACCAAATTGATACTGATTTTCTCACTCGGTTTAAAGCACTCATTTTAGAAAAAGTTCAGCGCGGATTTACCTTCACCATCATCGCTGGCGGTGGAAAGATATGCCGCCGTTACCAAGATGCGGCAAACGCCGTTACTCCCCTCTCTTCGCAGGACCTTGATTGGATAGGCATCCACGCCACGCGCTTGAACGCGCAGCTTCTGCGCAACATCTTTGTGGGCTATGCGCATCAGCACGTTATCAAGAATCCGACGATAGACGTAGACGCGGAAGAACCGATCGTGATCGCCGCGGGCTGGCAACCAGGGTTCTCCACTGACCACTGTGCGGTGCTCATGGCGAAAAATATCGGCGCAACGCGGCTCGTGAACCTTTCAAATATTGACCACGTCTACACTGCCGACCCGAAGAAAGATCCGAAGGCGCAGAAGATAGAGCACATCGGCTGGGAAGCGTTTAGGAAAATTATCCCCGACCACTGGGACCCAGGGCTCTCCTCCCCGTTTGATCCTGTAGCCGCAGAAGAGGCTCAAGCGCTCAATCTTGAAGTCGCCATCATGAACGGCGCGAAGCTGGAAGAATTTTCAAACTATCTGGACGGCAAGCCGTTTGTCGGCACGGTTATTTCGTAATCTCCTGTAACACTTCGTCCACCTGCGCGTGAAGTTCGGCAAGTGTGCCGTCGTTGTGGAGCGTGTAGTCGGCGAGCGCCATGACGCCGAGGACGTTCTGTTTATTCGGATCCTCTGAGGTGAGCTCTCGCTTCTCTTGAGCAACAAAAGTATCAAAATCTACTGCATCAGTGACGCTCGCACGCTGCACCGCGCGCTCATAGCGTAATGCGGGGTCGGCATCAACGCCGATAAGTATCGCGCCGGATGCCTTCAAGACACGAGCCTCGCCCACCGTACGTATTGACTCTATGCCAACGTCGCCCCTAGTCTCTCCTGCACGCGCAAGGAGCTGTTCTACTACATACGCTGGGCCATGAAGTTCGCGGAGATTATTTGCGGTCACGGTGATCGTATCGCGATTCACCGGCAACCCGCGCCGCTGCACCTCTTCCACGATGAAATCGCGTGCGGAGTAGTGCGCGAAGCCTTTCTGTACTAGATAGTCAACAACCGTACCCTTCCCCGAACCGTTGGTACCGGTGACGCCTACGATCATTATTTATTGAACCACTTGGCGATGGGGATAAGGAGCGGAGCGGAGCGAGCGATAGACGAGAATGTGCCGGCAGCGACACCCACGAGCATGACGAGCGCGAAGTTGCGGGTGGCTTCCGCACCGAGATAGATGAGCGCGAGGAGCGCGAGTACGACGGTAAGAGCGGTATTGATAGAGCGTGTCATGGTCTCGCTGATGGACTTCCCTATGGTTTCTTCAAACGATTCCTTGATGTTCATGCGGTCATTCTTTGCGAGATGTTCGCGGATGCGATCAAAGATGACGATGACGTCGTTCACGCAGTAGCCCAGCAGGGAGAGGAGCGCGACGATGAAGAGCGAATCCACTTCTGCGCCGGTGAAGTGGCAGTATGCCGCATAAAAACCGGTCGGCACGATGATATCTATCGCGAGCATCGCCACGACCGTAAGACCGTACCCCCACCCAGGGACCGGTCGCGACACGTGGCGGAACGCGAAGGCGATATAAAGCACGATGACGAGTATGACCGCCCCGATAGCCCAAAGCGCCTTGGTGGCGAATTGGCTACCGAGTGCTGGGCCGACGCTCGTGTACGAGAGCTCAGTCACACTTGTACCCGCCGAGAGTGCTGAGAGAATCGCCTCGTGCTCTTCCGGAGTCTGTGTGCGGGTGCGAATAGACAGAGCGTCTTGCCCAACCTCGCGCACGGAGACCGTTCCGAGCGACAGTACCGAAAGCTTCTCCTGCACAGTGGCTATAGCCGGACGACCCTCCTTGTAGCTCACCTGCATGAGCGAACCGCCGGTGAAGTCTATGCCGAGCGGGAGACCGTAGGTAAGGATTGCACCAAGCGCTGCCGCGAGGATGATTCCCGTGATCCAGAAGAAGAGCGAGCGATGGTTGATGATATACATACAAGGTTATGCGTTACGATTTCCTGAGCCCATAAGGAATTTCCATACGCCCTCCTTGTGCTCTGGCACGATAGCGAGCAGGAAGACACGCGAGAGCGACACTGCTGACACGAACGACGCGAGCACGCCGAGCACGAAGACGAGCGCGAAGCCTTGCACGATAGACGTGCCGAGCCAGAAGAGTATGACGCCAGAAATGATCATGGTGAGGTGGCCGTCGCGGATGGCGGTCCATGCACGCGCGAAGCCAATATGCACCGCCTCGCGCGGCGTCTTGCCGTCACGGAGCTCCTCTTTGGTGCGCTCAAAGATAAGCACGTTGGCGTCCACCGCCATACCGACCGAGATGATGAGACCGGCGATGCCGGAAGCCGTAAGTGTAACCGGAATAGCTTTGATGACAGCGAGCATGAAGGCGAGATACTCAACAAGCGCGAGTGAGGCGACGAGTCCGGGGAGGCGATACCACGCGATCATGAAGAGCGCGACGATTGCGAACCCGATGAGGCCAGCCGTAACGCCCGCCGAGATAGCGGTTGCGCCCAAGGTCGGTCCGACGGCAGAGCTGCTCTCAAGCGTAATCGGTACTGGGAGTGCTCCGAAGTTCAAGTTACGGACGAGATCGCGCGCTTCGGTCGCCGTGAAGCGTCCGGTGATGGTCGCCTGACCGCCGGGGATAGCTTCCTGAATGGTCGGCTCAGAAATAGGTTGCCCGTCAAGGAATATGGCTAGTCGTTCACCTACATGCTCGCTCGTTATTTTCTCAAAAAGTTTTGCACCGTCACTATCAAAATTGAGTATGACTTCAGGCGAAGCGATGCCGGCGGTAGCGCCCGAACCGAAGCCGAGCGTTGCGCCTGAGAGGAAACGACCCGTGAGACCCGTCGGCGCGTAACCGACCGTGGTTGATGTGCCGACGGTCGTCGTTGTCGCGAGACGGAAGTCAAGCGTTGGCGTCTGTCCGAGCGCGTCCACGGCAGCTTTGATGTTGGTCACCCCAGGAAGATCCACGATAAGACGGTCCTCGGTTGTGCCGTAGAGCGCACTCGCCTCTTCGGTCTGTACGAGCGGTTCCGCGACGCCGAAGAGGTTCACGCGACGCTCAATGACCCCCTGCAGAGCCGAAAGCGCGTCGGCACGGTCGGCAGCGGCTGTCTGGCTCATGTCGGCCTTGTAGACGAGCTCGGTGCCGCCCGCGAGGTCAAGCCCCAGCTTGAAGCGGTACGAGGAGAGCGGATTCGCTTCCGTGGCCCATACGAAATACGTAAGTAAAAACCCTGCGACGAGGGCGATAGCGGCGAACACTCGGTAACGAGTCATACGGAGATTATAGCCGAAATAAATAAAACTGCGACTCTTGTGTTCCTAATTATTCATTGCGTTTTCCATCTCCGAGAATTTGATTGCTTCTGCCCAATTTTTGATGACAGAGCTAATAA
>JBAYHQ010000032.1:0-6293 GCA_041666065.1 Minisyncoccota bacterium | reverse complement strand
TTTGTCGGTGACGAAGCATGGGAACGCGCCTCCCAAGAACACCGGACAACCAAGCCGCTTGAAGAATTTCTCGCGAATCCTGATGGCGGGTGGCGAACCGCAGTCTATATGCTGCTACAAGGATTCGCGCTGCGTCACGCCGATATCGTCACAACGCCGTCAAAATATTTGCGCGATGCCATCGTACGAACCTACGGCATCAAAGAAGAGCGCGCGGTAGTGAACTACAACGCTGCCGAGAAGAGCCCTGACACCTCTTTCCCTGTAACCCCCATCCCCCACCAGATCGTCACGACCGCGCGACTCGTGGAGTGGAAAGGCCTTGGCGGCATCATCCGAGCCGTGGCACTTCTCAAGGAACGATTCCCCGATATACGCGCAGTCATCGCTGGCGACGGACCAGAGGAAGGGAAGCTCAAGACCCTCGCGAAAGAACTCGGTGTCGCCAACCGCGTCTCGCTCCTCGGACGAGTGTCGCGTGCTGAAACGTGGCACCTGCGGAAAAGTTCCGAGGTGTATGTGCTCAATTCAACCTACGAAGGACTCCCGCATACGGTACTCACGAGTTTCGCGGCACATATCCCCACAATCGCAACCGACATCCCCGGTACCAATGAGGCGGTCTACGACGGCGAGAGCGGGCTCCTTGTACCTGTCGGAAACGATGCGGCGCTAGCGAGCGCTATCGCCCGATTGTTTACCGACCCCGCACTCAAAGCGAAAATTGTGGCAGGAGCGGACAAAGTTCTCGCTGAGAAGTTTTCGTGGGAGACACACCTTGCGACGCTACTGGGGTTCTTTGAGTCGGTTCGCGCGAAACCACGCAACTAGCCTCGTGAGACCCTCTTCAAGCGACACGAGCGGCTCCCAGCCGAGCAGCTGCTTCGCCTTCTCTATGTCCGCATACGTCTCCTCAACACTCGCCCCATGACTCTCGCGACTCCTCACGTTCGCTTTTACGCCGAGTATCTTCTCTAGAGTAGCGAGGAGCTCGGAGAGCGAGACCGGCTTGTTATTCCCCAGATTGATAACCTCAAATCCAAGGGGCTTCTTCATGGCGAGGATCGTGCCCCGCACGATGTCGCCGATATAGGTGTAGTCGCGTGTACGACTACCATCTCCCGATATTTCTATCTCTTCTCCACGAAGAAGTTTCTCGGTCCATATATACGGCACCATCCCTGGGCGATTATTCTCGCCGTGCGCATTGAAGTACCGCAGACAGGTGATGGGTATATTGAAATTGTGATAGTAGGTGTACGCAAGCAATTCCACCGAACGCTTGGTCGCACCATAGGGCGAAAGAGGACGGTCCGCAGGCTGGTCTTCGGTAAATGGCACACGCGACGAATTCCCATATACGGACGAAGATGAGGCGATGACGAGATTCTGAACGGGGTACTTTCTGCAAAGTTCTAGAATATTCAGCGTGCCATCTATGTTTACCGACACGTAGACACGAGGGGTATCCACTGCCCTGCGCGTGTCGGCCTTAGCCGCTAGATGGACGACATACGATGGTCGCTCTTTCTCAAAGACCGCATTGAGCGCGTCCAAGTCGCAAATATCAACGCGCTCCAGCTTGAAGTTCTCACTACCGAGGAACGGAGCCACGTTCCCTTCCTTGAAGCGTAGGTCATAGGTGTCATCAAAATTATCAACCCCGACGACGCGATACCCCTCCTCAAGAAGGGCTCTCGTGAGATTGCTACCGATGAATCCGGCAGCACCAGTGACAAGGACAGTCTGCATAGTATAAAGGGTAACCTCTGGTATCGCGCTTTGGTTGCTATAGAGGTACCTGCACTATAGGATACCTAGTACATGCGGGCAAACATCTCCAAAGAGGACTGGGACGCATACCAAAAGCGCGAGCTCGCCACCTTTGAGCCGCTCTTTGCGCGTCTCAATATCGTGCTGGACGAGAAACAGCTCCACACCGGCGGAGAACGCTACCTCATGAGTGGAAAGAAGCTCGTCCTTACCGGCACGCGCAAAAGCGACGGAGAGCGCGTTGTGGTGAAAGTAAGCAGCGACGCGTCAGGACGGACGGAAATCCGCCGCGAGAAAGAAGCGCACGACCTGCTCCGTTCGCTCGCCTTTGCGAACGACACACTCCTTTCCCCTGAGGAATTGCATTTTGAGGACACGAAACACGGCACGCTCCTCGTGACGGCGTTCATAGAACAGCCGAATGTGTTTTTCGCCCGCCCGCTGCAGGAACAATTTTTCCTCGCACTTCGTGCTCTTGAAGCGCAGGAGGGATTCCACGCGACTACCTACGAGCACGAACAGCGCATCAAGAAGACCTTTCCCGTGCTCCGTTCCGACGAGTATCTGAAAGAGCTTGAAGGATTTATCCAAGAGATTGAGGTGTTGCGCTCTGACGATACCCAGCTCCGCACACTCCTGAAGCGCGCTCGTGTATTCCTCACTGAGCACAGCGACACTATTGATCGCTATTCCCCCTATCTTACCCACACTGACCTTGCGCCGCACAATATGCGCGTCTCCGATCGCGGTATCTTCCTGCTGGACTATGCGGCCTTCCACTTCGGCAACAAATACGAGGGGTGGGCACGCTTCCTGAATTACATGCTCATCCACAATCCCGAACTTGAGAATCTTCTCGCCGAGCACGTGCGGACGACACGGGGGCCAGACGAGTACCTGTCCTTGCGACTCATGCGCGTCTATAAAACTGCCTTCCTCCTTGAGTATTACGCAAAGTCACTCGCCCATACGACCGGCGACCTCCGTACCCTAACCGAGGCACGTATCGCCTTCTGGACAGGAGTGCTGAGCGCACTCCTAGACGGCACGCCGATCGCGCGCGAGGTCGTTGCATCCTATGCGAGCACCCGAAACGCACTCCGCACGAAAGAGGAGACCGCGCGCCAGAAAGAGTTCAATCTCGTTTAGAGGAGCTCCCGCAATACACGCTCCATACTCTCAGTATTCGTCATAAACACTGTTTGAGGTGTTTTTGAGAGCGTGACTGGCGTACCGTCTGTACCGACCACCCTCCCGCCGGCCTCAAGCAGTATCCCGATCGCGCTTGCGATATCCATTGTTGAGAGCCGTCCGTAGACGTTCGCCTCAATACGCCCTGCCGCGACAAAACAAGCGTCAAGTGCCGAGCCGCCATAGTTGAGTGTTTTCTTTGCCGCGCCGAGGAGTTTCGTGTAGGATGCGCCGCCCCAATCCCACAATGTGGGATTGCGACCGGCATGCAGGAACACCGACGCTTCTTTGAGGTCAGTCACTTTTGAAACGGTAATGGCTTTCCCATTCAAAAAGGCCCCGCTTCCCTTCTTGAAGCTGAAAAGTTCTTTGGTGACCGGATTATATACCGCACCCACAACCGGTACGCCGTCCTTGAGTAGCCCAAGACACACAGCGAAGTGCGGGATGCCGCGAGAGAAATTCGCCGAACCATCAATCGGGTCAATGACCCATTCCTCATCACCCCCCTCCTCCAATCCGCCGCCTTCCTCGGAATAAATACGGTGCGTCGGGAATGCGCTCTTGATTGCGGAGATCAGGAAGTCATTTACCTCATGATCAACACTCGTCACAATGTCACGCGGGTTACCACCTTTCATCATCGTCTCAAAACCATTGTCGCGTGCGCGGAGCAAGAGCTCCCCCGCCGCAACTACCTGCTGTACTGCAAAATCATAGGGTTCCATATGAACAGTATAGTATCAAAAGAAGCTGCCTACGCGCGACGATCCAAAACCTTGCCGAATACCTGTGTGCGCATCGCGCGGACAATAGTGTCCCAATTAAAATGCTCTTCGGCATACTGTCGTGCGGTCGCGACCACCTTCTCAGCTTGTGCGGGGTGCGCAATGATGTCTCTCACCGCCGCCGCTATCTGCTCCGGAGCGTCTTTATCAACCGCCCAACCGGTCGTCGGTTTATCTGGGTTACGCTTCGCGTCAAAGATGAAGTCCGCCAGACCGCCCTCCTGCGTCACCACCATCGGGAGCCCCGCGACCATCGTTGAGACAAATGAAATACCCTGTCCTTCAGACCGGCTTGGCGACACGAAGATGTCGGATATTCTCCGATACTTCGCCGTCATAGTCCTATCCACTTGCCCGACAAATATGACCCGCTCGGCGACACGAAGATCGTTTGCGAGACGCTCTAGCATGCTCCTATCAGGACCGTCGCCGACGATGAGGAAACGAATATGTGGCGGCAAAAGCGGCAGTGCACGGATGACCGTATCAATCCCCTTCTGGTACACGAGACGCGAGACGCTGATCAGAAATATCTCTCCTTCTTTTTTCCTCGTCTGCTGTTTAAGCTCTTCAATCTCTTCGTTGGAATACGTCTGGGCTGATGCGAGCGAAGCACCGTTCGGTATTACCTCAACTGGGCCGTGGTAGCCGCGCCGTTTTGGCCAAGTCGCGAGATAGGTAGAAATAGCTTGCACTATCGCCGCACTGCGGAACCCAGCATCAAGAATAGGAGAAACCGGTCGTATGAACCACCGCTCAAATACTTTTTCATACGGATCGCCATCTTGGAGCGTCAGCACATGCGGGGCTCGCACACCGCACCACTTCGCAAGTACGACGGGGAAAAGCATATAGGTCATGACCGACCATAGTGCGTCAAAATGAAGCTTCTGATTGAGCGCTCGTGCTGTACGAGCGGCAAGCAGGCTATAGCACATCTTTGAGAGGTAGCTGCCGCCAAAACCGACTCGGTGCACGAACACGTTACCGATCTTCTCCTCGCGCGGCGCCGCGCGGTCAAAGAGAAGCGTTACCATATGGAACTCAATATCGTCCGTATCAATACGGTCGGTGATCTCTTTAATAGCCACCTCCGCCCCGCTTGAGAAGCGAGGGTAGTACGCGAGAGAAAAAATAAGTATTCTCTTCATCTATGACGCAGAGGCACTTCCTTTGATTGCATGGATATACTCCTCAAGTGTATGCTCCTGCTCCCAGCCAAGCGCTTTTATTTTCTCCGTGTTCGTGTCCACTGCCGCTGACGGCCGACTCGTTGCGCGTGCCGGAAGCATGACTATCTGGCTTTCGTCAACGAAGAGCCCCGCCACCGCGAGGATCGGATAACTCTCAGCGGCGGCGATACTGTACTCATCGCGCGCGCCTTTCTCCCCCACCAGTACCAATCCGGCAACCGTATCTTCCACGTGCGTATAAATGCGCTCTTGCGTACCGGGGAGACGCACTTCCAGCGGCTCTCCCTTGAGGAACTTCTGCCGGAAGATCTCAATAACCGTACCGTACTCCCCAGCGCGCTCCCGCGGACCGTACACGTTATAGAAATACGCAACTGAATACGGTAGGTCGTACCAATGCCCGTAGTTGTGCACGAGCTCGGTGTTAGAAGCCTTGGACCACGTATAGGGCGAGAGATCTCGGCCGGCGGTCCCTTCTGGGCGTGGTGTTGCCATCTTAGTGGAAGAGCCGGCGTAGATAAGTTTCCCTCCACGAGTGCGCCAGAACTCCAAGACACCGAACGTCCCTTCCATATTGAGATTCCACACGAGCGCCGGCTCCTCTATACTTTTCGCAACACGCGAGTATTCGCCGAGATGGTAGATGAGGTCGGGATTCTCAGGAATGAGCTTCGCTATGTCTTTCGTATGACCCTCACGATACTCTACGCCCGGCACATGGTTGTCGCGGCTCCCCGTAAAGTAATTATCAAGAGAGATGACCGTGTGGCCATCCTTAGCGAGTCGGGCGCACAAATGGCTTCCTATGAATCCGGCCCCGCCCGTAACGAGAATCAGTTTCTTCCCTTCCATAGTAGGAGATTAGTACAAAAAACGAATAAAGGCGAACTGCTACAGAAAGATGAAAGCGCCACCGGCAACCGCCATCACACTCAGAAGACCGAGCACCCACGGGGAGCGGAAGACACTCCCCACAGAAGCATCAGCCCCGAAATCAGGAGCCGGATCGGACAATGCCGCCCCCGCCGCGGCGAGATCTTTCGCCGCTGCGGGGGCTACTACTGCTTCTTCATGGCTTGGAACATTCTCTGCTTGGCTGGTAATCGGCTCGACCGCTTGTACTGGTATATAACTCTCTGGCAGCACAGGAGGTTGCGCGGGCGCGACAGTTGTAGATGGTACTGGGCGGGTGGCGATAACACCGTCTGGATAGAGCAGTACGATGTCGGAAGAAAACGGGAGGTTGGTAATTGAAAATGGGAAGAATGCGCTCGCCCTCGGTAAGATCGTCGTCCCCTCCGGCAGACGGAACGAGCCGGAGCCAGAGAGAAGTCGCCAAGACGACAGG
>JBAYHQ010000031.1:0-7195 GCA_041666065.1 Minisyncoccota bacterium | reverse complement strand
ATCGCATTACCCTTGTTTTGTATATTCCAGAACACCGCATACGTCGTCGCTTGGTTGGCGCGCGGAGGGATCGGGCCGCTTGCGCCAAACGGGTCCTGCAGATGCGACGTGCGTGAGGAGAAGAGCACCGTGGTGGCGACCTTCGCAGTCTTCACCGCAGAGGTGGTGACCCGTTCAGGTACGTGTGACTGCCCTACGCGCGTACCCGACACCGAGAGCGCGAGTGTCACTGTCGGCGAAAGAGTGCCGACCGGAAGTGTAGAAAAAGTGAGTGTGCCGATACCAGACGCCCCCGGCGCAAGCGTCGCAAGTGCAGGGTCGGTGTCCTTACTAAAGAGGACCGAGTGATCCGATGAATTATAGAAGCCGTTGGTTGACTTGATGCTGTCGTAATCGATAGCCGAGCCCGCGACCGAGACAACGATAGAGGCATTCGTGACGGCGGTGGAGAGCGTATTCACGTACGTTAGTGTGACGCTGTTCGTGCTCCCTGGTGTGATGACGACGTTTGGCGAGGTGTCCCCGTTGATAGCGAGCGTCGTCGTGATGAACGGAGCGGCGATTTTAACCGTCGCGTCCTGCGTCATATACGACACCGAGAGCGTCGGGTCCTGCGAAGATTTCGCCGTCCCGACGGTGAAATGGAAGACGCGCTGTTCGTTGTTCTGCCCCGAAAGCGTTCCGGTCAGCGTCACTTGCTTGCTCGCTCCTGGGGCAAGCGTGCCGATGAGGAAACTGCCGTTGCTAAGCGGTATAGAGGACGAGGTGACCGAGAAACCAAAAGGCGACGAAGCAGATACCGCCACGTTACTGAGTGGTACGGCCGCATTGGAACGGACCGTGAGCGTGAAGGTGATCGGCTCACCAGAGACCGTCTCGGCAAGAGCATCAACCGACACAGATAATGGCGTAGACGTTATCGCAAGCGGATACGATGTCTTCTTCTCAAAGATCGCATTACTGCTTGCCGTGCCGTAGGTAAACGACACCGGCAGCGTGATGGTCTCTCCTGCACCGCCAAACACCACCGCCTTCACCGAACGGGTCACGACTGCCCCGCTTTGAAGTGTTCCCAGATTCTCCACATAGCGCGGATACGGGGCGAGTACGTTTGCCGCACTGCGCGTACCGTCGGGGAAATCCACTTCAATGGTCGCATCCTCAATGGCGACCGGATTCTTGTTGGTAATGGTGAGCGTGAGGGGTACCGTATCGCCTCCGGCAATCGTCGTCGGGCCCTGCATGTCTATTGTGATTTTGTCTGTGGAAACGGAGTTGCTGCCGAAATAGAAGAAGTACCCCGCCGCAAGCAAGGCGACGAGGAAGAACGCCGCCGCGCCGCCAAGGAATACGGTGGCGAGACGCACCTGTCGCTCGCCCTGTAGCGGTTGTGGTGGCGGCACAAGCTCTTTCTCTTCCCACGCGTGCGGTAGCGTGTGCTCTTCGGCACTGGCGAAGTGCTCGCGCTTGGGCGCTTTCGCAGTGGGGCTATAGAGCGATTCCCTTGCGTGCTCAAGGGAACCAACACTGTTTTCTTCTGGGAGTGGGGGCATCGGTGTTAAGTATATCAAAGACCTGATGCCGCTATGCCGTTGTTTATACGTGCGATGTAGCCGGTGCGATCTGCACGTATCGGTACCAGTGCCTCGGAAGTGAGGAGCGGTGCTCCGTTCTCTACGGGCGCCGTATCAAGACCGAGCGCAGAAAGTATGCGGAGCACAGTCAATATCTCTGCAGCCTCGTGCTCCTCTTCGGGAAGCACTGAAAGTGCCGTGAGGAACCCTCGCAGTACCGGATACAGCGCGGTGTCATGCGCTTCTCCGGCCACAAGCCGGAGCAGGAGGCCGGAGACACGGGCCGCCCTTGTGCGCGCGCCGACGTGGGGGAGCTTCAGAAACCAATTATCACTGAGTACCGCTCCGGCGATGCGCCACCCCTCTTTTCCTCGCACGAGCACAACCGAGCTCTCTGCAAGAGTCGGGAGCGAGGAGGCCAGCTTCGCACCCGACTTCCGCAGGCTCTGTGCGCGCGCGTGCACAAGCCCCAGCTCTGGAGTGAGCAGCGTGACAAATGTTGTGGCTTCTCCGACATGCGTGCGAGAGAGTACGATGCCGGACGTTTCGTATTTATGCCGCATTCGTAATTACATCAAACTGCACCTTCCCCGTTGAGAGTTCCACGGAGTACTTCCCCTCTGCGCGTAACTCCACGCGCACCTTGTCAGACGGCGAAAGTCCTTCGGCCTTGCGTGCTTGCGCGACTGCACTCGCCATCTCGCGTTCGTCACCCTCTTTTATAAGTTCTGAGGTGAGTACGGTGTCCAGCGCCAGTTCCGCCCCCAGGACAACGTTCTTCACGTTTACCTCGTCAGCAAGAATTGCTCTGAGCTCGTCAGAAAGAGACGCAGTAACAGTGAAGCTTGCCAGCGGCTGACGCACCTTAATGCCCGCCTTCTGGCGCAGCATAAGGGCTTCTGATGCAAATGTACGCACTGTTTTCATCTCCTCAATCAACTGGCACTTATTCGAAATCTTCCAGAATCTGGATACACGAGCAATTACGTCTTCGTTATTCTGAGGCCACTCTGCAAGATGCACACTTTCTGCATCAGCCTCGCCCTTCACTTTCCCGTACATATCTTCCGCGAGAAACGGAGCGAACGGCGCAAACAGGAGTGCCGAGGTGCGGAGCGTCTCGCGCAAAGTTGCGATAGCTGCAGAGTCGCCTTCGCGTACGCGATCGCGTATACGCCGCACATACCACTGTGACAAGTCTTCCGCGAGCCCTGCGAGGGCACGTGTCGCTTCAAAAGGCCGGTAGGCATCCATATACTCCGTGACCGCCGAGACGGTCTCGGCAACGCGCGCCTGCATCCAGCGATCCATCACCGTCAGCTCTGTTTTCTTCTGCGGCGCATCTTTGAAGAGCTCATAGAACTTCACACTGTTGTCTAGCCACGAGAGCACCTTCGCAGCCTCGCGCACCGTCTTCTCGTCGTAATTCTTGGTATCCCCCGGCTGCGTCACGCTGTACATCCAGAAGCGGATGGTGTCCACGCCCCACTTCTCTATCTCCGCCCACGGCTCTACCACATTCCCTTTAGACTTACTCATCTTCTGCCCTTCGGCATCAAGCAGATGACCGAGCGAGATGACATTTCTAAATGCCGCGCCGCGTCCAGAGAGTACGCCGACTGCGAGCAGGGTGTAGAACCAGCCGCGCGTTTGGTCAATCGCCTCGCTGATGAAGTCGGCTGGATACGCTACGTGCTTGAGGAACGAGGCAACCGATTCAGCCCCCCTCTCTTTCGCCGCTTGCGCAAACGGCATCGCGCCAGAGTCAAACCACACGTCCATCACCTCTTTCACGCGTCGCAGTTCAGTGCCCGCATCCGACACAAGCACGACATCGTCTATGTACGGCCGGTGTAGGTCAAGCTCGTACTCGTCGTTGTGCGGGAGCGGCACGAATGACAGTTCACGGAAGTCGCCGTACGATAGACAATCCTTCGCAATCTCTTTTGACGCTGCCTTATCTGCGCCTGCAACAACTGCCGGCAAGACTTCCGAACCGAGCCCGTGCGTGACGATGAGGATCTTCTCTCCCGAATATTTTCGTTCAATCTCGTACAGGAAATCGCCGAAGCGTTGCTTCGTGTCCTGATACGATTCGCCTTCCGGAAGGCATTCGTCGTAAGCGTGTGTGTCGCGGTACGCAAGATACGCCTGCTTCTTCCCCTGCCCCGCGAACGTACCGAAACCGAGCTCGCGCAACCGCCCATCTACCACGACCGACTCTGCACTAAGACCAATCTCGTCGGCAACGATGTCGGCAGTCTCCTTTGTCCTCATGAACGGCGAAGAGAAGACGCGTGTCACGTTCTTCTCTTTTAATTTCTTCGCGGTAGCGCGCACCGACGCCCGACCCTTCTCGGTGAGCGGATACTTCTTCTCGTCAGAGGGGTCAAATATGTCTTGCACATTGTTCTCCGCTTCGCCGTGGCGCATGACGAAATACGTATTGCCGGATTTCTTCGTGTGCTTCTTCAGCTCCTCCACCGAGCCGATGACGAGCTGTTCTGAGCCATCGGCACTCTGCCAGACGGGGAGCGGCGTACCCCAATACCGCTCGCGGCTTATCGCCCACTCCTTCGCTCCGGCGAGCCACTCGCCCATACGCCCCTCGCACAGGTAGGCGGGCTCCCAGTGCACTTTCTTATTTTCGGCAACGAGCGTGTCACGCAAATCGGACATGCGGATATACCACGAGTCGCGCGCGTAGTAGACGAGTCGCGTCTTGCACCTCCAACAGAAGGGGTACGTGTGTTCATATTTCGCTTTGGTAAACAATAGTCCGCGACCCGCGAGGTCCTTCACCACGTCCACTGCGACCTCTTCGTCACCCACGAAACGACCCTCAAGGAATCCTGTCCCTACTATAAACTTCCCTTCTGGATTCACGAGGTGCACCTTTGGCAAACCAACCTTGTTCCCCAGCTCAAAGTCCTCCTGCCCATACATAACCGCCGTGTGCACGATGCCAGTGCCGTCTTCGGTCGTCACGAAGTCTGCAGCGTACACTTGAAATGCTTTCTCAAACTTCGGCTTCTCACTTTCCGGTGCGAGAGCCTTCGCGTAGTCGTAGAGCGGTTTGTATTTCTTCCCGATGAGCGATTCCGCAGGAACATCCGCAACACGCTTCCACTCATCGCCGAGCACTGTCGCTGCGCGTGCGTCTGCGAGGATGACCCTCTCACCATCCTTCTCGTACTTCCCGTACGCGATATCTGCACCAACTGCGAGCGCGACGTTGCCGGGGAGCGTCCACGGTGTCGTCGTCCACGCGAGCAGATACGTGTTCAGCTCATCCGCCAACTCAAACTTCGCGGTTATAGTGAGGTCCTTCACGTCCGCATAGCCCTGCGCAAGCTCGTGCGAGGAGAGAGCGGTGCCGCAACGCGGGCACCACGGCACAATGCGGTAGTCCTTGTAGAGCCGCCCATCCTTCGCTGTCTTCGCGAGCAAGTGCCAGAGCACCTCCATGTAAGCGCTATCAAACGTGAAATAGGCCTTTGCCTCATCCACCCAGTAGCCGATGCGCTTCGTGAAGCGCGCCCACTCGTCTATGTACGCAAAGACACTCTCACGGCACTTTTTATTAAAAGCGGCAATGCCGTACTTCTCAATGTCGGGCTTCCCTGTAAAGCCGAGCTCCTTTTCCACCTGTAGCTCCACCGGCAGACCGTGCGTGTCCCAACCAGCACGACGGTTCACCCGATAACCACGCATCGTCTTGTAGCGTGGAATCGCGTCTTTGAAGGCGCGTGCCTCCAAGTGGTGTATGCCGGGCTTCCCGTTCGCCGTGGGCGGCCCTTCATAGAAGACGAAGTCGCCTTTCGGAGAGTCCTTGGCGAGTGACTGCTCAAATATGCGCTCGCGCTCCCAGAACGCGAGAACCGCCTCCTCGCGTCTCGCCGCCTCAGACTTCTCTTGTATGCCTGCCATATCCGCTTATCGTAGCGTTTCGTGGGCAAAAATGGAAACAGCCGCAATGTTTCCGCGGCTGCCTTGGCTGAATTTATCATTCAGCGGGGCCTGAATGACGGCTCGGACGACTGCGTCTGATTCCCAGTTCGGCGCTTGGCACGTCGTCTAGCCACATGGCTAAGCGCCTTCGTCTTGATTGCATCTGGGTTCTTCTTACGATTTTTCTTGGCCATGACACCCCCTGTATCCATGACGCACGGGATTGTGCAGTCTGCGACTGAATCTAACGCAGAGAACGAAACTAAGCAATCACTACCAAGTGAAGCGAACGCAGGGAGGAAGACTGTCCTCAGTCTTACATCTTCTCCGGTGTGGGGATGCCGAGTAGATTAAGGCCGTTTGTCATAGTATTCACGAAGGCGCGAGCGAGCATGAGCTTATGCGCTTCATGAACGCCGCCAACAATGCGCTCCTGTGCGTAGAAAGAGTTCCATTCTCCTGCAAGTTCTGTGAGATAGGTCACCAGTAAGTTCGGCGCGAGCTCCATCGCAGCGCGCGCTGCGACTTCGGGGAAATGCAGAATCACCCTTTCTATTTCATACGGGGCGTCAGGACCACTGCCTGCTGCTTTCTGTCCACTGCTGTCTGCCTGTGCGAGGACTGACTTCGCACGCACGAGTGCGTACTGCAGGTACGGTCCTGAGTCACCCTCAAGCGAGAGCGATTTCTCTGGATCAAAGATGATGTCCGACCCTGGCGACTGCCGTAGGATCATGTACTTGATCGCGCCGATAGCGACCGCACTCGCAACAAGCGGGTCAGGGTTCTTCTCGCCCGCGCGGCCGGTGACATCTTGCACGAATGCACTAGTCGTAATGACGGTCCCTTCGCGAGACGACATCTTGCCCGACGAGAGCTTAAGGAAGCCGGTCGTGATGTGTTTCGTTTTTGCGGCAAGCAGTGGTGCGACTTCGGCGAGTGCCGCAAGCACCGTTTTGAAACGACCAGCCTGCTCGTTGCCGGTGATGATGACAGAAACGTCTGAAGGCCATCGTTCCTCCTTGAGAAAAGCGAGTCCAATATCCTTTGCCTCGTAGGTGGGCGTGTCGTGCGAGGTGATGAAAACCATCGTATGTACGCCCTTCCCCTCTCCGTTGTAGATGATTGCACCATCACTCTTCTGGAAGATCCCTTTATTCAGCCCGTCAGTCACCACTCGTACCCCTGTCTCGGTCGTATCACTATCAAAAAATTCAAAATCAAAATGCGTGCCAAGAAGCTTCCAGAGGCGGCGAAACTCCTCCACGGATACATCACGCCCCCTGCGCCAAAGCTCCATCAGTTCTTGATCCGTACCCGCATATATCTCCTGATTGAGCGCGTCTATCTCCTTTTTCGCCTCCGCATCTGTCTCGTACGCGTTTGACCCTATGACGTATGCCTCACCAATCTCTTGCGCCGTTGTCGGTTCGCTGATGCTCCTCTTACGGAGTCCCCAGAGTGCCTTTGCCACGTTCGGCCCGATGTCGCCGCCGAACGTGTCCCGTGCGACCGTGGCACCCGTGTTCTCTATAAGTCGCGATACCGCCTCACCGACCACTGTGCCGACCAAGTGCCCGATATGCATTTCCTTAAAGGCATTCGGATTTGAGTACTCCACTATGACGCGCCTGCCTTCGTTTACCCCGCCCCGCCCCCATCCGCCCCCT
>JBAYHQ010000030.1:0-7959 GCA_041666065.1 Minisyncoccota bacterium | reverse complement strand
GTCTGCCTTGCGCAGGACTACGGTAAATTCAGTGACAAGGACTAAGTCGTAACAAGGCACGGGTAGCGGAAGCTGTTCGTGGAACATATCCAATTTGGAATCGGTATTGCCCGAAAGGCATACCAAGTCGATCGTCTTCTTCGGAAGATGGAGAAATAGTGCTTATCTCTAAATAGCACTCGGAAGTCGGATAACGTAACCCGATGGTCATTGAAGGCCACACGTGAGCCTTCCATGGGAGCAGAATAGGCGGAACAACAGAGCGCAGACATCTTTACCATACTCAACACAAAAACACCCCAGAAGGGTGTTTTTGTTTAAGCGGTTGGTACAACACTGAGTGCGCGCGGTAAGAGTCGAACTTACGACCGCCCGAGTATCAGTCGGGTGCTCTACCAACTGAGCTACGCGCGCACTCAAGGCTCTACTGCTTCCCAAGCATCCTACCAGAAATCATGCCTCACGCCAAATGCCCATCGTTATACCCACTCTTGCGGTGTGACAGGGAGGAATGGCGGTATACTTATCTCATGAAAGATAAGATTATTTTTGTCGGCGTCGCGGTGCTCGCGGTCGTCGTTGCTGTGCTCCTGTTCTTGTTCGGTACGGGGAACATGACAAGTGAGCGTTCTGGAGTCGCGACGACGCCCTCCGCGACGAGTGAACCGTCGGGGGCCGTCGTACCGTTCACGAAACTCCTGCAGGGAAATCATTCTATGGTTATGGGGCGGGTAAATTACATCGTCACTTCTCCATCGGATCTGAGCGAGCTCTGGAAGATGGTTGATGCGAGCGGCAAGCCTCCAGCGGTTGATTTCAGCAAGCAGTCGGTCATCGCGGTCTTCGCAGGGCAGCTACCTGCTGCAGCTGCTATGATCACGGTCTCTAAGATCGTTGATTCTAATGCGCGGACGGTCTCTATCGCCGTGGCTAAGCCAAGCGACGAGTGTGGCAAGGAACAAACACTGGTGACCCCCTATGAGATTATTCTCGTGCCGACGACGACGCTCCCGCTTGCACACAAGGACATACCAGTAGAGGCGAACTGCTCGCGATAGGGGTAGACATACGGGCTGTACGCGGGCAGCTCACGCGTGCACTGGGCACAGGGATGGGTTACGATTCGCGTAATGGACGCCACAGGCTATTTCCGTGGGAAGAAGATAACACTTATGCGTCTCGGCCTTTTGGGACGCGGGGTGCAAGATGCCGCCTATCTCGCGAAGTGCGGCGCGGAAGTGCTGGTGGTTGACGACGCTCCGCAGGAGGTTATGCAGCCGTCGGTTGATGCGCTCAAACAATTCCCAAATATCACCTATAAGTTTGGCCCCTACGACCTAGACGATTTCAGGCATTGCGACATGGTCGTGAAAGGCGCCGGCGCGGCGCTTCACGCCCCTGAAATCGCCGAGGCGAAGAAGCACGGCATCCCTGTCCGCATGAGCGCCGACCTGTTTGCTGATTTTGCGGGCATACCTATTGTAGGCATTACCGGTACACGTGGGAAATCGTCTGTCACACATTTCGTACACGCTATTTTGGAGGCGGCGGGGAAGAAAGTCCTGCTCGGCGGGAACGTGCGCGGCGTCTCCACGCTCGCTCTTCTTGAAGAGGCGACACCTGATCACGTCGCCGTGCTGGAACTTGACTCATGGCAGCTGCAGGGATTTGGCGAGGCACGACTCTCGCCACATATCGCGGTCTTTACCACGCTCTATCCTGACCATCAGAATTATTATAAAGAGAGTCCTGAACAGTATCTCGCCGACAAGGCAAATATCTTTTTGTACCAAGGGTCGCAAGATACGCTGGTGCTTGGCCGGCAGTGCGCGCCGATCATCATTGAGAAATACGGCGACACCATTGACTCAAAGACGCTCGTTGTAGATGAGCTGAAGCTCCCCGATACATGGACGCTCAAGATTCCAGGGGTGCATAATCGCTACAACGCGGCGCTCGCGTTCGCCGCCGCTCGCGCGCTTGGCGTAGACGACGCGATAAGTCGTAAGGCCATAACTTCCTTCGTCGGCGTACCGGGGCGGCTGGAACTGGTCCGTGAAGTGGGCGGGATAAAGATCTACAATGACACGACTGCCACGACGCCTGAAGCGACGCTCGTGGCGCTGCGCGCTCTTGATACGGGCGCGAAGAATATTGTCCTCATCATGGGCGGTGCCGATAAAGATCTTGATATGAACGCGTTGCTCTACGAAATACCGAACCACGTAAAACGAACCATACTTCTTACGGGTACCGGTACGAACCGCATCCTTGAGTTTCTCCCTGACGCTTCGGTGTTTGATACGCTCAAAAATGCAGTGGTGGAGGCGTTCGCTTCTGCCACCGACGGCGACATAATCCTCTTCTCACCAGCATTTGCCTCCTTCGGCATGTTCAAGAACGAGTACGACCGTGGCGATCAGTTTAATGCACTCGTGCAATCACTCTCACGATGATCGGTATTTTTGATTCCGGTTCCGGAGGTCTGACGGTGCTCAAAGCGGTGCGGGAGAAGATGCCGTCGGCTGACATCCTGTATTTCGGAGATATTAAACATGCTCCCTACGGCTCGCGGTCTCACAGCGAGCTTTCGGCACTTACCGTACAGGCCGTGGAGCTGTTGCAGAAGCGCGGCGCGACGAGCATCATAAGCGCCTGCAACAGCGTCTCTGCGTCGCTTGCCGTCTCGCTCTTTGACGCATTGTCGCTGTCGCCCGAACACTTGATTGAGATGGTTGGTCCGACCGTGAGCTCGTTTCGCAATTCATCAGAGCGTCTCTTGCTCGCCGCGACACCGGCGACGATAGATGCCGGGATCTACCAAAATGCATTTCGCATGCTGGGGAATGAGATTGAGGTGGTAGCTATCCCCGATCTTGCCGCGGCCATAGAGTTCGGAAGTCCTGAAGAGGACATAGAGCGTATCATTCGTGACGCTTTTGCCCATATCTCGCCAAGCGACTTTGATACGCTCATCCTCGCCTGCACGCACTACCCGCTCGTCGCGCATCTGTTTGAACGGGTACTCGGTGAGCTCTCGCTCTTTAATCCTGCACTCGCGGTCGGTGAGCGTGCGAAACGTCAGTTGTGGCCGCGCGAGGTTGGTGACGGCGCGACCCACTTCGTCTTGAGTAAGGATTCAGAGTATTTCCGCGACCGCGTGAAGGAGCTTGTGCCAAGCGGCGATTTCTCTCTTGAAGTGCTAGATTGATAGCTATGGAACGACGGAAGATCCATTTCGTGGGGATAGGCGGTATCGGTATGTCGGCGCTCGCACAAATGCTTTCTCGCGGGGGCGACGACATAACCGGTTCAGATCGCGAGGAAAGCCCTGTGACGGAGCTCTTGGAGGCGAAAGGTATCCGTGTCGCTATCGGGCAACAGGCCGACAATGTGCCGGTCGGTGCCCAGCTGGTCGTGTACAGTGACGCGGTGCCGGAGGATAATCCGGAGCGCGCGCGGGCCGCTGCGCTCGGTATCCCACAGAACTCCTATTTTGAACTACTGGGGAAGGTGTCAGCAGGGAAGCGGACTATCGCGGTCGCGGGGACGCACGGCAAGACGACGACGACTGGTATGCTTGCAGCGATACTGCGCGACGCTGGGGCGAAACCGACTGCCATCATCGGGTCTTTGGTAAAGGATTTTGGATCAAATTTCCTGCACGGGGACTCTGATCTTTTCGTGGTTGAGGCGTGCGAATATCGCGACCATTTGCTAGAGCTCGCGCCCTCAGTGCTCGTCATCACAAATCTGGAGTGGGACCACACCGATTATTTCCCCTCGCTTGAAGCGTTGCAGACGACGTTCCGGAAGGCGATTGAACGCGTGCCGGCAGATGGCGTGATAGTGACGGACCCAAACAATCTGAATATCGCGCCGCTTCTTGCGGGTGCAAAAGCGCGGGTGATTGATTACACGCAAGAGCCCGCCTACACGCTCCGCCTGCCAGGGGAGTTCAATCAGGCGAACGCGCGTGCGGCAGCAGCGGCCGCACGCGTTGCATTCCCGTCAATCGAAAACACTACCATATATGGTAGTATCTCAAATTTCCACGGCACGTGGCGGAGATTTGAATACAAGGGGAAAAATAAAAATGGCGCGGATGTGTACGACGACTATGCGCACCACCCGACCGCCATCAAGGTGACGCTCAAAGCGCTTCGCGCTAAAGTTGCGGGAAAAATTATCGTCGCATTTCATCCGCACCTCTACAGCCGCACGCGCGACCTGCTTGATGAATTCGCTACAGCATTTGCCGATGCCGGCCAAGTCTATATTGCGCCCATTTATCCTGCGCGCGAGGTAGACGACGGATCAATCTCAAGCGAGATGCTCGCCGAGCGTATCCGTGCGACGGGCACTGAGGCGACCGCGCTTGATTCGTTCGGGGCGATTGAACACGCGCTCGCAGAGGTGGCAGCCGACGATACTATCATGACCATGGGTGCGGGCGATATTTACAAAGTAGCTGATGCCTTAGTTGCTCAACAATAATATGGGAACGCTCTCAATAGTCGCGACGCCGATAGGGAACTTGGAGGATATAACGCTTCGTGCGCTCCGTACGCTGAAAGAGTGCGATGTCATCTACGCAGAGGACACGCGTGTTATTTCAAAACTGCTCGCACGCTACGAGCTCTCAAGGCCGCTCCAGCGGCTTGATGCGGCAACAGAACTAAAGAAAGCAGACGAGATCATCGCTCGTCTTGAGGCGAACGAACGCGTCGTGTTCGTCTCAGATGCCGGCACCCCAGGCATCTCTGACCCTGGGGCGCGGCTTGTGGCGCAAGTACGTGCACAGCTGCCTGAAGCTCCGATAGAAGCGATACCGGGTGCTTCGGCGCTCGCTGCCGCACTTTCTATTGCAGGGCTTGAGGCGACAGGCTTTACCTTCCTCGGTTTCTTGCCGCATAAGAAGGGGCGGCAGACGGCGCTCAAAGGCATCGCCGCAAGCGAGTTGCCGGTCGTGCTCTACGAGTCGCCGCACCGTATTCTGAAATTGCTTGAGGAGCTGAAGGCGGTAGCGGTCTCTAAGGTTATGATCGCTCGCGAACTGACGAAGATACACGAGGAGTTTATTTCAGGGAACGTTGAGGAAGTACAAGCTCATTTTAGCGCCAATCCCGACGCCGTTCGCGGTGAGTTTGTCGTCATCGTGATGCCCTGATATACTTTTTGCATGTCTCGCACCGGCACCCTCATACTCCTCGGCGTCCTCACGATGCTCACCCCCTTCTCAGGGTTGCCGATCGCGTTTCGGACGTTCCTTTCGGTCCTGTTTGGGGCATTGGTGCTTGCCATCGGCCTCTCAATGCGCGCTAAGGAGTCGCGCGCTCCGCAGACCCCGGTGCCACCAGTCGCTACTCCTCCGACGGACGTTTCTCCCATCTGACCCACACAAAATCCCGTCAACGCGGGATTTTGTTATATACTGAAACGCAATGGAGAATCCTGAGCGCGTCACGTACTTCGCCGCGACTGATGCACGCGGGAAATTTGTACCTTTCGGCATCAAGCTGAAAGATCGCGATCGCCACATGTACGTTATCGGCAAGACCGGCATGGGCAAGTCTACCTTGCTTGAAAATATGGCGATTCAGGACATCCGGAACGGGGAGGGGTTTGCGTTCATAGACCCTCACGGTGGAACGGTAGAACATCTCCTCAATTTCATACCGGAAGACCGTATCAAAGACGTCGTGTATTTCGCGCCGTTTGATATGGACCACCCGATAGCTTTCAACGTGATGGAGGACGTCGGCTACGACAAGCGCCACCTCGTGGTGAGCGGTCTCATGGCGACCTTTAAGAAGATATGGGAGGACGCGTGGAGTGCGCGTATGGAGTACATCCTCACGAACACGTTGCTTGCACTCCTTGAGTATCCGGATGCAACTTTGCTCGGCGTTAATCGTATGTACACCGATAAGGAGTATCGGAAGAAAGTCGTGGACAATGTGAAAGATCCTGTCGTGAAAGATTTCTGGGTAAAGGAATTTGCGAATTATGGCGACCGCTACACGCAGGAGGCGACGCCCGCTATCCAGAACAAGATAGGTCAGTTCACTGGCAATCCGCTTATTCGGAACATCATCGGTCAGCCGAAATCCTCGTTTGATATTCGCACCATGATGGATGAAAAGAAGATACTCATCATCAACCTCTCAAAAGGTCTCGTGGGAGAGACCAATATGCGCCTCATCGGTTCCATGCTCGTGACGCGCATCTTCCTCGCTGCCATGAGTCGCGCCGACCTTACGGCCGCCGATCTAGCGAAGCTCCCGCACTTCTACTTCTATGTGGACGAGTTTCAGAACTTCGCCAACGAAACATTTGCCGAAATACTCTCCGAGTCCCGCAAATACAAGCTCAATCTCACTATCGCACATCAGTATATTGAGCAGATGGAGGAAGAGGTGCGCGACGCTGTCTTCGGCAACGTCGGTACGACGGTCGTGTTCCGCGTGGGCCCCTTTGACGCTGAGGTGCTGGAGACGATATTTATGCCGCGATTTACGAAGGAGGACATCGTCGGCCTTGATAAACGGCAGGTGTATATGACGCTCATGATAGACGGGGTCGGCTCCACCCCGTTTTCTGCGGTGACTATCCCGCCGATAGAGCCGCCGCCTGTCTCACATCGTGAGGAGGTCGTCGCCGCATCGCGCGAGCAGTTTACTGCGCCGCGTGCAGGTATTGAGGAAGCGATCATGCGCGAGCTCGTGGAGAGTGCCGCCTCAGAGGCGCCCTACGATGCGCGCATGAAGAAGAAACCCGCTCCTCTTTCGTCGCGAGCCTCGGAGCATACGCCGCCGCGCCCCACGTCCGCGCGTTTGCCCGCACGGGAGCTTCCTCGCACGGGAGCGCCTGCTGAGCGACCTACGGAGTCAAGCGCTCTCTCCGCCCCGCAGGCACCAAAGAAAGAGTTCACCCCACGCCCTGCAGTACGACTAAGAGAAAACGTCACCCGCCCACTTGCGCCGACTCCACCTTCCAAGAGTCCAGAAGACCTCAAGGCGATACTGCGAGGCATGGCCGCGAAGACCGGCGCAGAGCGAGCGAAGACGGAGACGAAGAACCAGCAATCGCTCAAAGGTGCGCTTGCAGAGGTACTCGCGAAAGCTCCACCGAAGCCAGTCGCGAGCAGGGAAGAAGAGGTAAGGGCAGTACCGATGCCAAGTCCAGAGGTTGTACCGCCACAGGAGGAGAAGAAGCCATTTGAAGTGCCTGAGGAGGCACTCCGGAAAGTTCTGAAGGGAGAATCCTAGACAGTATGCAGTGTAGCAAGCGCATGCGTGCCTTTGCTCTCGGAATGCTCCTCCTTGCACTCCCCGTGTCTGCGTATGCGGCGCTTATAAACATAAACACCGCAGACGCGGTGCTTCTTGATACGCTTCCTGGCATCGGGCCGACCTACGCGTCACGGATCGTGGATTATCGTACTCAGCACGGACCCTTCGCTCGCATTGAAGACATTCAAAATGTGAGCGGTATCGGCCCAAGCACGTACGACAATATCAAATCGCTCATCACGGTCGCCGACGCATCTGGAGCGACAAGTACGGCGACATCCAGTCCTGCCTCTCCGGCAGCTTCGTACGTACCGCCGCCGTCCGAGCTCTCACTCAGCATTCGCGGTCCCGATACCGCCGTACTTGGTGTGCCGCTTCGGTTGTCGGCACAAGCCAGCATGAAAAACGGGGTAGTAGATAGCTCGGCGCAGATAGTGTGGAGTTTTGGCGACGGTTCCTCAAGCACGGGAAGCGAAGTTGAGAAAATCTATCGGTATGCTGGCGCGTATCCGATAACGGCAATCGCGACGGACGGGTCGGCGCGGGCGCGCGATGAGCTTGTCGTATCAGTACGAAGCGCAGAGGTTCGCTTGCTCCCCGTATCGGGTGAAGGCATCACGATCGTAAATGATGCAGGCGAACGTCTTGACCTGTCGTCTTGGCG
>JBAYHQ010000029.1:0-8222 GCA_041666065.1 Minisyncoccota bacterium | reverse complement strand
TGCTCAAAACGCTTAATGACCTCGCCGACGAGACCCTTCTTCACGCCGTCCGGCTTGATCATCACGTACGTCCTCTCATCTTTTGGATTCTTGTTTGCCATAGTTTTGAAAAATAAATGCCCAATCGGGCGGTTATAGAGTCACTATACGTGCTCCGCCCTTCTCTAGCAAGATGGTGTGCTCAAAGTGTGCCGAACGCGAACCGTCCTTGGTACGGAAGGTGTAGCCGTCGGGCATAAGCACAACAGCCGCCTTGCCGGCGCTTGAAATCGGTTCAAGTGCGAGTACCATGCCCTCGGAGAGTAGTTCGCCGCGGCCCGCCTTGCCGAAGTTTGGTATGAACGGGTCTTCGTGCACGAGGTCGCCCACGCCGTGCCCGCCGAGCTCCTTCACTACCGAGAAACCGGCGCTCTCTATCTCTTTCTGTATCGCGGCCGAGATGTCACCCACATGGTTCCCCACCGTCGCGGCAGCGATGCCTGCGGCAAGCGCAGCCTCCGTGGCGCGGAGGAGCTTCGTCGTCTCTTCGTTTATCTTCCCCACCGGCACGGTGATAGCCGCGTCTACGACAATGCCCTCGTGCCGCAGACCGAGGTCCAACCCCACAATATCGCCCTCGCGGAGTGTCCTCACCGATTCGTTCGGTATGCCGTGCACCACTTCGTCATTTATAGACACACACAGAGTCGCAGGGTACGCACGGCCCGCGCCCTCCGGCGTATAACCGAGGAAGCACGGTTCGTCGCCGCCGTCGCGTATCATGGCCTCTGCGAGATCATCAAGCTCCTCCGTCGTCGTACCCGCGACAGCCTTCACACGAAGCGCTTCCAGCACGGCAGCGAGCCGCCTCCCTCCCTCCAAGAGGTTCGCCCGTTCCTCTGCTGTGCGGATAATCATAGAGCCGTGAGCTTGGACACTATATCCTCGTGAATCGTCTCAATGAGACCTTCGGCGGGGACGTCAACAACGACGCCCCGTTCACGGAAGAACTCCAGTGCCTTCGCTGTGTGCGCGTTGTACTCCTCAAAGCGCGTACTGATCTTCGCCTCGGTGTTGGAGTCGGTGCGGTTCTGCACAAGCGCACGCTCGGTCTGCCGGCGACGTGCTTCTGTCTCGTCCAAATCCAAGTTCACCACCACATAGGGACGACCAAGCCACGTAGTGACCTCGTGGAAAAGCTGGGCCTCCTCCAGAGCGCGCCCCGTACCTTCAAAAATAATCCCATCCTCTGCGCCGAGGTTAAAAAGGGCGTCTTCAAAAAGGTACTCGGCGAACCATACCGGCAGAAGCTTCGCGGTGTCGTAGGCCTCTCGCACGTGAGCGCCGAGCGCGTCCTGATGCTCGCGCAGCTCGCGGAACTTCTTCCCCGTAGAAAAAACGGTGAAACCGGTCTTCTCGCTTAGAAGATTCGCCTGCGTCTCCTTCCCCGAACCCGGCCTGCCCATAAAAACAATGGTTTTGATTTTCGTACGTTCCATGAATAAAAATGAATGAATATCCTTATGATACCAAGAGAGAATCTATTACGATAGCGAGGTCTTTTTTGGCCTGTTCCACTTCACCTTCAGGGTTTTTGACGATAAAATCAGCTTCTGACTTGAAAGCTTTCTCGTATTCAAAACGTTTCCTGCGTGACATAAGCTCTGTCTCTGTAATCGGAGCACGCGAACGAACGCGATGTTCTAGATCACTCCACGTACCACCATCTATATAAATAGTCGTTACCTCATCAGGCTGTAACGACTTTCTTACTTGCCGAACTCCCTGAACATCCATATCTACCAAAAGTGTCTTGCCTTCTTTGAGGCACCTCACGACTTCGGCCTTGGGAGTACCGTATAAATGACCGTCGATACTGGCCCATTCTAGGAAATCTCCGGCGGTAATGCGCCGCTTAAACTCGGCCTCGTCTACGAAGTGGTAATCTGTGCCATCCTTCTCCCCTGGGCGCATTGCGCGGGTCGTACAGCTGACAGGAGCAACCAACTCTGGATGGAGATTCTGTACATGTTCAATCAAGACGCTTTTCCCGCTCCCTGTCGGTCCAACAACGATAATCAATTTACCTACCTTGTTCATTATTTTTTGTTCACTGTACCATTACTAGGGGGAAACGAAACCGCCGCAGTATATGCGGCGGTTTCTCTTTTAGTATTCGCGAAGCGACACTTGAGCGTCTATCTTGCGCGCGAGATCCAGTGCGACCTGCACGGCGATAAGGAGTGCCGTACCGCCAAGGACAAGCGTCGTGACGCCCGTGAGACCTTGAATGATGCTCGGCGAGACGGCGAGGAGACCGAGGAAACAGGCCCCAGGGAGTGTGATGCGGTTCACGACATTCCCGATGTACTCCTCCGTCTCACGTCCGGGGCGCACGCCAGGGACGAACGCGCCGGTCTTCTGGAGATTCTCGGCGACGCGCTTCGGCTCAAAGGTGACGGCGGTGTAGAAATAGGTAAACAAGACCACGAGCACGAAGTATACCGAGCCATACTTCCACGGGTTGGAGAGGAAGGCGGTGTACCAGAGGTTCGCGCCTGCGGCGAAGGACACGTGCACTGCAGAGAGCATAGAGAGCGCCATCTGCGGCACCAAGAGGAGCGAGAGCGCGAAGATGATTGGTATCACGCCAGCCTGCAAAAGGCGTATCGGGAGATAGGTCGCCGCACCCTGCGCCATAGCCGCACCGCGCATAGCGCGTGCGTAGGCAATCGGTATAGAACGCTCGGCGTCAGACACCACTACCACGATGTAGATCATAGCCGCAGCAAGAAGTGTGAAGGCGAGGTAGGCGGGGATGTTTGCGGCGGTTGCGGCAAACAGCGTCTGCGAGATACTCGCCGGTACGTGCGCGAGGATACCGGAGAGGATGATAAGCGAGATGCCGTTCCCAATACCGAACTCAGTCACGAGCTCGCCGATCCACATGAGGAGCATAGAGCCGGCCGCAACTAGAGCAATGTTTGCAACAAACGCGACTCCGCCGAGTGCACCCAGAACGTGCTGGCCCTGCAGCAGGAAGAGGAAGCCGACCGCCTGCAGTACCGCAACCGGAATAGTGAGCAAGCGGCTCCACTCAATGAATTTCGCGCGGCCGGCTTCGCCCTCTTCAAAGTATGCCGCTTTCACCTGCGGGAAGACGATAGTCGCAAGCTGCATCACGATGGAAGCCGTGATGTACGGCCCGACGCCGATCATGACAATAGAGAGGTTTGAGAGCCCGCCGCCAGAGAAAATGTTCAAAAGGCCGAAGAACTGGTTGCTTGCGAAAAATTGTGCGAGCGCGGCACGATCTACCCCCGGAATAGGGATTGCTGCGAGGAGGCGGAAGAGGAAGAGAGCACCGGCGATGAACAGGACGCGATTGCGTATCTCGGAATCGCCGAAAGTGATTTTAAGCTTATGAAGAAAAGAGTTAATCATGAATTGTGCCTCCGACTGCAGTAATCGCGGTGCGGGCAGCAGTAGACACTATACACCCACGGACGACGAGCGCCTTCGTAAGCGCGCCCGTACCGAGTATCTTCACGATCGGCGCACGACCCTTGGCACGGCGGACGAGTCCGCGCGAGACGAGAGAAGCGGGCGTCACATTTTCGCCCGCCTTGTAGGCAGCCTCAAGAGCGGCGAGGTTCACCGCGGTGTCGCTGATACGGTTCGTACGAACCGTGCGAGCGCGGTTCTTGCCGTGACCACGAAGCTTCGGAAGCTTCTTGATAAGATCACGCACCTCAGGGCGTATCTTGTGTCCGGCGCGCGCCGTCTGACCCTTGCCGCCGCGACCTGAAGTCTTGCCGCGCTTGCCGCCGCGACCGACCGGTGCCGGCCTATCTTTCTTCGTACGAGGAGCGATGGTGTTGAGCTGCATAGAGAAATAGTTACTTCGTGCGGAGCTTCTTCAGAGCTGCGACCGTTGCGCGAGCCATCGTGAGCTTGTTCTTTGAACGCGAGTGTATCTTGGTAACGACATCGGTCACTCCCGCAAGGTCAAGTACGGTACGCACTGCCGACCCTGCGACGAGGCCGCGACCACGCGACGGCATGATCTCCACGACAGACGACGCGTACTTCGCTGACACTGTGTGCGGGATAGATCCCGATGCGGTGCGAGGGATCGTGAAGAGATGCTTCTTGGCGTCGCGCGTCGCCTTATCAATAGCGAGGGCAGTGTCCACACCCTTACCCAAGCCCACGCCAACGCGACCTTTGTGGTCGCCGATAACGACAACGAGGCTGAAGTTGAAGCGGCGACCGCCTGCCATCACGCGGGCCACGCGACGCGCATCAATAGTGACCGAATCAAACTCACCGCGTTCGCGCGGCGGGCGCGCGGTCCTGCCGCCAGTGCGCTGAGCACGCCCGCGAATCGCACCACGAGCGCCCCGTGCTGCTGCACCGACGCTTGCGGTCGGTGTCCCGACTTCTGACGTTGGGAGCGCTTCTTCTACTACGGGCGCCTCAACGCTCGTCACGACTTCCTCTACTATCTCCTGTTCTTTGGTCATTGTCATAGTATTTAAAATATGAGGCCTCCTTCGCGTGCTGCATCGGCGAGCGTCTTCACCTGACCGCCGTACCGATAGCCAGCACGGTCAAACACGACCGTGTTCACGCCAAGCGCCTTCGCCTTCTCCGCCATAGCTGAGCCGACGGCCTTCGCCTGCACCGACTGCGAGCCCTTGAAGTCACGACCGTGTGCTGCGGCAACAGTCTTCCCTGCCGTGTCATCTATGAGCTGTGCGGAAACGAAACGGTTGCTGCGATACACCGCAAGACGAGGACGTTCCGCCGTTCCTTTGACGGTGGCCCGCACGCGCGCATGGCGGCGCTGACGGAGTGCTGATTTCGTTGTTTGTGCGTGTTGCATAGTAGTTTAGACGGCTTTCTTGCCCTGCTTGCGACGGATGACCTCTCCTTCGTAGCGGATACCCTTGCCCAGATACGGCTCAGGCGGCTTCACGCGGCGAATGTTTGCGGCGAACTGCCCGACGGATTCCTTGTTGATACTCTCCAGCTTGATGACGTTCTTCTCAACAGTCGCGGTCACGTCTTCCGGAATCGCGAGAGGGACCGTGTGCGAGAAGCCGACAGTAAGAACAATGTCCTTACCCTTTACCTCAACGCGGTAGCCGACGCCTTCAAGGATAAGCTTCTTCACGAACGGCGTCTCTACGCCCTGCACCATGTTCTTCACGTGCGAAGCGAACGTACCGGTGAGGGCCTTTGCGAGGCGCGAACGATCCTTCGGAGTGATAGTGACCTGCCCGCTCTCCACGTTGATATCTACCGTCGGGTGGACACGCTTCGTGAGCGTACCCTTTGAGCCCTTCACAGTCAGAACACCCTGCGCGACTGATACGTCGGCTTTTCCTGTTGCGGTCGGTTTTTTGGCGAGGCGGCTCATAGTATTACCAGATTTCAAACAAGTTCTCACCGCCAGTATGCAGCTTGCGTGCCTCAGCATCGGAAATGATGCCGACTGAAGACGACATGATGCGTGCGCCAGTACCGCCCTTCACCGAGTGTGCAGCGGTAAACGGAGCATAGAGACGACGTCCCGGCTTGGAGACGCGCTTCACGCCACGAAGCTTCGGCTGACCCTTCGCGTCAAATGCGAGTGTTACTAGAATATCCTTCTTCACCTCGCTCGTTCCCTTCGCCTTCACTTCTACCGACTCAACAAAACCGAGCTCCTTGAGCTTCTTTGCGATTGCAAGGATGTGTGCGGAGTACGGCAGCGAGACATCAGGCTTGCCGATCATCGCGGCATTCTGAAGACGGATTATGAAATCGCCGATGCGGTCAGTTACCATGATGCTTTCTTTACGCCGGGAATCTTCCCTTGGAGCACGAGTTCGCGGAACTGAATTCTAGAAAGTCCGAAGGTGCGCATGTACCCACGGCTGCGGCCGGTGATGGCACAGCGGTTCTTGAGGCGAACCGGCGAGGAATTGCGCGGAAGCGCCTGTAGTCCGGCGGAATCCCCTGCAGCCTTAAGAGCCGCACGCTTTACCGCGTACTTAGCGACGAGTTTCGTCTTTTTGACGAGTCGTGCGAGCTGGGACTTTTTGGCCATAGAAAAAATAAAGCTCCGAGGAGCGTATTCAGAGATTATCAGCGTTTTCCGCCTTCGTCAACGATAAGCGGCAGACCAAGGTGGCGCAGGAACGCCTCCGCCTCGGCCTTCGACTTGGCCGTGGTGACGATGGTAACGGCGAGCCCGAAGACGTCCTTCAAGTCCTCGTCAGCCGACTCAGGGAAAATCGTGTTGTCTTTGATGCCAATCGTGAAGTTCCCCATATCGTCTATCGCGCCCGCCGAGAGCCCGCGGAAGTCGCGAGTACGCGGTAGGGCGATGTGGATCACCTTGTCTATGAAGTCGTACATGCGCGCGCCACGAAGCGTGACCTGCAGACCGACAATGTCACCTTCGCGCACCTTGAAGGAGGCGATAGAGAGACGGGCGCCGCGCGGTGACGGCTTCTGTCCCGTTATTTTTGCAAGCCGATCCTGTATGAGCTCAATCTGCTTCTTGTCGCGCTTCTTCCCGACGCCGGACGACACAACGACTTTCGTTATACGCGGCCCCTGCATCGGACTCGTGTAGCCGAAGTCCTTCGCGAGCGCGAGATAGGCCGACTGCTGTTTTTGTTTGGTGGTAGACATACGTAGTGCTTATTTTTCCAAACGCTTCACATTGGAAACGTGTATTGGGCGCGGGCGAGTAGCGATATGACCGACGACGCCTCCCCTTCCCTTCACATGACGCTTTGCGAGCGCGATACCGTCTATGACGACTGTATCTTCCTTCGGCAGGGCGCGCAGGATCACGCCGGACTTACCCTTGTCCTTTCCTGCTATCACTTTTACCTTATCTCCTTTTTTTACGTGCATACGAAAATAGTTATACGACTTCAGGGGCAAGCGACACGATAGAGTGCCATCCCATCTCGGAGAGCTCGCGGGGTACCGGACCGAAGATACGGTTTCCTTTCGGACCCATTTCTTTACCTTGCTTCTCTATGAGCACGACTGCGTTCTCGTCAAAGCGGACGTACGATCCGTCCTTACGACCGAAGGGCTTTACTTGGCGCACGACAATAGCGCGGAAGATGTCCTTCTTCTTTACCGCTTTGCGCGGTTCTGCAGTCTGGATAGAGCAGACAATCATGTCGCCTATCTCGGCATAACGCTTCTTTGAACCGCCAAGCACTTTGAAAATGCGTGCGACCTTGCCGCCGGAATTATCTGCAACTGTAACGATGGATTGTGGTTGTAGCATATTAGTCGTTCTCTTTCCCCGCCTTCACAGTCTTGGTCGCATCAATCACGAAGCTCTTCAGCTTGGAGATCGGACGTGTGGAGACGATGGTCACAGTGTCGCCCACCTCTGCCGTGTTCCCTGGATCGTGTGCGAGGTATTTCTTGGAGCGTACGAAATACTTCTTGTACTTCGCGTTCTTCACGTAGCGGTCCACCTTGACCGTGGCCGTGTCTTTCATCGCCGCCTTTACGACGACGCCGGTGAATATCTGCTTGAGTGAGGTTTTTGTTTCCATAGGATTATGCGGGGGTGAACATACGGGCGCGCTGTTCGGTGAGCACACGAGCGATGGTCGCACGGAGCTTCTTCGCCGCATTGCTGTCTTTCGCGCGAGCGCCAGCCGCTGCGAAACGTACCGTGCGGAGCTCCGCGCGCGTATCAGCAAGGAGCTTCAGGAGCTCTGCTTCGGTTTTCTTCGTCATTACTTCTTTTTTTGTCATAGAAACAGTAAAAAAGCAATTATTGGCGTGTGACGATGGCCGTCTTCACTGGCAGCTTCATGCCGGCCTGTCGCAGGTGCGCACGAGCGATCTTCTCGTCCACACCGTCCATCTCAAAGAGGACGCGCCCTGGACGCACCTGAAACACATAGTGCTTCGGGTCGCCCTTACCGCTACCCATGCCCACTTCAGCCGGCTTCGCGGTCACCGGTCGGTCAGGGAAGATGCGGATCCAGAGTTTACCCGTTTTCGCTGTTGCGCGCGTGAGCACCTTGCGGGCGGCCTCAATCTGATTGCTCGTCACGCGTGCGGGCGTGAGTGCCTTGAGCCCGAAAGAGCCGAAGACGACATCTATGCCGCGAGTATCAGGACGGTTCAGGCGCTTCTCCGAGAGACGCTGGGTCTGCCACTTGCGTTGTTTAACTTTTTTTGGAAACAACATAGTCAAATATTAGCCG
>JBAYHQ010000028.1:0-8524 GCA_041666065.1 Minisyncoccota bacterium | reverse complement strand
TGTTCGCGAAGAGTTTTCGCACGTCGTCTGGCCGTCTAACCACACGGCTATCGCACACACACTCGTGGTCGTCGGTATTGCCGCAGTCATCGCGCTTTTCGTCAGCCTCTTGGACTTCGTTTTCAAGACAGGCGTGAGCCGCATTATCATCGGCTAAGCACCTCAATTCTATGGATGACACTATGCACAGCGGAGAGATGGATTTGCCGGAGGAGATCGGTATGGCTGATATTGCGCCGTCCGTGCGCAAAGAGATAACCGATGAGACGGTGTACCGCAAGGAAGATGCGCGCTGGTACACGATACACACGTACGCGGGCTATGAGAACGCGGTTGAGCGCAATTTGAAACAGCGCATTGAGTCCTTGGGCATGGAAGGGAAGATATTTGACGTCATCGTCCCGACCGAGAAGAAGATTCGCGTAAAGGGGGGCAAGCGCATCGTAGAAGAGGAGAAGATCTACCCCGGCTACATCCTCGTGCGCATGATCGTGGACGATGATTCGTGGTTCGTCGTGCGCAATACGCCACGCGTTACCGGCTTCGTCGGCGCAGGGAACACACCGGTCCCTATGGAGGAGTCGGAGGTCGCCACGCTTATGAAGCGCATGACCGCAGAAGCACCGAAGCACCGTATAGACCTCGTGAAAGACGACCATGTGGTCATTGCAGACGGTCCGTTCAAAGACCTTGAGGGCAAGGTCGGCGAGGTAGACGAGGATCGCGGCAAGGTGAAAGTCATGGTCTCCATGTTCGGCCGCGAGACGCCGGTAGAACTGGATTTCTTGCAGGTCCGCAAACTCTAAGTTACACTCACCCAACATTCAACAAACATGGCTACAATCGTAAAAAAGATAAAACTTCAGATCCCCGGTGGTAAGGCTACGCCTGCGCCGCCAGTCGGTACCGCGCTCGGTCCTGCCGGCGTGAACATTGGCCAGTTCGTGACCCAGTTCAACGACGCGACTCGCGACAAGATGGGCACGATCATCCCCGTGGAGCTCTCGGTCTTTGACGACCGCACGTTCACCTTCATCATGAAGAACCCGCCGGCTGCGAGACTCATCCTCAAGGCACTTGGTCTTGAGAAGGGCTCAAGCAAGTCGCAGAAGGAGCGTGCCGTCGGCAAGCTCACGAAGGAGCATATTAAGGCAATCGTCGCCGAGAAGATGCCGGACCTCCGCGCGAACTCCCCTGAAGCCGCGGGCCGCCTCATCGCTGGCACTGCGCAGAGTATGGGCATTGAGGTGGAGAAGTAACGTCTCAGAAAACCATGCTTAACAATTCTTCCGTAAGCACTTGGTCTAGTTTTCCCTAATTCATAAAAGGGAGTTTCTCCGTGCGGGTGAGATGATTCACGCTGAATTTCAACCACAGGAGAAACTAATGATTACCTCAAATTCTGGTTTAACCATCGTTAACGAAAATTTCTCAGTAGTTCTTTCCCATCAACGCCCCTCGAGTGTGATACTGACTGTCCCACACGACGGCCTCATTGCGAACGACTTCTCAAGAATGTTCCAAGAGCGCCAGCATGGATGGAAGGGTCGTGATCTGTATGTTTGGCCGATTGCGAATGAAATTATTCAGCAATGCTTGCAATCAGAAATGAAAGTCAATGCCGTTCGTTTCCTCATGGCTCGTGCCTATGTAGACGCAAACCGTGAAATGCTAGACCAGGATATGATCGGGCAGACAGCTCTAGAAGATCGACGACTCACTGGTATATATCGGCACTACCATAGCGAGATTTCTCGGCTGCTGGAACTTTCGTTAGAGGCATTTGGAGACGATAAGGTTCTGCTCATAGACCTGCACGGCTTTGGGAAGCAACCAGAATTCGCGCCACCTAAAGGGTATGACCTGATTCTCGGAACGGCAAATCGAACAACTATTCGTTATGGTGAAATTGACCGTATTTTCGCTCAGTCCATGAGGAACTGCGGCTATCGGGTTTTCCTTCCGAGCGAGAAGTCAGTAGTTCCTAATAAGAGTGATCCGTACAGTGCAGGTCATACTACGCGATGGTACTCGAAACAATTCGGTATCAATACCCTGCAAATAGAGATCTCCTCGAGATTTCGCAATAAAGAATCAAAGAAACTAGGAGAACAGCTCGCAGTCGATATCGCGGGATTCCTGTCGGAACAGTGTCCATAACTTCTAAAACGCTCGGTTCATCGACTGAGCGTTCTTCTTTCAAGCGTAAGAAATCGGTGCGAGGGTTCTCCCGTGCCAGCCTCTTCTGAAATTATTTTAAAATCCGGCTCGTACGAGGGGAAGAACGTATCGGCGTCGGCAGTGGCGGCAACGAGCGTGAGGTAGAGACGGTCAGCGAGCGGCAGGGCGGCAGCATAGAGCTCACCGCCGCCGATGACGAAGATATGCTCAGCTCCAGTCGCAAATGCTGCCGAGGCGAGAGCGTCTTCCAGAGAACTGGCGATCGTCGCCCCCTCTGCGATATAGCCTGCCTGCCGCGTCACGACGATGTTCGTGCGCGCGGGGAGAGGGCGGAAGCGCGGAGGGAGCGATTCCCACGTCTTCCTGCCCATGATGACGGGGTGGTCCGTCGTGAGCTCCTTAAACCTGCGCATATCCTCAGGGAGACGCCAGAGGAGCTGCCCACTGCGACCCAGCTCCCGATTTTTCCCGATAGCGGCGATGAGGCTAAGATGCTGCTTTTGCATAGTGCGATTAGTGTACACCAGACTAAAAACAAAGGGGTCAGCACTGCTGTGCTGACCCCCTCAAGAGTTGCTGGCGGCTTACGCCACTATCGGCGGCTGGGTCTCCACGACACCTTCGGTGGAGAACAGCCATGCAACACCACCTCGTTCGTCAATCTGAGCGACGAAGTCGTGGAGGCGCGCGTAGTCGGCCGCATGGACCTCAACGGTCTTCGCAATCGGCAAGGAACATCCGCCTTCCGGAGTAGGTCGTATGATGTTCGCGTGCAGGTGTGGAATCGTCCCCGCGTGATACTTCGGATTGCCGAAGCGCATCACGAAGGCTCCGCTTGGCACATGCATGAAGATCGCTTCGCGGGCTAGGGAAGTCATTTCCCCCATATCGCGCTCGGATATCGCCATCGGGTCAACAAGGTGGCGGCGCGGAGTGATGAGCAGCATATTCTCCACATCATCTCGCGGGAACTCGTTCGCGAAGAGAGCCCAGTCTTGCGTAAACGCAATCGGTTTACGCCCGCGCCGGTCGAGTTCACGCGGGCAGAAGGGGCAGAAACGGATAGGGTCTTCAATAGCCCTCCACGTACAACAGAATTGGTTGAACCGCATGCATCCCATGAGATACTGGATGTTCTCATGCAGCGCGTTCAGTCCGGGGAAATCTCTGGGCAAGGCTCTGATCAAATCCAGCACAGTATCTTTCAAGATCGTTCTCCTTATAGTTGGGAACATCAGACGATGGTCTGTCCCGCACCGTACCCCATTTCCTGCGTTTTGCAAAGCACCCGTGGCCGTGCTTTCATTACCGTATGCCACAAACAGGTCGTGTGAAGATAAAAAACATTCTTTCTTCCGGCACGAACCTCAGTGACCGCTTCATACCCAATCTGGGCGAACTGAAGAAAATCGTTGAGGACTTGAAGCGCATGGGGTATCGCACCGTACTCACTCAAGGCGTGTACGACATGCTCCACGAGGGTCACGCACGGTATCTGGAGAAGGCGCTCTCCTACGGAGACATCCTCATCGTGGGCGTAGACTCAGACGAGCTCACTCGCTCGCGCAAGGGGCCGAACCGTCCCATCGTGCCGCAGGACGAGCGCTTGCAGATGCTCGCGCATTTGCGTCATGTGAGCATCCTCACTCTGCGTGAGAAGAAGCACGGGCTGGGGAAACTCATTGAGACCGTGCGACCAGACGTGCTCATCACCTCCTCGTCCACCTCTGATTTCGGCAAAAAGGAGATATCGGTATATAAGAAAATATGCGGCGAGATAGTCACACTCCCACCGCAGGCGGCGACCTCCACCACGGCGCGGGTACGCTTGCTTACCATAACTGGTGCCGATGAACTCGCGCGGGATATCACGCAGGGCATTCCGCTCGTGGTACAAAATGCACTCAAAAAATTCCGCAGCAAATAAAGCCCTTGTCGCGTATGTGCCGGCGCTCCACGCCGGCTATCTTTCTTTCTTTAGAAAACACCAACCAGCGAACATCTTTGTACTGGGGAGGAGCTTTATAGACGCTTTCCCGCGATTGAATCGGGATCTGCGCGCGCTTGCGCCGGACGAGGTTGTTGCGGGTCTCTCAGCACTCGGCTTCTCCGCTAAGACGCTAGAGCTTCCCGAAGCGGGGGAAATCAGCGCGTATGCCGAAATCGTCCTACCCGACGAGGACGTGTCGCGCGACTTCGCGGAGAAACATCTTGCGGGCGCACTGTTTGTCATGGAGAACATCTTTTTGCGTTGGGACGGCATCGCTCCTGACAAACAGAAGGAAGTGTCACCCGATCGGGCGACGTCTACCGAAGAACTGGATAGGGAGTTTATGCGGAGTGCATTTGCCGAGAGCGAGAAGAGTGCGGATTGGTGGCGGCAGATAGGAGCAGTGTTGGTGAAAGATAAAAAAATAATTTGCCAAGGACATATCCGCTATTTCCCGTCCGACCTCGCGCTTGATGTGCTCGGAACGCCGCGCAGTAATTACGACTTCGGACAGCGGCCCGACGTATACATCTCTATGCACGCGGAAGCGGACGTGATCGCCCAGGCGGCGAAGGAGGGCGTCCCGCTTGCGGGAGCCGCATGCTACTCAAGCACGTTCCCGTGCATCAACTGCTCCTTTCTGCTCGCGCGTTCGGGGGTGTCTAAGCTGTATTACACAAAAGGGTATTCCAATCTTGATTCCGAGGAGGTGCTAAAGAGTGCGGGTGTAGAGATTATTTACGTACCGCTGTAGCTTTCTTCGCAGAGTAGCCGAGATAGGTGACAAGCGGCTCTTTGCCTTTCCCGCGCTTGCCGCCGCTTACGAGCTGGGCGTGCAGGTGCTCCACTGTGCCGCCCGTGTAATCAGTATCGCCGAAGCGCATGAAGAGCGCCCCGCCTTTGATGCCGCGCTTACGCGCCTCGTCGCCGACGAGCTGGAAAAGCTCCGCCTGCGCCGCGGGGGACAAATCTTCAAAGTGCTGGACATGCTTCTTGGTGACGGCGAGCAGATGGTGCTTAGACCCTTTGTAGGGTTCAAAGTTTTCAGTGAGCACCCAATATTTCCCTTCCTTGATAATCGGCTTGGTATGGTATTTCAGAAAATGTTCCATACAGAAGGGGCACACCTTGTCGCGCACGATCCGCTTCATGACGGCACTCTGGAAAGCGGTCCGTGCATGGGCGAGATTAACGGTGCGAGCCATACTAGATAGCGGTAGGGATCAGCATCTTCGGATGCGGCTCGTAGTCACTCAGGGTGAAGTGTGTTGGACGGAACTCAAAGATGTCGGTAATAGTCGGATCAAGCGTAAGAGTGGGGAAGGGGCGCGGTTCGCGAGCGAGGAGCTCCTGCACCGAATCAAATTGATTGTGGTAAATGTGCGCGTCGGAAAAGGTATGCACCAGCTCTTTCATGGTGTACCCGATAACTTGCGCGAGCATCATGCCGAACGCTGCGTACTGTGCGATGTTGGACACTACCCCAATCGGTACATCAGCGCTGCGCTGGAAGTGGTGGATGACCACCTCTTTCGTGTCTGGGTAGGTAAAGATGTGCATCCACCCGTGGCACGGCGCAACCACGACTTTGCGTGTGAGCCCCTCGTGCTGGAGCGTGTACTGCGGTATCCATGGCGATACGAAATGCGTGCGCAGATACGGACGCTCTTTGATCTGCTGTATGACATGCGCTATCTGGTTGAATGAGGCGCCTTCTTTCGTAGGGAAGCTCCCCCATGCCGCCCCGTACGAGCCGTCACCGAGGTCTCCCTCCGGCAAGCCGAATGTCGCGCATTTCTCCTGCGTGACCCACCGATCCCAGAAGATCGCGGGCATGCCGTACCTCTTCAGGTCCTCAAGCGTGCGTGCTCCGTTGAGGAAGCCGATGTGTTCGCCGAGTGCCCCAGGGAGAGTTTTTGCAAGATCTCGCTCAGTCATAAGGGGGAAACCGTTCTCAAGGTTGTAGCGGATCTGATGCCCAACGACACCCCGCGCACCGATGCCGTGGATCGGCATCGTGTCACGACCTTCTTTCATGATGCGTTCAAGCAGCTGGCGGTACTGATAGTCAGGGGTGCGCCCCTCAAATGGCTTCATGCGACTATCATACTCCATGCTGGCGGGGGTGCTACAATCGCCTCCATGGACGTACCCGCACGCCGTATAGACAAAGCACTGCCTCTGCCGGAGTACAAAACAGCAGGAGCAGTAGCGATGGATTGTCCCGTGCGGGAGGATGTGGAAGTGCCTCCCAAGGGAGTCGCGATGGTCTCGCTCAATATCGCGTTGTCGCCGCCACGCGGACACTTCGTGCTTCTCGCCGCGCGGAGCTCGTTACATAAGCGAGGGCTCATGCTCGCGAATGGTATCGGTATCGGAGACGAAGATTTCGCCGGCGATACCGACGAGTACCGCGCACCTTTATATAACTTTCTTGATGAGCCTGTTTCCATAAAAAGGGGAGAGCGGCTCGTGCAGATGATGGTGCTTCCCGTAGACCGCGTGGCATGGGAAGAGGTGGACACGCTCCAGAGTCCGGACCGAGGAGGTTTCGGCACAACAGGTATATAATGCGCCTATGAATTTCTACCCTCGCGTACAGGACGAAGACCCAGAGATCTTTTCCGCTCTCGTGGGCGAGGACAAGCGAGAGGCGGAGGGGCTGGAGCTCATACCGAGCGAGAACTACGTCTCGCGCGCGGTGAAGGAGGCAATGGCATCTTCGCTTACGAATAAGTATGCAGAAGGGTATCCGGGGAAGCGCTATTACGGCGGACAAGAGTTCACTGATCAAGTGGAGACGCTCGCCATAGAGCGTGCGAAGAAGCTCTTCGGCGCGGCGTACGCGAACGTCCAGCCCTTAGGCGGAGCGAATGCGAATATCGCTATGTACATGGCACTTCTTCAGCCAGGGGACACGGTACTTGGTATGGATCTCTCACACGGCGGGCACCTGACGCACGGTCACCCCGTGACCTACCTCACGAAGATATTTGATTTCGTGCGATACGGGATGAAAGACATAGAAACAGGAGAAATTGATTACGACGAAATGCGCCGTGTTGCGAAAGAGGTGCAGCCGAAGATCGTCCTCGCCGGCTTCTCGGCGTACCCGCGCGAGCTTGATTATGCGAAGTTCGTGGACATCGCGCGTGAAGTGGGCGCGGTCGCGGTGATGGACGTGGCGCATATCGCGGGGCTCATCGCGGGCAAGGCAGCGAAAAATCCTTTTGATTACGGTTTTGACATCATGACCACTACCACACACAAGACGCTCCGCGGACCGCGCGGCGGCATGATACTCACTCGCGAGAGCGAGGAGCTCGCGAAGAAGATAGACAAAGCGATTTTCCCTGGGATGCAAGGCGGACCGCACATGCACCAGATAGCGGCGAAAGCGATATCGTTCCGCGAGGCGCTTTCGCCGTCGTTTGAGAAATACGCGAAGCAAATCATTTTGAATACGAAAGCGATGGAAGGTGTTTTCAAAACTCACGGAGCGCGCATGATAACGGGCGGCTCCGACAACCACCTTATATTGCTTGATGCGTGGACGAGTTTCGGCATCTCCGGCGGGGAAGCAGAGAAGCTTCTGGACCGCGCGGGCATCACGCTCAATAAAAATGCGATTGCCGATGACACTCGTAAGCCGATGGACCCGTCTGGCATCCGCTTTGGCACACCAGCGATGACGACGCGCGGATTGCGTGAAGCGGAATCCGTGCAGGTAGCGACGATCATGGTTGACGTGCTCACGAAGCGTGACGATGCAACAGTCGGCCATGCAAGAGAGGAGGTGAAGAAGCTTGCGCTCAGCCATCCCATCCCAGAATCGTTCGTGTAGTTGCGTGGCGACTGTGCGCACCATACTATGACCGTGGTCACGGGGAGGTTAGGTTGCCGCTCCGGGAAGGGAGTACCAGTACTGGGTATATGCTACGACTTTCTCGTGACCATCCGGTCCACAGTATGTGGACCGTTTTTAATTGCTATACCCCATTAGATAACTTCTCATTTAGAGCATTACACCCGATTCCATTTCTTTATCTAACGGGGTAAACTCGCCTCATGGAAGAGCAGATCAGAAAAGCAGTCGGAGAGTTCCTCGCCTCATGCGGCGCGGAGGGAGTGCCGTTCGTCGTAGAGCGTCCGAGCGAGGCCGTGCACGGCGACTATACGACCAATGCAGCGCTCGCGGCGGCGAAAGTGCTCGGTAAGAGGCCGCACGAGATTGCCGACGAGCTCGCGCGTTTCATCATAGACGCTCTTGGGGAAAACGTTGCGAGTCATGTTGGCGTCGCGGGCCCTGGGTTCGTGAACATCAAGCTCTCGCGCGAAGCGGTGACCTTCGCT
>JBAYHQ010000027.1:0-8579 GCA_041666065.1 Minisyncoccota bacterium | reverse complement strand
AACAGGCGTCTGCGGCGCTTCAGGAGCGGGCGGAGTGAGAATTATGATCGGCGGTGGCGGCGGGGGTGGAGGCGGAGGTGGCGGGGGTGGAGGCGGAGGAGGTGGAGGCAAGACGCAACAGGGTGGCATCGTCACCACCTGTGCAAACACTTGTGCCGGCGTCACAAGACCGGAAGCAAAAGCGATTGTCAGACCGAAAAATACGGTCGCGAAAACGGTAAAGAGTCCGATAAAGACCGGATGTAGATTTTTGTATGTATTGATAGGATTGATTTTCATTTTCTATGAGCGGGAGCATCGGTGGCGAGTAAACTGTCGCCAATGCTCCCCAAAACCGCTAGCGATCACTCGCTGCGGGCACCACCACGCGACCCACGTTCTCAGGCCCCCAGAGCGGGAACCCCTGAGCCGGAATCTTGACGATGGAGCTCTTCCCCCACGTCGGCGGCAACACCACGGCAGCGTTTGACTGGCCGAGCCCTCCGCGTGTGACGCAGAAAGCGATATAGTCGGTCATAGCCGCACGCGGGAAGCGGAACTTCTGCTTCGCAGAGCGGGCGACATACTTGCCGGAGTGAAGAGGCAGAAAACCCCTCGCGACGCCCGGCATATGACTGATCCAGCTGCAATCGTCACAGGGCGACGGCGGTGCGGCACAGTCGTTGCCGTCGCACACCTGCGAGCAGGCTGAAGACGGCAGGCGCTTTGGTGCAGAGATGAAAAAACGCACCTCGTCGCCAGGAACGACCGTGAGTTCCACCGTCACGCACGGACTCTGCCGCTTTTTCTTAACTTGCGGCTTCGCCTCGCGGCACGCTTGCTCACACGCCTGCAGCTTGCCAAGCGCCGGCTCGGCAGCACGGGCAAGTGATGAAAGCATCGTGACAACAATCGCGATCATCGGCAGGGCGACCAGCAGGACTACCACTGTGAGGGCAACCCTCACAATCACTTTCTTTGCACTCATGGACTAACTCCTCTAGTGGTGAATCAAAAGACCAAATATCCCCTCTCTGTTTACAGAGAGTCATCCGGTGTCTACCTAGATAGACACCGAGTGACTTTCCACAAAATCAGCGACAACGATGAAGCGGTCGGACTTCGCACCGAAGGAATCGCACGTCGCGAGCGTGAGCACGCGGCCGCTTATCGCAAGCGGTATGCCCGCATCAGTGGCGCTCGCTTTCGTCACGCTCCGGACGCTGTACGTGTACGCTCGGCCCGCCGACGAAACGACGACGCTGTCACCGACGACCAACTTCTGTATGCCATTGAACGCCTTGTACGACTTGTTGTTCACGACGGGCAGGTAGCTTGAGTGGCCGAAGATGACTACGTTGCCGGTCTCGCCAAGAAGTGCCGACGTCGGGTAGCGTACCGCGCCGGTAAGCAGGTACTCGTCAAGAACCTTAATATTCGTCGTAGATGGATTCGCGACCGTCACGGCAAGTCCGATCTTTGGTGCTTCCACTTTTATCGGCTCTTCCGTTTGAGTCGCCGGTGTAGCATCTGCAACTGCGGCAGTAGCGGGGCTAGCAGCCTTCGTAGCCACCTCTTTGGGTGCCGCTTCCGGCAGAAGACCGAATCGTCCAAGAACGAACACGCTGCTTACGAGCACGACAGCGAAAACGCCGAGGAAGCGCCACTTCCGCTCATATGCGCGCATGCCAGCTTCTACAAGCCACACGATGCTTGTCGTGATCCCTGTCATATCTTCTTATCCATCAATACAGCATTGTCGGCACTCTGTCAATGCTTGACACCTAAAGTACACCGTGGTATGTACTAGGTATGAACGAACTAGGAACAAACATGCAAAACCGCGCAGCCGTCGTGAACGGGCTCGCGGTGGTCGGCTTTATGGCCCTTATTAGCTTCGGTGTATGGCTCGCGGTCTACTCAACGCGCTTCGTACCGGCAGTCGTCGGTCGCGTAGGTACTGCGGCTGTTTACTTGGGTTCAGTCTTCACGCCGGCAAACGAGCCTTCCCTTTCGGTCGTACCGACCGAGGACACTACGATTCCTTTCGGCGAGGCGAGCACCACCCTTTCCACAAGCGCTTCATCTACCGTCGCGGCCCTTGCCACACCTGAACCAGTGGCGAAGCCAGTCGCTCCCTCGGCGGGGAAGAAAACGACCAGCACCGCCGCTCTCGGTGATGCGACGCCAACCCCCACTACCCTCTCCGGTCTTCCAGACCTCATGGTGAAAATAAATCGGATAGGATATATGGCAACAACGTCCGACCTGTTCATCGCGAGCTCCACGATTCCTGCGGGTAGCCGTCCGGCGATAAACTTCACCATCAAAAATATCGGTACGAATGTGAGCGGCGCATGGCGCTTCAGCGCAGCGATACCGACACAGACCTCCTACATCTACGAATCGCCGAAGCAACAGACACTCGCCCCAGGGGACAGTATTGAGTACACGCTCGGTTTTGACCAAGCGACGAGTGGTGCGCACGAGAACCTCGTCATTACCGCAAACTTTGACGACGCAATCAAGGAATTGAGCGCGAAAAACAACGTCGCCTCCACCTCTCTTACCGTTCTCAGTTCGTAAAAACAGGTTTGTAATCATACGATTAAGAAAGAGTGACGTAGGCGTTCGTGCCCGGTTGTTTTGGCATCCTTCCTGCGGCTTCTGAGCCGCTATGCCAAAACACGAACGCTGGAGACTAGGAAACCCAGCGCTGGCTGGGTTTCCGCTCTTTCGTAGCGTATGATTGCAAACTTTTACACATCCAGATTCGCCAAGCGTGCGTTGCTCTGGATGAACGATTTGCGCGCCGCGACGTCCGTGCCCATGAGAATATCAAATATGCGGTCAGCCGCTTCGGCATCTTCAATGTTTACCCGCTTCAGCACGCGGCGCGCCGGATCCATAGTCGTTTCCCACAGCTCGCTCGGATTCATTTCTCCGAGACCTTTGTAGCGCTGGATATTCACCTTTGTCGCCTTCTTCGCCGCGACGACCTCCTCTTCAGCTTCCGGCGACCCCTCCTCGCCCTCAAGCGGATTCTCTACGATGTCCGCGGGCGCAGCACCGAGCTCTTTCAGTACCGACTCCTTTTCCTTATCCGAATACGCATACGCGATCGCCTTCCCTTTCGTTATCTTGTACAGGGGCGGCTGAGCGATGTAGACGAAACCGCCGTCAATAATCGGCTTGAAGTGGCGATACAGAAGAGTGAGCAGAAGCGTACGGATGTGTGCCCCGTCCACGTCGGCATCAGTCGCGATAATGATCTTGTGATAGCGCAGTTTTGAGATATCAAATACGTCGCCGATGGCAGTGCCCATGGCAACCACGAGTGCGCGTATCTCTGCCGAAGCGAGCATGCGGTCTATGCGTGCGCGCTCCACGTTCAAGATCTTCCCGCGAAGCGGGAGGATGGCCTGCGTACGACGGTCTCTGCCCTGCTTGCTGGAGCCGCCGGCGGAATCTCCCTCCACGATGAATATCTCGCTCTCTTCGGCGCTCTTTGTCTGGCAGTCAGCGAGTTTACCAGGGAGCGTCATGCCCTCCAGCGCACCCTTCCGAAGCACTGAATCCTTCGCTGCTTTCGCCGCTTTGCGCGCCTTCAGTGCGAGAAGAACTTTGTTGATGATCGCGCGCGCATCGTCTGGGTTCTCTTCAAGGAACGCGCCGAACGCCTCGCCGAAGACGGTCGCAGTCGCTCCCTGTGCTTCCATAGAACCGAGCTTAGACTTGGTCTGCCCTTCAAACTGGATCTCGGACAGCTTGACCGATACCACTGCGGTAATGCCCTCAAGTACATCGTCGCCAGTGAAGTTCTCGTCCTTCTCTTTCAATATGTTCGCGGCTCTGCCGTAGGTGTTCAAGGAACGCGTGAGTGCTGTCTTGAAGCCGGTGATATGCGTCCCACCCTCGCTGTTGTAGATGTTGTTTGCGAAAGCGGTGATACGCGGTGTTATGTCGTCTACGTACTGGAGCGCGACTTCCACGATGACCTTGTCTAGCTCGCGTTCAATATAAAAAATATTCTTGTGCACCGGCTCTTGATGTCGGTTATGGAATGCGACGAGCGACTTCAGTCCTCCCTCAAAATAGAACGTCGTAGAGGGGACATCCAGCTTCTGGTCGCGGAGGAAGATGGTATCGGTCTCAGTTGCACCGGAAGCCTGTCGTGCGTCAACGATAGCGATGCGCACATCCTTCACGAGATACGCCTGTTGGCGCAGGTGCGCAATTATCTTCTCAAGATTCCATTCAATGCCCTCTTTGAAGATCGTCGCGTCCGGCTTGAAAAGGACGATGGTGCCATGCTCCTTCGTCGTACCCACTTTCTTCACTTTCGCCAAGGGCTTGCCGATCTTGTACTCCTGCATATGCATCCCACCGTCCTGATGCACCACCACCTTCGTGTGCTCGGAGAGCGCGTTCACCACCGACGCGCCGACGCCGTGGAGACCGCCGGAGAACTTATATGCTTCATTATCAAACTTACCGCCAGCATGCAGCACGGTCATGATGGTCTCAAGCGCCGAGACTTTCGTCTTCGGGTGTATGCCGACCGGTATGCCGTTGCCATTATCGGCGACGCGCACGTACCCCTCCGGCAAAAGCGCGACCTCTATGTCGTCGCAGCGCCCCACCATAGCTTCGTCGCGCGCGTTATCAAAAATCTCCCATACGAGATGGTGGAGTCCTTCCGGACCCGTCGTACCGATGTACATGCCAGGGCGACGACGCACCGCCTCAAGCCCTTCAAGGACAGTGATAGACGAGGCGTCATACGCCTTCGCCTTGGTTGCTTTTTGGGGTTCTTTTTCGCTGCTTTTAGCCATAAAAATAGCCGAGTTTTCGGTGCTTTCAGTATAGCACAAAATGGCCTCTTTTTCGCCCGTGCGCTAGCGGACTTGGAAGCCCTCTGCAGAGAGCGCTGAAGCTATGTCCGCCATGAGCGTATTCACCTCCTCATCGGTCAGTGTACGCTTGAACGATTGGAAAATGAGCCTGAAAGCGAGCGATTGCCGTCCTTCCTTGTTCGTAAATTGGTCCAACAGCTGGACTTGCTGGAGGATACCCCCGCCATTCTTTCCGAAAATCTTAAGCACCACCCCGCGCGCTTCAGGACTATCGGTAATCCACATGGAAATGTCGCGCGCGACAAACGGGTACACCGAGAACGGTTGGTATGCACCGAGCTCGTGCTTCACCGGCTGATAGTCCCTCCCATAGTCTTCAAGCTTCGCGACGGAAAGATTATCAACTGTTGGGAAGTTCTCGCCCCACGCCGGTACACGCTCGGTCATACGCAGTTCTACGAACTCACCCTCTTTCGGGAACACGGTACCGACCTCAAAAAGCTTCGGCTTCTGGTTCGGCGGAAGTACCAAGGGCGCAACATAGTTTGCACGCACTAGGGCGTCGTTCAGGTTAGCTTCAAGACTCGTGCGGAGCGCCGGCATATTCTTGTCCAGCGGATTCGCAAGCACGACGTCACCCTTCCTCGCGAATGACTGCGTAGAGACTTCAATGAAGCCCTGCGCCACCAACTGGTCCTTCATGCGTTCCATACCGCGAAAACGATTCTGGTCCGCAGTAGTGGCGAGCGCGGGTAACATCTGCGGCGCAAGCTTGTCGTAGCCAATGATGCGCCCGACTTCTTCCACAAGGTCTTCGGGGATGACGAGGTCGGTGCGCTCAAAGGGCGGCGTGACAGTAAAGACGTCATTCTGGACGGTCGCCGCAAGTCCGAGTCTGCGGAACACCTCTTCTATTTCGGCAATCGTGAATGCCGAACCGAGGAGGCTGTTTATGCGCGCATGCGAAACAGCGACTCTGGCCACCTCTTCGCGCACTGGGTATACATCGGTAACGCCAGCGACCTCGCCACCAGCGATGCTGATGATGAGCGCAAGAACATCGCGCATGCCGTATGCCGCAAGCTCTGGCGACGGGCGATTCTGGAATCGAGCGCTCGCGTCGGTGAAGAGCTTCAGCGCTTGCGCCGCGCGACGCGTTGTCGTGCCATCAAAATTCGCCGACTCCACTATGATGTCAGATGTCTCTTCTGTGAGTTCCGCTGCCTTCCCTCCCTTCACGCCCGCGAGAGCGATAGGCGTATCTGTATGCGCATCAGTGATGAGTTGGATATGCGGCGAAAGCCCATATTCCTCGCCCGAAAGAGTGGCGATCTTCTCGCCCTCTTTTGCACTACGTACGCCAATCGCGTATACACCGTCCTTTTGCACTAGCTTCGCCGCATCAAACGCGTGAAGCGGCTGCCCGATATTGAGCATCACGTAATTTGTCGCATCTACGACGTTGTTGATGGACCGCTGGCCCACCGCCTCAAGTGCTTCCTTAAGCCATGCAGGCGACGGGCCGACCTTCACACCCCTCACGAGGGCGCCCATGTAGCGTAAACACTTCTTTGGGTCTTCTATTCCCACACGCAGAAGGTGCCCTTCTGCGTGCTCTGGAAGCGGGTCACGAAGCGGGTCGTTCTCAAGCGGTACGTTGAGTATCGCCGAGAGCTCTTTTGCAAGACCGCGATGCGAGAGGCAGTCAGCCGCACGATTCGGCAAGACTTTCACGTCCAGCAGGTCACCCTGCATCTCATCTATCTCAAAGGAGTGGAAGGTGTACGCGAGAGCTATGTCCTCCGCGCTTGGTAGTGGCGCGTCAAAATACGTCTGGAGCCATTTCAGAGAGACTTTCATTTTGTGTCTGCGTCAAACGCGTAGTTGAAACGGATATCGCCCGAATGAAAAAGACGCACGTCGGGAATGCCGTACTTCACCATGAGAAGGCGCTCCAAGCCACCGCCGAAGGCGAAGCCTTGCACCTTCTCAGGGTCCAAACCGGCATTCCGGAGCACGTTCGGGTGGAGCATTCCCGCGCCCGCAGTCTCCAGCCATTTCCCTTCCTTCCCTGCCGGCTCAAACCATACATCTATCTCAACCGAAGGTTCGGTGAACCCGAAGAAGCTTGGGCGGAAGCGTACCTTCGTATTCGGTCCGAAATATTCCCGATAAAACGCATCAAATGTCCCTTTCAGGTGTGCAAGTGTGACCGAACCCGCCGGTCCCACAGCGAAGCCATCAAGCTGGTAGAACTGTGCTTCGTGCGTCATGTCGGTCGCCTCGTTGCGGAATACCTTCCCCGGATTGATCATGCGCATCTCTGTCGCTCCAGTCTTCGCCATCTCCTCTAGTTTACGCATCGTGACCGACGTCGTGTGCGTGCGGAGCACATTCCCTTGCTCGCCCTGTATCCCTACTCCCGACTCGTCTGACGAGTCGGGTCGGGCGAACTCGCCACTGGCGGGTTTTAGCCAAAACGTGTCCTGCATGTCACGCGCCGGATGGTCTTCGGGCACGTTGAGCGCGGTAAAGTTGTGCCACTCATCTTCCATTTCCGGACCGTACGCGATGCCGAAGCCCATGCGTCCGAATATGTCCGCAATCTCCCTGATAGCGATAGAAATGGGGTGGAGGCGTCCCTCTTGATTCATAGCTCCAAATATAGCAGCAAAAGGGTCAAATGTGCTACAGTTACGCCATAATGAGCTTAGAGGCGCTTACCTATCCATTCATATTTCTCGCGCTCTTTTTTGAGTCGTTCGTCCTCGTGACCCTGCTCTCCAAGCCGGCGCGCTTCGCCCGTGCACGCGGCCCTATCGCCGCGACGCCACCGGTTGCTATCATCGTGCCGTGCTGGAACGAGGCTTCAACCGTCGCCGCCACCTGCGACTCGTTGCTCGCGCTTGAGTACCCGCGGGAGAAGCTCTCGGTCGTCCTCGTAGACGACGGTTCCACTGACGGGACGGCGGCGGTCATGGCACGCTTCGCCGATCATCCTCAGGTGCGCATCATCACTAAGGAAAACGGCGGGAAGCACACCGCGGTCAACGCCGGTATCGCGGCTACCGACGCCGAGTTTATCGGGTGCCTTGATGCCGACTCGTTTGTAGAGCCCGACGCGCTCCGCGAGATCATCCCGTGCTTTGACAATCCGAAAGTCGCCGCAGTCACCGCGGCCATGTCCATACACAAACCGAGGAATCTCCTCCAGCATATGCAGAATGCCGAGTATACCTTCGGCATCACCTACCGACACGTCTTCGCTTCCATCAACGGTCTCTACGTTACCCCCGGACCCTTCTCGTTCTACCGCAGGAGCGTGCTGCAGGAGATAGGGCTCTTCCGCCACGCACACCAAACCGAAGACATGGAAATGGCGCTGCGCATACAACGCGCCGGCTATGAGATAGAGAACGCGCCACGCGCCCGCGTCTACACTCAGTCCCCCGACACGGTTCTTAAACTCGTGAAGCAACGCACGCGATGGACGGCAGGCTTCATCCGCAATGTGCTCGGCGAATACCGCGATCTTGTGTTGAACCGCAAGCACGGCGTGCTTGGCATGCTCGTACTCCCCACCGCTCTGCTTGCTGTCGGGAGCGGCATCACCCTCTTCTTCCTTATGCTCTTTGAGCTCGGCAAGAGCCTCCTCGGTGCGATTGAACTGCGCGCGGGCATACCGATGTCCTATGCGATGGTGCCGCACGGCTCGTTTGACTGGTTCTATGTCCCTATTGATTT
>JBAYHQ010000026.1:0-8642 GCA_041666065.1 Minisyncoccota bacterium | reverse complement strand
TAACCACATTTTTGTCTTGTTCGATACCAGAATAGTGATCAACACCTTCCACGAGTACCTTTGGGTGGTAACCTCTCCATTTCAATTCTTGTAGAGTGCTCAGAACACAGCAATCAACAGTTAACCCGAAGACGATAGGTGTAACTTCATCAGGGTTGCCAATATTGTTGGCTAGCCATTCACCAAGCCCCCTTGGGTCTTCATAGGGTAATCCTGGAATCTTATCCTTATCTCCAATGTTTTCTCGAGTCCAGAGTGGCGAATTTTGACACTTTATCCATTGAGCTTTTACTATTTCTCTTGGGACAATAGATTCGTAGCCCCATGTCCCGGGGACACAAGATCCTCGCCTACTGCCGCGTGGTTGCCGATAATCAGAAATTATTTCGCCAATCTTGATATTTTGCTTTTCGAGAAAAGGAAATAACGTTGTCTTTAGAAAATCAACTGATGGTCTAATTTTGTAGTGCTTGCCACCTTCTGTGGCAAAATCATTTTGAAGGTCAACGGCGAGAAATGAAAATGATTCCATGACGAAATCGTATCATGGTTTCGTATCGTGTTCTGGTGAGTGATAGCTTTAGACTCTCACCGAGCGCTCCGCGAGGGTGACGACATTCTCAAAGAGGCACGCGACGGCGACAGGGCCGACGCCGCCGGGGACGGGAGTGAAGAGCGAGCATTTCCCCGCGCAGGCGGGGTCGGCATCGCCCGCGAGTTCTCCGTTTGACTCTGATGTGCCGGCATCAATGAGCACCGCGCCGTCCTTGAGCATCTCCGGTTTGATGAAGTGCGGCGAACCAGCGCCAGAGACAACAATATCTGCATCACTGAGTATTTCAATGGTTCCTGACCGAGAGGTTAGATGCGCGACATCCGCCCCCCTGTGCGAGAGCCACGTTGCGCAGGGATTTCCCACAAGCCAACCCGCACCCGCGACAACTGCCCGCTTCCCTTTCACCGCAACGCCATACTTCTCACATATCTTCGCGAGTGAGAGTGCAACGGGCGGCGTGAGCGCGTCGTACTCACCGGCTTCAAACTTCGCCCGCGCCACGGTAGAGAGTACGTCAGCATCCTTCCCCACAGAGATAGAGTCGCAAACAATGCGCGTGTCCATACGCTCGGCGAGCGGGAGCTGTACGACGACCGCATCAGCGTCAGCGGTGAGCACTGCAGTGCGCAGATCTTCGGTCGTTGCCGTATGCGCATCAAAATGGAGTTCCTCCAGCGTACATCCGGCGTCTTCCGCGCGCTTCTTCTTTATCGCGAGATACGACTTCGTCGCCGGCGTATCGTTCGCAACGATGACCAGCACGCGTGGCTTGCGCATGAGCTTCGCTGCTCGCTCTTTCGTGCGTGCGAGCACCTCCCCTGCCAGAGCTCGGCCGTCTACAATCATGCCCTGTGCCGGCGAAGATTCTCAGGCACGTACTCCTCGTATGCTCCGTCGGTGTATTGGAAGGCGTCAGGTCCGGAATGCGTGTAGTGGTACCCCAGCACACGCGTTACCTTAGACCCGTCTACTGCAATCGGATACGAGTAGCCTCGCCAACTTCCGCGCGAGGTCGGAATCTTCCCACGCGTAAGGTGCCACACCCAGAAGAACGCGAGGCGCACCATCCACGGATATATCGGGAGCATACGCTTCCCCACGGCCTTCGCCATATCCGGTCCGAGCACTACCGGCCCCGGCGGGCAGATATTGAACACTTCATACCCCTCCACTTTCTCGCCGAATGCGAGCCGGTCCACGATACCGACCACGTCATCTTCGTGGATGTATTGCCGGAGCCATAAAGGCGTCACGGGCACCCATGAGACCCAGAGCGATATGAGGTCGTACACGAGCGAGCCCTGCCCCTTGAGCGTGCCGGAGAGCGACGACTGCAGGCCGAAGCGGATGCGCATATAACGCCCTCGTGGCCCCGTAATAGCCGCTGGGCGCACGATAGATACAGCAACGTGCTTATCGCTCTTCTCATATCTCTCCTTCAAGTGCTCTTCAACAATTCGTTTCTCCTCAGCATAGAGATATTCTGACTTCCGAAACGGCTCGTCTTCAGTGTAGCGGTGCGTAAGAGAATTGTCGGGGAATGCACCGTACGAAGAAACGGTAGAAAAATATACAAGTCGCTCAACTGACTTTTCAGCGAATGCAAAATCAAATACTTTGTCAGACCCCGTAACATTCCACTCCCATTCCGTTTTCTTGTCGCCGTACATCTCGCGTATCTGCCACGCGGTGTGAATCACGATGTTCGGATGATACCCACGAACCTGTTCTTCCCATCTATCGGCGGTATTTATACTGAGGTACACAAGCTTCGGCTCATGCTTGAAATTCTCCGGCATCGGCTCTTTGTCTATGCCGATGATGCGCTCCACGTCAGGGCGCTTTGCAAACTGCTCCACGAGCATCGCGCCGACATAGCCGGCGGCACCCGTTATTAGAATTACGTGTTTCCTGTCCATAAGCTGAGAATACCTTATTAAGAACTCATGCGGAAGAACATTCGTTTCACCGTCCGCAAGGCGATAAGGATGTCTAGTCCGAGCGAGCGATGCTTCAGGTAATAGAAGTCGTACGCAAGACGCACCTTGGTCTCCTCTATAGACTGCGGGCTCACGTTCCCCTGCTCGTACTGCTGATTGATCTGCGCCCAGCCGGTAATACCGGGCAGGACCCGATATCGCGCTTCGTAGTACGGGAGTGCCTCAGCAAGCCGAAGTCCGAGCCCCAAGATATCGTTTCGCGGACCGATAAGCGAGAGCTCGCCCTTGAGGATATTTATGAATTGCGGGAATTCATCAAGCGAGGTCGTCCGCAGGAAACTCCCCACCTTCGTCACGCGATTCTGTGCCTCTCCTTCATTCACCCATTCACCAGACGCAGCGAGATTTTTCGTCATACTACGGAATTTGTACGCGATGATGCGCGCGCCGTATCTGCCAAAACGCTCCTGTGCGATGAAGAGCGGCCCCTTGCCCTCAAGTCTGTTCGCTATCCATAGAAACGGTGCAAGCACAATAACAACGATGCCCATAACTACGCCACCGACAATGTCTATGCACCGCTTCATGAACGCGTACCACAACGGGTCGTCTACTGTGACATTCTTGCGGAACCAATCCTTCCCCAGCTCGGAGAGTGGTATTCGGTCAAATATTTCCTCGTAGAGGTCTTCAAACGAAACCACCTGTCCGCCACCCTTACGGAAAGCGACCAGCGCAGTGGTGGGGACGTGGCTGTCAGCGACAAGAAGCGTCGCTCCGGCGTCGGCGAGCTCGCGAGAGCAGAACTCAATGCCGTAACGCGGATTGCCGTTTACCTCCTTGAAAAGCTCCTCTGCTTCATCGCCTTGTGCAAGTAGTATCGCTCGCTCGCGCACGCGCCGTGTCGCAAGATGCGGGTGCAGTACGAGACGCCAGAAGAGTACGAGAGCGAGCGAGACGACCAGATACACTGCGAGGATGGTCTTCGGCGCTATGCCGAATGCGGGCATAAGGAAAAAGAAGAGGGCCGCAAGCAGTATGTTCGCCACCTGTGTGCGGATGAGTGTGTCCGGTAGACGGTTCGGGAACAGCGTGACGCGTTTGCTGTACAAACCGGAGCTATAGAAGACGAGCGTCCAGAGCACGAAAAGCACCGCAAAAGGAATCAGGTATGGGGAAAGTACGCGGGGGTCTGGGAGCGCACCATATCGCAACCACAGCGTGAGGTAGAGTGACGCCGAAAAGGCGACAAGGTCGCCGAGGAGTAGGAGGAGTGGAGTACGTCTGCCGCCGGTAATCATTATGCTAGGCTTATACAGTATATAACCTTACGAAGCAAAACGAGGTTATCTTCCGTATGGCCACCCGCTTACTCTACGTCATCACCAAAGCCAACTGGGGCGGCGCCCAGCGCTACGTCTATGACCTCGCTGTGGCGGCCAAGCGAGAGGGATTTGAGGTTGCTGTTGCTCATGGGGCCGAAGGGAGTCTCCGCACAAGGCTCGCCGAAGCAGGTATCCGCACTATAGAGATCGCCGGTCTTGACCGAGATATCCGCTTCGGCAAAGAAGTGACCGTCTACCGAGAACTCACCAAACTCTTCCGCCACGAACGCCCCGACGCTGTCCATCTGAACAGCGCGAAGGCCGGTGGTATCGGTGCGCTCGCCGCGCGAGTGACTGGCGTGCCACGTATCATATTTACCGCCCACGGCTGGGCGTTCAACGAAGGGCGTCCGTGGTGGCAGAGAATTGTCATCAGGATACTCTCGTGGGTAACGGTCCTGCTCTCGCATACGACGATCTGCGTCTCGGAGGCGATACGGCGCGACATGAGCTGGATGCCCTGCACGAAGAGGAAGCTTGTCGTAATCCATCACGGCATCGCCTGTGCCGAACGCATGCCGCGCGCCCAAGCACGCGAAGCGCTGCTGCCGCGACACCAAGGCGATTTCTGGATCGGTATGCTCTCGGAACTGCACCCCACAAAGCGCGTTATTGATGCCCTCTTTGCATTCGCCTCCCTCCGGAAGAAATACCCTGACACGGTGCTCGTCATACTCGGCGAAGGAGAGGAGCGGAAGCGGCTGGAGAAAGCGATTGTCGCGCTTGATCTCACTAACAACGCATTCCTCGCCGGCTTCGTGCGTGAGGGGGCGTCCTATCTGCAAGCGTTTGATATGTTCCTCCATTCGTCCCGTAGCGAGGCACTCGGCTACGCAATCCTAGAAGCAGGGTGTGCTAGCCTGCCCTGCGTCGCAACACGAGTCGGCGGTATACCGGAGATCATAGACAGTGGTAAAAATGGTCTGCTGGTCCCTCCTGAGCGCCCAGCGAATCTCGCCCTCGCGATGCAGTCACTGCTAGACGAACCTGAGAAAGGTCGTCGCATGGGAGAAGCGCTTCATGAGACGATTCGCACTCGTTTTTCAAAAGAAGCGATGGTGGCCGACACGCTCCGCATATACGGGCGCTAGTTACGAGCCGCCGAGATATTCGTTTGCGGAGAGGTCGCGCGTTGCGCCTCGTCCATGCCGCGCAAGCGAGGTAACGATGCCGAGCATCGCAAACTCAAGCACGAGATGTGAGCCGCCCGAACTCATGAACGGCGTCGTCGTACCCGTCACCGGAAGCAGTCCGACGTTGATGCTGGTGTGTATCGCGACATGCGCCGCGAGAAGTACGAGAACGCCGAGCGTAAAGAATGCGTCAAAGTTGGTCGCGGACTCGCGCGCTATCTGCGCCAGCCGTACGAATAAGAGCCCGTACACCGACAAGAGGAGTACGACCCCGACAAACCCCCACTCCTCGGCATAAGCGGCGAAGATGAAGTCGGTCTGGTATTCCGGAAGGAATCGCAGCTTGCTCTGTGTACCATAGCCGATCCCTTTTCCTAAGAGTTCGCCGCTCCCCACCGCTATCTTCGCTTGATACGCGTTGTACCCAGCCCCATGGATATCGCTCGCTGGATTCACAAACGAGATGATGCGCGCACGCTGATACGGCTTCAGCCCCTCAAACCAAAAGACCGACGCTATGATGAGCCCGACGACACCGAGCAAGACCAGATGTTTTTTAGATATGCCGGAAACGAGCATCATAGCGAGCCACAGCACGGCAAATATTATCGTGTTGCCCATATCTGGTTCAATGAGGATGAGGAATGCGAGACCGAGTGTGTACGCGCCAGATACGATGATGTGGCGGAAATCGCCTATCTCCACGTAGCGACGCGACAGATATTTCGCCAGAAGTGCGATAATCGCCAACTTCGCGAGGTCCGCGGGCTGGAACGAGATAGGACCGAAAGAGAACCACGCGCGCGCGCCCATGACCGGATGCGCGACGACGAGCACTAGGGCCAAGAGGGTAAACGCGGTCGCATACAGAGCAAGGACAACCGACGTTCTGCGTATGAAGCGCATATCAAGCGCCGACAGGACGAAGTAGGTGAAAAGCGCGATGACAAGCCAGAGCATCTGTCGCGGCGCAAGCGATGCTCCCTGCCCGAACGTGCTCATGGTAAGCATGCCAATGAGTGCGAGCGCGAGCGCCGGTACCAGAAGCGTCCAATCGCCGCCGAACGTTCCGAGAGATTTCCGTACCGAGCTCACGGAAGCGGGAGTACCGGTACGACCTCAATGGTAGCCGGCGCGCTTGGGAAAGCGCTATTCCACGTGAAAGTCGCCGTCGCTTGGCCTTGCGCGGGGACAAGCGGTACGATCGTTTGCGAAGCCGCTATCACGTCACCCTTGGTGTCGTGCACCAGCACCACGACCTGTACCGTATCAAACGCCGCTACACCGGCATTAGTGACCGTGGCGTCTACGCGCGGAGCATCTTCCGTACCGCCAAGCGTTGTGTTGGTGACCGACAGTTGACTGCGCGCGTCGTCGTTTAGCACGAACCACTTCGGCGCAGTCGGTTCAATAGTAAGGAACGCCCGAACCACTTTCTGTTTCCCAGATGGTATGCCAACTACGTACACAGGAACCTTTGACATCGGCGGCAAATCTATCGTGCCGGTGACCTCTTGTATGAAAAGACTGTTCGCTCCGTAGAGGACGACGGAATATGGCACGCCCTTCGCTGCTGCGGCGTTCGCGTTCTCCACGGAAGCGATAACATCGGTATGCCCGACGCTCGTCTGTAACGCCTTCGTAAAGAGGACGGTAGGTGGACGCTGCCCTTCCTGACAGAGATACGCACACGGACCACCACAATCAACGCCTGCCTCTTCCTGATTCTGCACGCCATCGGAGCACGAAGGCGCTTTATAAAATATTGAAATAGAAAGGACTGCGAAGAATGCAACGATTATCGCGCCGATGATCAGCAGAATGATGAGTCGCCTCCGCGCTGCCCAGTTCATAGGGCTAGTATAGCAAAACTGCGACTATCTAATTTGTGGTGGTGACTGTCGCCCTAGTGAGTATTTCTGTGGTTGATTGCCCATTGGCTTTCAATGTTCCTATGAGTTTCGGGGTATGCGTGCCTCGCTCGACATAGAGATGCCACACCTTTGATGTTGTCCTCCCCGCGCAGTCATTATTTTCGAAAAGCGGGTTCGTATGACCGTCGCCGAAATCAATTGAGCATTTCTCTTGCCCTTGCAAGTCCGTAGCTGCCGATATCCAGAAGTACACGAGCGTACCAGACTGACCCGTCACGGGAACTTGTCCGGTGGAAACTAAGAAACTTGAGTGTGCAAGATCTGGCGCGGATGCTGAACCTGCGTAGGTGACAGTGCGGATTGCGTTAGAAGCGCTGTCAGCACAGCGCATGCCGAGACCCACCTTTTGCGCTTCAAGTACCGAGCATGCCGCGGGAGAGCTGTCGCTACTGACGAGTTTCAGTGCACTACCGTCAAAATAATAGTAGTCCGCAATCCTTGCCTTGCTCGGATTTCCGTATATCTCATATACCGAACCATCGGAGCTTACGTCCCCGATCGCAACATAATCATAGTGGTATGCATCTTGAGCTGCGGAATCTGCCTTGAGTTTAAGGGCGTCATATACTTTGTCATATTGAGCCACCGCCCTTCCGCACGTCACGGTAACGATGCCTTCCGATGGAGCCTGATGACCTCCTCCTTCAACTTCAAGAATAACGCTGTATAGATCGGCCCCATTTCTAAAACCAAAGGTACGGATATACTGATCACGATCGAGAAAAGCTCGGAAAGGTTGTGTGTTGAGAGCATCAGCGCTCATCCCGATCTTTTGCGCCTCCGCCCCTATGGTTTGGCCGACCGAGTCAGAATCCCTCTTAATTATCGCGACGATGTCGTCGTGAGGTATGACTTTATCGTTCCCGTAAAAAGCACGAATGCCATTGATTGCCGGATAACTTACGAAAGGTTCTACCGAGTTTCTTTTCCAAAGGAATTTCTTCGTAATGTAATTTACTTCATCCTGCATCGAATTCTGACTGTCGGGCTTCTCTATATTCCCCAACACGAATTGCGAAAGTGCATCGAAATCTGCACAAGGAGCGCGCTGTACTTCCGGTGTTACCAGAGTCGAGGTCGTACTCCCACTTACTGAAGAATCCGACTGCTTCGTCTGCGTATAAAGATACGCCCCGCCACCGAGAAGCATGGCGGCAATTATGACAAGTAGAAGCGGAACGATAAATCCACGCTGGATAGTTTTCATAATCGGATGGTAGCACAAAAGCCGCGACGTTAAGTCGCGGCTTTTGTTTCAAGTATTCAGTTCTGGCGGCTAGCTACTCTCCCCACCTGTTACGATGAGTACCATCGCCGCTAAGAGGCTTGACTGCCGAGTTCGGAATGAGATCGGGTATGACCCTCTCGCCAAACCACCAGAACTGAACACTCGAACGTGTTTCAGTACTTTATCATACGAATATCGCCCTACTTCGTCCATTCTTGCGAAAGGACTACGAAGGGCACCGCAAAGATAATTATCAAAATACAACTAGAACGATTGTGCTATACAGAGTTCCGCACGAGAGACTGGACATATTAGTACTCCTCGACTCAACACATTGCTGTGCTTCCATCTAGAGCCTATCAACGTGGTCATCTCCCACGAGTCTCATAACGATTCCTAATCTTGGAGCACGTTTCCCGCTTATATGCTTTCAGCGGTTATCGCAACCCGACATAGCTACCCAGCG
>JBAYHQ010000025.1:0-8781 GCA_041666065.1 Minisyncoccota bacterium | reverse complement strand
TTCGCCTGCGTCGCGATGACGGCGAAGAAGGGCAGGTTGTCTATGTTGAGGGCAGGGTAGGGGCGCGCATGGATCTTTTCTGAGAAGGCACTGAGCTCGCACGGTTCTATGCGGATGTTGGCGAGCCTAGTGATGCCGTTCTCTGACACACCTGCATCGGTTACGGTAACGCGGAGCCCCATCTTCTCCAGTACAAAGAGCTCCACTTCTAGGAACGCAATCGGCGCTTTAGAAATCGTGATATCGCTTCCGGTAACGATAGCTGCGGAGATGAAGAACATGGCGTCGGTCGGGTCTTCAGCGACCGAGTACGTGATGTCGGTATTGATATCAGCTACGCCGTGCACGGTGAGCGTGCTGGTGCCGATACCCTCTATACCTACGCCGAGCTTAACCAGATAGCCGCAGACCTCCTGCACCTGATAGTTCGCCGAGCAGTACTTGATGACCGAAGTGCCGGAAAGCTTGGCAGCGGCAAGGAGCGCATTTATAGTCGCCGTGTCGCTCGCCTCGTAGAGCACGACGGTAGCGGGAGTGAGTGTGCCGCGCGTTATGTGGTAACGGTCGGTGAGTGTCTCTATAGTGACGCCGAATTTCTCCAGTACCCAGAGGTGCTGGCGTATGGAGCGCAGGCCGAGCGTGCAGCCGCCGGATTGCGGGAGTGCGAAGGAGGGGAAGAGGTGGATGAGCGAACCGATAAACATGAGGATACTGCGCGTGCGCGTGGCCGCCTTCATGTCTATGTTCTCAAGTGCGAGCTTTTCTGGCGGGGTTATGACGACATTGGCACCCTGCCACTCTACCGAGACCCCGATAGAGCGGAGCACCTCAATAAGCCGATGCACTTCTTCTATCTTCGGCACATTTTCTAGTGTCGTGCGTCCAGCGTTGAGGAGCGAGGCTGCGAGCAGGGCAACCGCACCGTTTTTGGACCGGCTGGTCTCCACCGTCCCCTTGAGTTTCTCGCCGCCCTCTACTATGAAATTCATTTCACCTTGCATGAAGGGTAGTGTACCATTACTCCTAATGAGTTTCTTTTCCCCAAAGCTCGGTATTGACCTCGGCACGACTAATGTTCTTGTTTTCGTCCCAGGGAAGAACGTCGTTATCAACGAGCCGTCGGTCGTCGCGGTCTCCAAGGAGCGCGGGTATGGCGGTAAGAACAAGATTCTCGCCATCGGCATTGAGGCGAAAAAGATGATAGGCCGCACCCCCGACGACATCATCGCGTATCGTCCGATGAAGGACGGCGTTATCGCCGACTACCGCGTGACGGAAGCCATGCTCCGCTACTTCATGCGGAAAGCGCTCGGCTGGAATCCCTTTAAGCCGACTGTGCTCGTCTCCGTACCTGCGGGCGTGACTAGCACCGAGAAACGTGCGGTCATAGAAGCGGCTATGAAGGCAGGTGCGAAGAATGCGTACGTGGTGAAGGAGCCTATCCTCGCCGCCATCGGCGCGGGCATACCTATCCACGAGCCCATGGGGCGTATGGTTGCCGACATCGGTGGTGGCACGATAGACGTCGCGGTGATCTCCCTGGGTGGTATCGTCGCGTCTACCTCGGTTAAGTGCGCGGGTAACCGTCTGGATCGCGCTATCGTGGACCACGTGAAGAAGCACTACAACCTCTCCATCGGCGACAAGACGGCCGAGGAAGTGAAGATACGTATTGGGGCGGCGGTGCCGATGCAGGAAGAGCTCACGATGCCGGTGAAGGGGAGCGATCTCATGAGCGGTTTGCCGCGTACGGTAGATATCGCCACGAACGACATCGTGCAAGCGATGAGTCGCGAGCTCCGCGAGATGACGCAGGCGGTGCGTAAGGTGCTCCAAGACACGCCGCCGGAGCTCGCCGCCGACATCATAGACAACGGCATCATTCTCACCGGCGGTACGAGCCAGCTCCGGCAGATGCCTGAGCTCGTCTACCGTCGGACCGGCGTCATCGCCAAGCTCGCCTCCGACCCGTACTTCTGCGTGGCGCGTGGCACGGGTATCGCGCTCAAGCACCTCAACACCTATCAGAAAAGTATTTTAGCTAAGCAATAAGTTTGTATAGAAAACGAGAAGGGAAGCCGAAGCTTCCCTTTTTTGAGTCGTTTGTCGCCACAGGATTTGACTCGTTCCTGCCGCCTTTTTTCGTTGACCGGTAAGGCGCACCGCTGCTACTGACCGCATTCGTTCACCTCATTGTGTTCTCCTTTTCAGAATGGCCGTTGCGGTCAGGAAAACGGGTATGTCATGAACAGATAGAAGACTATCGCCGAGCCGATGCTGGCGAAAGCGACTATCGGGAAGAGCAGGCCGTTACTCGGAACGGCGTTTTCCACTTCAAGGCGTGCTGCAAGGTACTGTTCCATCATTTTCTCCCTTCGTTGAACGTAACGCCAGTATAGCATACACTAATTCATTTGTCAAGCACCCCGCGAGCGCGGGAATGCAAGCTATAATCACCGTATGCAGCACCACGCATTTGTCATAGAAGCGCAACCTGAGGAGGGGATTGCCGCCGCGCAGGCGTGGGCAGAGAAAGAGTTGGAGATGAAGGTACGCGGGAATCCAGATTTCGTCGTGATGCGTTACGGACTGCTCTCGGTAGACGATGCGCGGCGCGTGACCGAGCTCGCTGCGGGAGCGCCGTTCGCCAGCACGACGAAGGTCGTCATCATCTCCGCGAGCCGCGCGTACCACGAAGCGCAGAATGCACTTCTGAAAGTGTTTGAGGAGCCGCCGGCGGGCACGTACCTCTTTCTTGTCATGCCGTCTCTCGGCGGTCTCTTGCCGACGCTGCGCTCTCGCGTTCAAGTCCTCAATGCTAATGAGGAGTTTACGAAACCCCTCATTCCGGAGATAGCAAAAGAGTTTATGAAAGCGAGCGGGGAGAAGCGGAGCGCGATGATAAAGAGACTCACGAGTGGCAAAGATGATGAGAAGAAGCGCGAGCTTCGTGATGAAGCAATCGCGATAGTGAACGGCATCGAAGCAGCGGCGTATGAGCAACGAGGAGACACCTTGAAGCAAGGAGTCACCTCGTTGCTCTCGGATATTGCAGAGTTGCGGAGGCACCTCTACGACCGCAGTGCGCCCGTGAAGATGATCCTTGAGCATGTGTCGCTCGTAACCCCGAAAGGTTTGGTATAATCAGCACATATGGCATACGACTTTTCAAAACTGAAGACCAACATCGCTGAGACTGAGGAGTGGCTCTCGCGCGAGCTCTCCGGCGTGCGCACCGGCCGCGCGACCCCCGCGCTCCTTGATGGCGTGAAGCCAGAGGCATATGGCACGCGCACACCGATTCGCGAGCTCGCGAATGTGTCGGTGGAAGACGCACGCACGCTCCGTATCATCCCGTGGGACAAGGAGCTCTTGAAAGTGATAGAGAAGGGCATTACCGACGCCGACCTCGGCATCGGTGTCTCCACCGATGATCAGGGGTTGCGCGTCTCTTTCCCCGAACTCACGAGTGAGCGCCGCACACAACTCTCCAAGATCGCTGGCGACAAGACCGAACAGGCGAAAGTGGCGATGCGTTCGCATCGCACCGAGGCTATCAAGGCGCTTGACGCGGCGGAAAAGGAGGGTGGCATCGGCAAGGACGAGATACTGCGCCTCAAGGCGGAAGTACAGAAGATGGTTGACGCGGGTAACGCTGCGCTTGAGCGGCATCTTGAGAAGAAAGAATTGGAGATCGCACAATAAGTCGCTGTGGAAATCCTGATTTTCATCGCTGTCATCGTCGCACTCATCGTGGTGCACGAGCTAGGGCACTTTATCGCGGCGAAGGCGGTGGGTATGCGCGTAGACGAGTTCGGGCTCGGCTATCCGCCGCGAGCGCTCACGGTTGCGAAAGTCGGTGAGACCGAGTACACGCTCAATTGGTTGCCCTTTGGTGGGTTCGTGAAGATATACGGCGAGGACGGACTCACGCCCGAAGAGGCGCGAGATGCGCGAGCATTTTCTTCTAAGAACCGCCTTGCACAAGCTACCGTGCTCGTGGCTGGGGTCGCGATGAACTTGCTCTTCGCTTATGCACTTATCGCCGGCGCACTCATGATCGGGACACCGCGCGCTCTCTCTACCGGCGAGGCGGCAATCGCGCACGATGTGGAACTTGCGGTGGCGAGCGTCCTGCCGGATTCGCCAGCTGCGCATGCGGGGCTGCTCGCAGGCGACGCTATCATCGCCGCCAAGGACGCGGTCGACGAGTGGCACGAGAGCGACCCGAAAAGCTTTTCGGCGTTTGTCGCCGCAAGCGGCGGAAGCGAGGTGACGCTCCGCGTGAAGCGTGGGAGGGAAGAGCACACGGCAGTCGCTGTCCCGCTTGCGGGTATCGTGAGGAGCGACCCTTCGCGGTATGCACTTGGGGTAGAGGTGGCGACCATCGGTGTCCTGCCGCTCTCACTCTCTGCTGCGCTTATAGAGGGAGCCTCGCTTACGTGGGGTACGACTAAGATGACCGCCGAAGGGCTTTGGCATTTCTTCGCAGGTATATTCACACTCTCGGCCGATCTCTCGCAGGTGGCGGGGCCAGTGGGTATCGCGGGCGTGGTGGGCCACGCAGGTGAGCAGGGTATGAGTGACCTCTTCTCTATCATGGCTATCATTTCTATAAACCTCGCGCTCATCAATATCATCCCCATACCCGCGCTAGATGGGGGTCGCCTCCTCTTCGTACTTATAGAGAGCATCATCCGCCGTCCTATTAGACCGAGCGTCACACGGGCATTTAATTCCATAAGCTTCGTACTCCTCGTACTACTGATGTTGGTCGTGACCGCTCACGACATATTTAAAATAGTTGGATGAAAACAAAGAGGGCGGGAGATACATCTCCCGCCCAGATAGGTGTCGGACTCTTCCGACTAGTTAGTGGTTGGCGTCGTCAGTCGCCGCGTCTTCGCATACACGATTGCTTTGGCGATGATGAATGACATGACACTGACCGCAAGCAAAAAGAAGAGGTAGGGCATGACGGCCTCCACGTTCGGAATCTTCATGGATCTTTCGACAACAAATCCCGCGTGTCCGCCCACGAAGGCGCCCGCAAGTCCTCCACCATATCCCATCAACCTGCTTGGATCATCTGGGTCTCTAGAAGCAAGGATGCCAGAGGCGACCCCGAGGATCATTCCAAGAACCATCGTGGCCGCCCCCAAATAAGCGCTAACGTATGCAGTGACGAGCATCGCCCCGTAAACGGCCAAGAGCTTGTACACGTTGGCACCAGACAGTGAGCTGGTGATGCTCACCATCACGATGAGTAAGGCGGGCATCCAGAGCCAGAGAATGGCGATACTGGTCTCAGTACCGTGTGAGGATTTGGGCGGCAACTGCTCTACGGCCCATGCGCCATCTCGGTACCTCACAATTCTGTCGCCCGCATACTCATGCCGCGCCTCGACCGAAGGAAAGGCTATGGAGAAATAGGCTCTGCCAACCTTATCCTCGATCACCACCTCTTTCGCTTCGCCCGCGATGAGTTTGAGGGCGAAGTCGGCCGACAGGTCTTTCGGTACGTCGGGGACACGCAGAACTTCTGTCGTCTCCTTGACGACGAGCGTCCCGTTTTCCAAGACTGCCTCGCGCTCCTTGGCTTGAGCCGGACTCTTGAGTAGCAGCACGATTATCGCGAGTAGCGCTGCGAACAATATTCTCTTCATTTCCAATTCCTTTCGGCGCTTGGCCACTATTGTCAATCCGGTTACCTCAGGGTAACTGGCACGTTTTACACCTGGCGTCACTCTAATGTAAAAAATCAACATGTCAATATCCTCGCCCGCATTTGTAGAGCTTCACCGTACAACGATGTATACTGTCTCCAATGCGACAATCACAGCTCTTCACCAAGACCCGTAAGCTCGCTCCCGCCGACGAGGTGTCTAAGAACGCCCAGCTGCTGGTCCGCGCGGGCTACGTGCATAAGGAGATGGCGGGCGTGTATTCCTACCTGCCGCTCGGACTTCGTACGCTCAACAGAATCGTGCAGATCATCCGCGAGGAGATGAACGCCATAGGCGGACAGGAGCTCGTGATGACCGCGCTTCAGGACAAGGAGCTTTGGAGTCGTACCGACCGTTGGGACGACGACAAGGTGGATAATTGGTTCAAGACCTCCTTCAAGAGCGGCGGCGAGACGGGTCTCGCTATCACGCACGAAGAGCCGCTTACGCGCATCATGACCGACCACATCTCCTCGTATCGCGACTTGCCAGTGTACGCATACCAGTTCCAGAACAAGTTTAGAAATGAGCTCCGCGCGAAGTCGGGCATCATGCGCGGTAAGGAGTTCCTGATGAAGGACCTCTACTCGTTCTCTAAAGACGAAGCGGAGCATGCGACGTTCTACGACAAGGCGCGTGCGGCCTATGTGAAAGTATTCCAGCGTATGGGCATCGGCGAGCGGACGTATGTCACCTTCGCCTCTGGCGGTATCTTCAGCGAATTCTCCGAGGAGTTCCAGACGGTCTCTGATGCCGGTGAGGACACCATTTATGTAGATGAGGAGAAGCGCATCGCGGTCAACAAGGAGGTATATACCGACGCGACGCTTGCGAAGCTCGGTCTTGAGAGAGAGAAGCTTGTAGAGAAGAAGGCTATAGAAGCGGGGAATATCTTCAATCTCGGCACGCGCTTCTCCGAACCGCTCGGTCTCGTCTACAAGGACGAAACGGGAGAAGAGAAACCGGTCGTGATGGGCAGCTACGGCATCGGTCCGACGCGTCTTATGGGCATCATCGTGGAGACGCTTGCCGACGAGAAAGGGCTTGTATGGCCCAAGGAGGTTGCACCGTTTGCGGTGCATCTCGTGTCGCTTGGTAAGGGTGGCGATGAGGTGGAGAAAGCTGCAGATGCGCTCTACAACGATCTCGTGAAGGCTGGTGTTGAAGTCTTGTATGACGACCGCGACGCGCGCGCCGGTGAGAAGTTCGCCGACAGCGATTTACTCGGTATCCCGAAGCGCGTCGTGGTGGGGAAGGACGCGGTCGCTTCGGGCGAGTTTGAAGTGGTAGAGCGTGCGACCGGCAGAGTAGAGAAAGTCTCGCGAGAGAGTATCCTCGCCCTTTGAATATGGCGCGATTCTCAAAAAATCTTTTCTTCAGCAACGACATCGCGATAGACCTCGGTACGGCGAACACGCTTGTGTACGTGCGTGGGAAGGGCGTGGTGCTGAACGAGCCGTCGGTCGTGGCAGTGAACGACAAGACGCATCAGATAGTGGCAGTAGGGAAGGAGGCGAAGACGATGCTTGGGAAGACGCCCGCGCACGTCCGCGTGGTGCGCCCGCTCTCCCACGGTGTTATCTCCGATTTTGAGGTGACAGAGGAGCTGCTGACGTACCTCATCAATAAAGCGCAGAACGGGCGCGCGCGCCTCTTCGGTCCGCGAGTCGTGATCGGCGTACCGACCGGCGTGACCAACGTGCAGAGCCGCGCGGTGCGCGACGCCGCTCGTACTGCGGGTGCGCGCGAGGCGATTATCTTGGAAGAGCCGGTGGCGGGTGCTATTGGTGCGAAGCTGCCCATCTTTGACGCAGTTGGTACGATGGTGCTTGATATCGGCGGCGGTACGACCGACATCGCCGTCATAGCACTCTCTGGTGTCGTAGCAAGTAAGAGTTCGCACGTCGCCGGCGATCGCTTCAACGAGAACATCATTGATTACGTGCGGAGCGAATTCAAACTCGGCATCGGCGAGAAGACCGCCGAGGAGGTGAAGATAGGCATCGGCTCGGTCATGGCACTTTCCGAGGCACTCTCGCGGAGCGTCCGTGGCCGCGATTTCGCGACGGGCCTACCGCGCGAGATCACCCTTACCGACAATCACGTTCGCGAGGCCATCACCCCGTCCTTGGACCCGCTCATGGATGCCATGAAAGAAGTGATAGAGTCCACGCCGCCCGAACTGCTTTCCGACGTGCTTGAGCACGGAGTGACGGTGTTCGGCGGCGGCGCGCTTCTGCGGGGCCTCCCGCAGGCGCTCGCGAAGATGCTCGGCGTGCCGGTACGCGTCGCTCCCGACCCACTCACCGCGGTCGTGCGCGGGGCGGGCATCGTCACTGAGAATCCCGAACCGTACGTAGACTTTTTTATAGATGAAGAGGACATTCTTAGCGAAGCGTAACGCGCTCTTGTCGGCCCGCGGTATCTCGCGGGGTGTTGCTGCAATCTTATTCTCTCTTTTCGTATTACTGTTCCGACTGATCGCACCGAACGTCTTCTTGCATGCGCTCGCTCCAGCCTACCGCGCGTCAGACGCCATCGCCGCAGAGAGTCGTGCGTTCCTGAGTAGTTTTAGCGACGCCGCCCTGCTTGCACGCCGGAATGAGAAACTCTCCGAAGAGAACGCGGCGCTTGCAAGCGAGAATCAAGCGCTTCTGAAGAAAGCGGAAAGTCTCTCTGCGCTTGTTGGCGCATCGGGCAAGGATAGCTCGCACAGCGTCCTTGCCGGTGTCCTCGTGCGCCCGACAGCGAGCCCGTACGACACACTGGTGCTTTCGGCGGGTGAGAGTGCAGGCGTCGTGCTCGGTATGGAAGCGTTTGGTATGGGCGGTGTTCCGCTTGGCGTCGTTTCCTCTGTGTCAGACGATTTCTCGCGCGTCACGCTGTTCTCCACACCAGGGGTATCTACGAGCGGCTGGGTCGGCAGTAAGAGTGCGCCGATCACTATCCTCGGCGCAGGCGCGGGAGCGATGCAGGCTTCCATCGCGCGTGCGGCAGGCGTGAGTGCCGGAGATGTCGTGTTCGCTCCTGGACCGGGGATGCTCCCGCTTGGTGT
>JBAYHQ010000024.1:0-9231 GCA_041666065.1 Minisyncoccota bacterium | reverse complement strand
GCGCCGCGTGACGATTGATATCTTCGTCGTCGTCTTCCCCACGTCAATGATGAGCGCGGTTGAGTCATCGCCGTGCGGCAAAAGTGCACGGGATGAAGCGAACGTCTCTCCCTCAAGCGCGCGTACGTTGACGCCCGCCTGATCAAATACCGACAATATATCGTCTACGATGCGACGCGCGAAGCCTATGCCCGCGACATGCACCTCCCCCTTATCGTCACGCCCTACCTCCACGAAATCAAAGACTGTCTCTTGCGGCGGCAGGGGGATAAACTCATCAAGATGCTGTTCAATCGCAGTGCGCCACTCGCTTTTCTCCACTCCCACGGCGGTTGTTTCAAACAAATACGACTTTGATTCAGGGAGCGCGACGTTCGCCGAGGTAATACCCGCTGCCTCTGCCGCAGAGGCAATAGCCTCAACGACCGAGTCGCGGTCTACTATCTCGCCGTCCGTGAATGCCCCAGGGGCGAGCCGCACCTCCGTGTTGCTCGCAAGTACGAGTCCGTGAATACCCTCTTCAAGGCGAACCGCCTTTACACCGCTCGTTGAGAGATCAATACCGGAAAGCGGGAGGTCTAGGTATTGCGGAGGCGCAAACAACGCGCGCATCCGTCCGCTAAAAACAGGTGCCATGCTCGTAGTATAGCGTGCCCGCTCTGTCGCGACGCTTCGTTAATGTGCACTGGTGCCCGGAGGGACGCTTCTGTCGGGAGTAAGAAACGCAAATGTTTCGTCTGAACCGACGGCGAAGAGCATACCGTTACTCTCTAGCCCGCGTATCGTGCGTGGTGCGAGATTCGTCACGAATGCGAGCTGTCTGCCGACGAGCGATTCCGGCTCAGGTACATATGCGGCGATACCGGACACGATCTGCCGCGGTCCGTCCGTTTCATTAAAATCTACCGTGAGCCGCAAGAGCTTGTCGGTCTCTGGGACACGCTCGGCAGTCTTCACGGTGCCGACGCGCACTTCTATCTTGCTGAACTCCTCAATTGAAATCTGCTCTTTATGCATGGTCGGCTCGTGAAAGATAACTGGTAAGGATAAGTGCTGCAGCAGAAGCGTCTACATTTGCGCGCGACTTCGGTGCGCGCGACTTCGCTTCTTTCGCCGGCGCGCGCCGCGCAAGAGCCGAAGTAAACACCTCTGACTCGTAGAACACGGGCACGCCCGCGCGCTCCGTAAGCAGCGCACCGAGCGCGCGGGCCGCTTCGGCTATCGGGTTCTCGCCGCCGGAAAGCGTGCGTGACTCGCCAATAACTACCGCGCCGACATCCTCTTTGGCTATGAGCACACAGAGGTCGTCGGCAGTGCGCGGAGTATTCGGTACGATAGAGTGCGGGAAGCCCATAGTACCCGCCTCATCCGAGAGCGCCAGTCCTATTTTGGAACTTCCATAGTCAACACCGAGATACCGCATGGGATAAGTGTATGGTATAATACGCTCATATGCACGGATTCAATTCTTTCTACGGACCAATGTCTTCTTCGTTTTACGGCGGAGCATACTCCCCGTTCGCCTTCGGCATCATGAGCGTGCTCTTCCCTCTTTTCATCATCCTCATGCTCTGGACTATCGTGGTGAAAGGGTTCGCGCTCTGGCACGCCGCCCGTCATGAGCAGAAAGAGTGGTTCATCGCCCTGCTCGTCATCAATACGCTCGGTATCTTGGACGTCATCTATCTCGTCTGGTTCCGCCCCTCTTCTACCCACTACCACAAGTCCCGCAAGTCAGACACGCCTACCCACGAATCATCAGGTTCAAAGTAGGCGTGCGTTACAAGGAGGGGTCGCATAGTGGTCTAGTGCAGTGGTCTTGAAAACCACCGTACCGCAAGGTACCGCGAGTTCGAATCTCGCCCCCTCCGCAACAAAAAATAAGAACGCGGTCTAGGACCGCGTTCAAATGCTTCAGAACTGCATTAGGCTTGCGCAATGCTGGCTCCGTTCGCGACTAGCATCGCATTACGGAGGGCCTCTCTGCGCTCGGCAAGGTACATTCTCCACTTCTTCTCCTTGCCGAAGAGGGGGAACCACCACTTCCCGCTGTTAGCGGCATAGTACTCCCCATGCAACTTCTCGGAGTTGGTGATTTCTTCCCTGATCTGACAGTAGTCAATCGCCGCCCAGAACTCCTTAGACTCCTGTCGGTTCCCGACCGCAAACAGGAATCCCACGATGTCCGTGAGGAGCCCTACGACTGGCCGTGAAAGATTGAGACCCTTGATTTGCTTGCCGACGATACGTATGTGGAACCCGATGCCGACTTTCATGAAGCGCTCGATGACGGCGTGATGCCCGCGTTCAAGATCAGGTTCAACCAGTTTCTGGTCAATCTGAGCCCCGACAAAAGAGCTCCTGAGATGCCCACGCGTTACTGCGAGCATACCGCCGAGGGACATGGCAAGGTCATTGAGGTGTAGCGCTTGGCAAACCCCAGCGAAATTATTGAAGCCGGCCGTCGGGTTGAAGTTCGGCCGGACGATGAATTGCCGTCCTTTGAGTAATTTCGCCACTTCGTGCTCCAGAGTCAGCGTGCTCTGATACCGGCCTGTGTCGATCCCTGCTCGTGCGAGGTCGAGTGCCGGCAGTGATTCCGGATAGACGAAATTGCAGTTGAGTTTTTTCCCATTGCGCATAGGAACAAGTCGCATGATACGACGGTCGTCTGTGAGTTCGCCCGGCACGAGCTCGATACGCCGGTGCTGAGCAAGCAATTTCTGCGCGAGATTACTGAGATCCAGCTCTTGATCGTTCACAATCTGCCTCTCTTTCTGTGTCTAGGGTTATGGATTGAACATCTGAGAATGACGATACGCGCCCGACACACGGAGTCAAGTTTGGGTATTTTGTTCATGCCACCACAAGCTAGGTCACGGGTGAATGATATACTTTTCTCATGCCGAACAACGTCATCGCTGAATGGGAGGGACGCGAGTACGACCATAGCCCGAAGAGCGCCGATTGGTACTGGGCGCTCGGCATTGTCGCTATTGCCGGTATCGTCGCCTGCCTCCTCTTCGGCAACTATCTGTTTGCCCTACTCCTCATCGTCGCCGTCTTGGCTATTGCACTCCATACGGTCAAACAGCCGCCCGTGCACCGGTTCCGCCTCGTAGAGACGGGGCTCGCTATCGGCGACATGCTCCACCCGTTTGAACGTATGATCTCTTTTTCGGTATTTGAAGACATTGAAGGAGAATTGCCGCCTATCCTTTCTATAAAAACCGAGAGCTGGCACTCGCCCCACCTCATGGTGCCGCTCAGCGGCGTAGACGCCGATCTGGTGTACGCCTACTTCCTGCAGCACGTAGACGAAGAGGAGCACAAGCACGCCTTCTCCGACATAGTAGCGGGGTGGCTTGGATTCTGATATACATTCACTATGGCCGCACGCCAAATACAAGAATCCTGCGTGCGGCACTCCTTAGTTTCTAATTCACTTCGTTCATAAGAGACTAATGTTGCCCCCGTCGTTCAACGGATAGGACGCGAGCTTGCGGAGTTCGTAATCGAGGTTCGATTCCTCGCGGGGGCACAAAATTCGTTTTAGAGTTAGGATTGAGTTGCTCGTTCTCGTATGGAGGCATACGGGAGCTCGCGCACTTCGTCCTCGTCGTTCAACGGATAGGATAGCCCCCTCCGAAGGGGCCGATGACGGTTCGATTCCGTCCGAGGACACCAAAAAGAAAAAGTCCCTTTCGGGACTTTTTCTTTATGCCTTTGCCCTCTTTATCGCGAGAGCGAGGCGGCTCTTCTTGCGTGCCGCAGTATTCGCTTTAATTACGCCGCGCTTCTTTGCCTTGTCTATCACAGCGAAGGCCTTCGGGAGAAGCTTCTCTGCCGCTGCAACATCCTTCGTGGCGAGTGCTTTCGTGAGCGACTTCGTCGTGTCCTTCATCGCATCCTTGCGGCGCAGGTTGAAGACGCGCTTTTTCGCCGATGAGCGGATCGCTTTCTTTGCTGAGCTGGTGATTGCCATATGTCTCCTATATATACGCTATCTCCCGTTCTCTGGCAAATGGTAGTACCATGGGCACATGATACGCCAGATACGCGGGAAGGTGCTCTCCGTCGGCCCCATAAGCGCGGTGGTGGAGGTCGCTGGGTTCGGTATTGAGGTGCGCATGAGTACGCCGGAGTCCCTTTCGGTCGGCAGTGAGGCGTCGCTCGCGACGCATCTTACCCTCAAACAGGACGGTCTTGAGCTCTACGGCTTCCCTGATACGGCTGACCGAGACTTTTTTGAACTCATTCTATCGGTGTCAGGTGTCGGACCGAAGACAGCACTCTCAGTGTTACGCAGAGCGCCGCGTGAGGCGCTTGAGGGAGCGATCAGTAAGCGCGACTTGAACTATCTCACCAAGGTCGTCGGCCTCGGTAAGAAGAGTGCGGAGAAGATGCTTGTGGAACTTGCCGACAAGGTAGGGCCACACACGCACAGCGACGCTGACGGCGAAGTGTTTGATACGCTCGTGGCGCTTGGCTACACCGAGCGCGAAGCGCGAAAAGCGCTCCAAGCCGTTCCTGAGGGTGTAGTGGGTAAAGAGGCACGGTTGAAGGCCGCTCTCTCACGCAACTAAGCAGATATGTACGAGCTAGTGAATCGTATCGTTGGTATCCTGAAGAAAATCGTACCCGAAGCGGTCGTACGACCGCTTCGCCCGCTCTATCACCGCGTACTCTCTTTTACCATGGCGCTCTCGTATGGCTTCCCTGCGAAGAAACTCACGGTCATCGGCATCACTGGCACGAAAGGCAAATCAACCGTTGCTGAGATGGTGTTCGCAATCTTGCGCGCGGCAGGACACAAGACCGCTTTGGTTTCCACGATCCGGTTTGCCGTTGAAGACGACTCCGAGCCAAATCGCTACAAGATGACGCTGCAAGGGCGCGGCTTCGCACAAGCGTTCATGCATAAAGCGCTTCGTGCTGGCTGTACGCATCTCGTCATTGAGGTGACTTCTGAAAGCGTCTTGCAGTACCGGCACTGGTTCCTTGATCTAGACGGACTCATTGTGACCAACATACAGCGCGAACACATTGAGCGTCATGGCTCGTTTGAGAACTACGTGGAGGCGAAGCGAGCTATCGTCACGACGCTCGCTCGTTCGCCGAAAGCGTCTCGTGTACTCGTCGCAAATGCTGACGTCCCTGAAAGCGCGGCATTCCTTTCTGCACCAGTCACGCGCGCTATCGGCTTTAGCGAGAGCGAACTTACCGACGTGTCGGGAGACGACCGTACTGTGCGCTTCGGGTACAAGGGCGAGCATTTCGTACTTCCTCTCGCGGGGGCGTTTAACGCCGTGAACGCGCTCGCCGCAGTGAAACTCTGCGAAGCATTTGGTGTCTCACTTGCCGTGTCGGCACGAGCGCTTGCAGCGCTCCCGAAGGTCAAGGGGCGCATGGAGCACATTGATGCCGGTCAGGATTTCATCGCGGTGGTTGACTATGCGCATACGCCAGACTCGCTCCAAGCGCTCTACAGCGCCTTCCCGAATCGGCGGAAGATTTGTGTCCTTGGAAACACTGGCGGCGGGAGAGACGCGTGGAAACGCCCTCTCATGGGAGGCATCGCGGATACCGCGTGTGAGAAAGTCATCCTTACCAACGAAGACCCGTACGACGAAGACCCTCGTGCGATTATTGACGCGGTCGCGGCAGGTATGCAACGCACGCCCGAAGTAATCTTAGATCGGCGGGAGGCCATTCGTGCGGCGCTTCGCGCTGCACGAATGGGCGACGCAGTACTCGTCTCCGGTAAGGGTACCGATCCCTATATCATGGGACCCCGCGGTTCTAAGACGCCCTGGAGCGATGCGCAGGTTGTGCACGAAGAGCTTGAACGACTTCATTTCCTTAGGAGTGAAGCGAGTTAGAAAATGAGACGTGCTCATGTAGTACGACTTCTTGCGGAAGTTTGATACTATTCTCGTATGCACGGCATGCACGATTCATGGTTTTTCATAGGGATCTTCGTCTTCATATTCCTCGTCTGGATCGCCACTGGCGGCCCAGTACATCCACTCGCTTTCTCCGGCCCTCGACTGTCCCAGCCTGAGGAGCTCGGCGGGGGCACGTATCTCTCGCTCCCGCGAGCGCCTTTTATTGTGGGCGGTTCCAACGTCTCCTTGCCAGGGTCGTCCGGCGGCAGTGCGTCTGAGCCCACTCCCGAAGCATCCTCCCTTTCCGGTAGTGCCGTATTCGGAGAGAAGTCTCAGTACCGTGACATGATCTCCTTAAGTCACTACATTTCCGGCGCGGGATCCAGCGATCCGAAAAATGAGTACATTGAGATACGCCTGTCACAGAGTGCCACGGTGCCTGTTGATCTCTCAGGATGGACGCTCGCGAGCGAAGCGACTGGCAACTCCATCACTATCCCTCGCGGTACGGAAGTGCCAACCTCTGGCACGGTAAACGCTGTGCAGGACATCATCCTGACTGCAGGAACGCGCGCGATACTGATTTCAGGACAATCTCCGATTGGTGCGTCCTTCAGAGAAAACAAGTGCATCGGCTACTTCAGCAACTTCCAGAAGTTCTCGCCACCCCTTCCACAGAACTGTCCTGCCCCGTCCGACGAACTTTCAAAGCTCTATGGCGCAGGGTACGTGCGCGACACTAACTGCATAGAGTACGTAAACAAACTCTCGCGCTGTCAGGCCTCCCTCACGCCACCACCAACAGCCTCCGGCGTATGCCAGAGTTTCCTTGTGAAATACCTGAACTACAACGGATGCGTGGACGCCCACCGAAGCGATGCTGACTTCATGGGCGACACATGGCACGTCTATCTCGGCCGCAGTACTCCGATGTGGCAGTCAAAACGAGAGGTGGTACGCCTCACTGATTCGCAGGGTAAGACGGTAGATCTGTTCAGCTACTAGAAGAAACAAGCCGTAAGTGGTAGAAATACAAATACGAGGATGGGGCTCGCGCCCGTATGGTATGCCATACGACCGCTTGTTCGGCCGGAACAAAATCAAGCAGACTTGCTTTGTTCCACCTCACTTCGCGCCCGTAGCTCAGCTGGTAGAGCAGCTCCCTTTTAAGGAGAAGGTCGCAGGATCGTAACCTGCCGGGCGCACCTCCATATGAACTTTGACTGGCACACCGTGCTTGGAACAGGTGCAAGTATCCTGATGCTCTCATTACTTGTCCCCTACATCAGAAGCATCACGAAGAGCACGACGCGACCAAGTGCCGTGTCGTGGTTCGGCTGGGCATTTCTCTTTGTTATCGCCACCGCTGCACAGGCGTCAAAAGGTATTGATTGGTCTCTCGCTATACCGCTCATTTCCACCGTGAGTACGACCGTCATCGCTTGCACCGCGCTGTATCTCGGACGCGCGGTCTGGACGCGCGCTGACGGCATATGCGTCGCGCTCGGCGCACTCGCTATTGTCCTCTGGGCGATTACGCAAGAACCGCTTATCGCGATCATCTTAAGTATCGTTGCCGACCTCTCAGTGACAGTGCCCACGCTCATCAAGACGTACAACGACCCGACGTCTGAGCCGGCGACACTGTGGATGCTCTACGTCATAAGCTCCCTCCTCGCGCTCGCAGCGACACGACAGTTCACCGTCTACAATCTCCTCTTCCCCGTGTATGCCATCCTTGGCTCCACCGCTATCGCGACCCTCTCACTACGAAAAATTAAAATGGCGAGTACCCCTGTTTGAGCAGACTGGTAATAGGCAGGAGAAGCGGCTCAGGCAGAGCGTCCCAAGAGAACCACTGCCACTCCTCAAATTTGTCTGGTTCCATGACACGCGGTTCGCCGGAGACATAGTCTGCGACGACTAGTATGGTTACGTAATGTTTCTGTTCTTTCTCATAAAAATCGTTCGTGAACGCCGCTTGTCTCAGATTGGTTATCTCTATGCCGGCCTCTTCCCGCGTCTCGCGCTCTGCACACGCCTCTATTGTCTCACCAAACTCCAGATGTCCGCCAGTGAACGACCATGTATTTGTCCCGTGCTGCCCTATCCGCTTTCCAAGCAAAACCTTCCCGTCTTTCTTGATTATGACACCCACACCGACCTTCGGTCTCTGTTCTTCCATACTTAGACCGAGAGCGCGAACCTCTCAAGCGCGAGCGAGAGTGCGAGACCGCCGCGACGGGAGGACTGGAGAAGCTCTATAAGTGCGAGTGAAAGCTCGCGTGACTCCCTTGGCGTCCATGAGCGACTGCCCTTTTCCATCAGGTCGCGCGCCTTCCAGTGGAGGAGACCGTGCAACATCTCAGGAGCGTCCCCTGCAACAAGCGCACGGTTCACCTCAAGCCAAAGCTTCGCACGATTGCGTGCACCGAGTGCCTCCACGAGGTTTCTGTTGAAGCCGCGCTTTACTTCAAACGTGGCGAGTTTATCAAAGGCATATTCCATCTTCGCTTTTGCTGCGAGCTTCTTCGCCTTTGCTGCGGACAGTTTTGGCGCGAGGATTATGATGGCGTTATCTGAGGTGGCGAGCGCGTCCAGATGGTCTTCTAGAACACTCTCTGCTGCCGTCTCTTCACCTTCCCCTTCCTCGTCGTTCACCGCGCGAGCAGCTGGGAACGGATCGTCAACAAGTATCAATAGGCGCTTCACGAATAGCCCGCCGGAGAGAGCCGCGTCGTGAAGCACGGTGTCTGAGAGTTCTTCGCGTGCGAGACGTACATACGCAAGATTCGGCTCCTTCGCGCGAGCTTTCGCCACCCACTCAAAAGCTTTCGTCCGCGCCTTTTCAACATCAGTCCCGTGGAAGAGGTACAGCATATTACAACGGCTGCATGTCGCCCCAGTTCGGTCCGTGCTTCGCCACAGCGAGGATCGGCACGCCGTTCGTCTCTTCGCTCGGCAAAACTGATTCCATAATCTTCTGTATCTTGGCACTCAGTTCGCCCACTCGCGACGACCGTATCTCATACACCAGTTCGTCGTGCACTTGGAGGAGCAGGTACGCGTCTTCCTGCGATTTTTCTTTCGTGAGCATATCGTCCACCCGTACCATCGCCAGCTTGATTATGTCTGCCTGTGTCCCTTGTAACGGGGCGTTGATAGCCATGCGCTCCGCCTGCGCCCGTACATACGGAAGTGACGATTTCATCTCAGGGAACTGTCGGCGACGTCCGAACAACGTCTCAGTGTAGCCATGTTTGCGCGCGAAGCCACGCGTACTTTCCAAGTATTCGGCGAGTGTTTTGAATGTGCCGAAATAATCCTCAAGATAGGTATGCGC
>JBAYHQ010000023.1:0-11640 GCA_041666065.1 Minisyncoccota bacterium | reverse complement strand
GGCGTGGTGCGTACGATAGAGAAAGAGGCGTGCGCGTTCTCGTATCACGACAGCATCTTTAGTCATGAACCGAAACAGTATGTGCTTCTGCGTGCCACGTTTGCACTCGCGAAGGACGAGGTCTCCCAACCGTCCTACAAGGACAATCGTTTTGATATGGCAGCGCTTACGCGCGGCGTCGGACGCACACCGACACAGCGTGAGGTACGCGAAGCGGTGCTTTCTATGCGCGAAGAGAAGGGCTCGCTCATCATGCGAGACCGTCTGTCGTTCAAATGCGCCGGCTCATTCTTCCATATGCCATTTGTGAGCGAGGCGGAGTATCGGCAGGTGGAAGCGCGTGCACGCGCGCTTGATGCCGCTAAGGAGGAGGCGCTCCGCCCGTGGGCGTGGAAGCAGGCTGATGGCTCGTACAAGCTCGCTCCAGGGTTTCTTCTTGAATACACCGAGTTCCAGAAAGGGTATGTGCGTGGCGCAGCAGGGGTTTCGCCGCGACACACACTCTCCATTATCAACAGAGGAGGCGCGAGTGCTCGCGACATCACGACGCTTGCGCGCGATATGCAAGACGCAGTACTGCAGAAGTTCGGCATTCATCTGGAGCGTGAAGTAGAGTACGTCGGCGACATCGGCGCATAACTTTTGAAAAAACATTTTCACAAAATATTTTTTGTGAAAATGTTTTTTCAAAAGTTATCCACACATAGATATTTTTTCTCACACAAAATATTTTTTACGCGCAATAATATCTTGTAGAAACGTTTGTGCATGAAAAATATTTCGTGCAGAGACGGGTCGACTTATAAGTCATCATTTCTAACCTACAACTACCATGGCAGCAAAGAAGAGAAAGGCAGTCAAGAAGACCGCAAAGAAGGCAGTGAAGAAGGTCGCAAAGAAGCGCAAGGCAGCTAAGAAGCGCGCCTAGTTTTGTAAAAGGAAAAATCCCGCTTCGGCGGGATTTTTTCTTTTTTGCTATACTGCAATCAATGTTCAGCCTCTCCGCGCTCTTCTCCAAGAACCAGTCGGCAGCCTTTCTGAAGGCTGCGGCGGCTGTGGTGGCGGCGACGAACCGACACACTGAAGAGCTGAGAGAGCTTTCGGACGAGGAGGTGCGCGCTCGTCTTGCTCTGGTGCGCGCTCGTGCTACGGAGCAGGGAGGCGCCGTGCAGGGCGACGCGCCACTCATCTTCGCGCTCGTCCGCGAAGCTTCGCGCCGCACGCTTCGCCAGCCGCACTTTGACGTACAGATACAGGGCGGCCTCGCGCTCCTTGAAGGGAAGATCGCAGAGATGCGTACCGGCGAAGGCAAGACGCTTGTTGCGACACTACCAGCGACGTTCCATGCGCTCTCCGGCAAGGGGGTGCACGTGGTCACGGTCAACGACTATCTCGCTCGTCGCGACGGCGCGTGGATGGGACAAGTCTACGACTTCCTTGGTCTCACGCTTGGTGTGGTGACGAGCGCCGGTGCGTATCGCTACGACGCGTCGCACGTGGCGAAGGAGGAGGATCGTGAGCGCGATGCCACGGGTTCGTTTAAGGTCTTCTACGACTACCTGCGTCCCGCAACGAAGCACGAGGCGTACGCTGCCGACATCACCTATGTCACGAACAACGAACTTGGTTTTGACTATTTACGCGACAATACCGCCTACGACGTCTCGCAGATTATGCAGCGCGGACACCATTACGCCATCATTGACGAAGTGGACTCTATTCTCATTGACGAAGCACGTACGCCGCTCATCATAAGCGGGCCGTCGGGGGACTCGCAGAAGCTCTACGAGCACTTCGCTACGATCGTCCGCGCGCTTCACGAGGGACCGGACTACACGATTGATGAGAAACAGCGGGCGATCCAGCTCACGGAAGCGGGTATCCACGCCGCCGAAGTCGCGCTCGGACTAGACAACCTCTACGCCGAGGGGGGTATGAAGTACGCGCACCACTTGGAGACCGCTGTTCGTGCGCAGGCGCTCTTCCACAAAGATAAGGACTACATTGTCCGCGATGGGGAGATAGTCATCGTAGACGAATTCACCGGACGTCTCCAGCCCGGTCGCCGCTGGTCGGAAGGGCTGCATCAGGCGATAGAGGCGAAGGAGGGTGTTGCAGTACAGGAGGAGACGCGCACGTACGCGACCGTCACATTCCAAAACCTCTTCCGCATGTACGAACGGCTCGCCGGTATGACAGGTACGGCGCTCTCTTCCGAGGAGGAGTTTTATACGGTGTACGGACTTGAAGTTGTGGTGGTGCCGACGAACAGGGCAGTCGCGCGCAAGGACTACGACGACCTGATTTTCCAAACGTCTGCCGGCAAGTACCGAGCGGTCGCACGTGCGGTGAAGGAGCGGCACAAAACTGGTCAACCGGTCCTTGTCGGGACCGTGTCTATTGAAGACAACGAGATCGTAAGCTCGTATCTCGCAGCCGAAGGCGTGCCGCACGAGGTGCTGAACGCGAAGAATCACGAACGCGAAGGCGAGATTATCGCGAGTGCGGGCGAGGAGGGGAGGGTGACCGTGGCGACGAACCTCGCGGGTCGCGGCGTGGACATCAAGCTCGGCGGTGCGGTCGCCGACGAGGCGAAGCGCGCGGCGGTCATCGCGCGCGGCGGTCTCGCCGTCATCGGTACCGAGCGGCATGACGCGCGTCGCATAGACAACCAGCTCCGCGGGCGCGCGGGCCGGCAAGGAGACCCAGGGGAGACTCGCTTCTACGTGTCGCTTGAGGACAAGCTGATGCGCGTCTTCGCGTCCGAGACCCTGAAGAAAGTCATGGGCCGCTTTGGCATCCCTGAGGACGAACCGATTGAGAGCGCCATGATTACCAAGTCACTTGAGACCGCACAAGGGCGTATTGAAGGGTTCAACTTTGATGCTCGCAAGCAGGTGCTCGCGTATGACGACGTGATGAACACCCAACGCCTCGCTATATACGCGCGCCGACGCGCAGCACTCCTTGGGAGCGACGCCGACATAGAAGCACTTGTGCGCGAGCTTGTCGGAGACGATGCGTCACTTGCAGCGACTCTTGCTACAAAGACGAGCGAACTCGGTGCTTCGTTTACACCGCTCCTGCGCCGCCTTCTGCTGCAAATCATTGATCTGTATTGGCTAGAGCACTTGGAGACTATGGATTACCTGCGTCGCTCGGTATCGCTTCGCGCGTATGGTCAACGGGATCCGCTTATTGAATATCGCCGCGAAGGACTCCAGCGTTTTCGAGCGCTTGAGGCGGACATACGGGCAGCCACGCTAGAGGCGCTTCCGCGCTTGGAGAGCATGGACGATGCGCGCATCCGCGCCGAAGAAGAGAAGACTCGTGCGCTCATGGTGGCGGCTGGCACAGAAGGGAGCGCACAAGCGCCGGTCACGAAGGGCGCTTCCTACGGCAGGAACGACTTCGTCGTCATCAAGAAAGGTGACATGACACAAACTATTAAATACAAGAAAGCCGAACCGCTCCTCTCCGAAGGCTGGATCATCGTGTCGTAGGGATAGTAAACGCGTAATCGCGGCGGGAACATATTTTAGTATTTACAGGGAGCAGGAATCTTGCAGGTTGGTTATTTATGTTTTCTAGTGTATTGTGGCAGTAATGGCATTTGTTGATGAAGCACGCATATATGCGGAGTCGGGGAAAGGCGGTGACGGCGTCATCCGTTGGCTACGCACTAAGGAGTCTGCGCGCGGCGGACCTTCAGGCGGCGATGGCGGTAAGGGCGGCGACGTCGTCCTTGTTGGCGTCCGTGACCTTGCAGCACTTTCAAACTATCGCTATGAGAAGAAATTTCATGCTGAGAACGGTGAAGCTGGGAAGGGCGAGTTGAAGCACGGCAGTAATGGCGCTGACGCGATACTGAAAGTGCCGGTGGGCACGACTATCCGTGTGGTAGACACCGGAGAGGAGTACGAGATTACGGAAGAGGACGAGCGTATCGTCCTCTTCCGTGGTGGTAAGGGCGGGCTCGGCAATGCTCGCTTCAAGAGCTCTACGAATCAGAACCCATTTGAGCAGACAGCCGGCAGGAAGGGTAAGGGCGATGATCTTGAGCTTACGCTCAAGATCATCGCCGATGCCGGCCTCATTGGCTTGCCAAACGCTGGCAAGTCGTCGCTTCTGAACGCACTCACGCGAGCGAAGTCAAAGGTCGGTGACTACCCGTTCACGACGCTCGGTCCGAGTCTCGGAGACTTCTACGGTTATATTCTCGCCGACATTCCTGGTCTTATTGAGGGAGCCTCGTCCGGCCGAGGTCTTGGGATAAAATTTCTTAAGCACGTTGAACGCACTGGCATACTCTTACATCTCGTCTCGTCTGACCAAGAAGACGCTGTCGCAGCCTATAGGGAAGTGAGAGGGGAGATAGAGTCCTTCGGGCACGGCCTAGCCGACAAGCACGAGATTATCGTCCTCTCCAAAACAGACTTGGTTACCCCAGAAGAGCAAGAAACCATAGCTGCGAAGCTCACCAAAGAGACGGGGAGGGAGGTGCTCTCGGTCTCCATAGCCGACGATGCTGCTCTGAAGATCTTCTCCGATCGGCTTACGAGCATACTCAAAAGAGCCTAGAGAGCGTCGGGTCTTGGTGCTTTCGGAGGTTTGCGGTACTCTTTCTGTATATGTATCGCCCGACTATAGGACTTGAGGTGCACGCAGAGCTCAAGACCAAGACCAAGATGTTCTGTGATTCGCGGAATGATCCGGACGAGACTCGCCCGAACATAAACGTGTGCCCTGTCTGTATGGCGCACCCAGGGACACTGCCGGTCATTAACCGAGCGGCGGTTGAGCACATTGTGCGGATCGGGACGGCCATCGGCGGGACGATTGCCGACTTTACCGAGTTTGATCGTAAGAGCTATTTCTATCCGGACATCCCGAAGGGATATCAAATCAGTCAGTACGAGCACCCGCTTGTTACTGGTGGTTCTCTCGCAGGCGTCGCTATCACACGGGTGCACCTTGAAGAGGACACGGCACGTTCCATACACGCGCGCGACAAGTCGCTTGTTGACTTCAATCGTGCCGGCATACCGCTCATGGAGCTCGTCACCGAGCCAGTCATACACGACGCGGAGACAGCAGGACGTTTCGCGCGCGAGCTCCAACTCCTCTTGCGTACGCTCGGTGCTGGTGAGGCGAATCTTGAGAAAGGCGAGATGCGCATTGAGGCGAATATTTCAGTATCAAACGAGGAGGGAGTGTTCGGTACGAAAGTAGAGGTCAAGAACATAAACTCCTTCCGTTCGGTTGAGCGGACGATCGCCTACGAGATAGAGCGGCAGATTAGACTTATTGAAAGCGGGGGAGAGGTGTCACAAGAGACACGCGGCTGGGACGAGGCGAAGCAAGAGACCTTCCATCAGCGCTTCAAAGAGGGGAGTGCCGACTACCGATATTTCCCTGAGCCGGATCTGCCGAAACTCTATCTCTCCGATATTCCCGAATGCAGCAGAGAGGTGCTTGCCGCGTCTATGCCGGAACTCCCATGGGAGCGGCGTGCGAGGTATGCGTCGGCCTATGCGCTAAAAGAAGGTGATGCCGCGTTTCTCTGTGCGTCGCTTGAGCGTGCGAATTTCTTTGATGCTGTTGCGCGCGCACTTGAGTCAGACGCAGCACTCATCACGCTCGCGGCGAATTACGTTGTCTCAGATCTCGCGGGCATCTACGCGAAAAGCGGCATTGAAGATTTTGCATCACTTGACGCATCTGCGTTTGCCAAACTCATCCGTCTCGTCGGTTCCGGCGAATTGTCGTCGCGTGGTGCGAAGGACACCCTGCTTGTTCTTGTAGAGAAGGGTGGCGACCCAGAGACTATCGCGAAAGAGCAGGGGCTCATACAAGTGCACGACACGAGTGTGCTTAGAGAGGCTGTCAGGGGCGTACTCGCCGAGGAGCCAAAGGCCGTAGCAGAGTATCAAGCAGGGAAGGAGGCAGCCCTCCAGTACTTGCTTGGCAAGAGTATGAAGGCCACCAGAGGCGCGGGCAATCCGGCCATGCTCCGAGACATTCTCATAGAGGAGCTCCATTGAGCACTGTCAGAAAGTGCCCCTGCTCACGGCAGGGGCACTTTCTGGTTTTCCAAGGCAGGTTTCTCCTGCTTTTTGGCATTATTTGTGAAGTGGGGATAGCTCTTTATTACCAGACGAGATACGGCTATACTTAAGGCATGGATGAGATAATTATAGAAGAAAAGAAATACGTATCGTCTAAACAAGCCGCTAAGATGACCGGCTATGCGAAGGATTATATCGGCCAACTCTGCCGTGAGGGCAGGGTTCCTGCGCGTCTCGTAGGAAGGAGTTGGTACGTGCTTGAGTCGGCGATTCAGGACCATCGTTTCGGTGCCGAAGCAGTTGAGGAGAAGCCCAAGGCACAAACGGTCGTCAGCAAGGCGGCGGCTACGCTCTCTCACTGGGACTCTCCTCGCTATGAGGCAGCGAAATCGGAGTTTCTGCCGTTTGCGAGTCTAAAAGAGGACAAAGAAGTGCTCGTAACAGATGAAATTGAAGAAGAAGGCCAAGTAGAAGATTCCGCGAGCCTTCACGAGTCGTGGCGAGAATGGTTTGACCATATCGCGGAGGCGTCTGTGCCCACAAGACCTCAAATAGAGAAGGCTGAGGGAGTATCTGCTGTTGTCACAGAGCAAGTCACTGAGGCAGTGGCTGAGGAAGTTGATAACGATGGTGAGGTTGCGGTACCGCTGCGCTTCCTGAGCCCACGCCCTGAGCGTGAGCCTCTTCCTGTCACCGTGCGTAGGGAGCCGGTTACCGAGCCTGTGGTGGCGGCGCCTAGAGCCGACAGAAGGATCATGGGGTCTATGAAGCTTGTAGGGGCGCTCGCGGCAGCTATTTCGGTAGTGCTAGCGATCCTAGGGAGTGGGTACGTTGACGAGTATGTAGTAACGAATAGCCAAGCTCAAGTAATTTCTGGAATATCCGTATACAATAAATAGCGTACATACTTATTTTCTTGTCTCGGATACACGAGACAACAACAGGCACAATCGCGCGGAGGATATTCTATAGACGACACTGATCCGTAAGCCTTTAAACAGTCCATAGAGCTTCGTGCCACATATTATATATAACTGGCTTATAGAGGAGCGCCCCTTTAGATTGGTAAGAAATATCGCCGATTACTCTGCACCTGTGAAAAATGGAACTGAGTAGCGTATCTCGTGGAGAGTGAGCATCTATACCTATATAGATGTGCTAGACCGATGCGTATAAGGAGCGGAATAACTATGTAATCACTATACAGTTCGCCTATACGGCCTCTCTAAACATCAAATTAGTGTATGTGACAGAAAAGTGGTATTTCCTGCTCACTTTTTCGCTCAGAAATACAAATCGGAGGGAAAATACATGATCAGGAGCTTGTGTGCGGATATTTTTTCCTAAAATCATGCTCCGCAGGAACGATTTTGCATCAAAAATTTCATCGGTTAAAAAACAAGTAACGATGCACCGTTAAAAAATATTTTTTATAAAAATAATTATCCCCATATTGATTAGATATTTTCATAGGAGATGCCGAAACAACGAGTTATTATTTAGTTAATTCGGCTATCCGACATGGACTCCTCACTCAAAGAAAATTTAATAACAACGAAGGATGCGAGTGAGCTTTCCGGATACACATCGGACTATCTCGCGCGACTTGTGCGATCAGGAGAAATTGAAGGGAGAAGAATCGGTCACAGTTGGACGATTGACAGCGCGTCGCTTGAGACATTCCTGCGCAAACAGAAGGACAAGAAACTTGATCGCGCACGCGAGCTTGCGAGCTCGCGCGTCTACGAATACCGCGAGCGCAACAAGCGCCTCAGTCGTGCGACAGAGGTTTTGACAAAACAGACGTCTGTGGCAGACAGTGCACCCACCGTGTCGCCCTTCAGTCTCGGAAATTACGCTTCGCTCGGCTCGCACCTGCTCGCACTCTCGGCGGCCTTCGTGGTGCTGGTCTCTGGCGCACTCATCGCAAGGACTGATGTACTGCCAAGTGCCGCCTCTCGCGTGGTAAGCGTTGCACGCGAAGCAGCAAACGGATTCGGCGACACGTTTGGCGACACACCGACACGCATCGCATCGCGTCTAGAAGAAGCGCATGTCGCACTGCGCGCCGACTCCGAACACGCAGCGCTCCTTTCTGCGCGTGATCGGTATGCTGCGTACGTTGAGCATTCGTTCCTCGCGAAGATAGACGCGCAACTTCTGCAGTCGGCGCTCGCAAGAGAGTATGTTGCACCGAACCTTGCGTCTACCGGCGTACACACGATGCGTGCAGACGACGCTCGTGCGTCTGCGGCACGCGTGCACGAAGCGCTCACGAACGTGTATGCTTTTGTGACATCGCCATCAAACATCGCAGGCGCGTTCGGAAATGCCTATCGCGCTGCTGGTGTCGGAGCGTATGCACTCGCGCAATCGTCGCTTGCGCAGTATGCGACGCTCATCAACCTGTCGGGTGCGAAATCGCTTGCGCTCGCAACTGACGCGCGCGACACGCTCGCTACGACGCCAGTACTCGCTGCGCGTGTGAACCTCGCACTCGGCGAGGCGGTCATACACGCATCGCATGCGGCAGTGCGCGCCGACGTGGTAACAGTGCAAGGGCTTGCGGCAGCAGCACCGAAAAGCGCAGCCGCGACGGTCGCGTTCCTCGGTGCGACCGGCAACTTGCTCGCCGCCACTACGGAGCGAGTCCCAGCTCTCGCTTCTGCAGCGTACCTACGCGCTACAGGAGCACCGGCGCATCTGGCGCCACAAGTCGCTGGAGCTGTCTTCGGTACCGAATACTCGGCTGCCGAGCACTTCGTGAAAGCCACGAGGAGTGCCACGCGTGGCTACGAGCTCGCCCTCTTGAGCGTCGGTAAGGCGGGCTACGAAGGGACGAGCGCGACCCTCTCGCTCGCGCTTGCAGCGCAGGATACGCTCGCCGCACTGCCGTCCGAAGTTCAGAATGCGTATCTCGGTACACTCGGCAAGAGTTCGCTCGCCCTCGCTTCGCTTCCGGAGCGCATACCGCAAATCGCCGCAGCAGTCTCCGCTTTGGTACCGACACTTACCACAGGAGAGCAGGTGGCGCTCACTACGTATCAAACCATCCACGGTCTCTTTGATTCTGCAAGCGGCGCGCTTGTAGCGTTCTTCACGACGACACCTGCAACTGTGCTGCCGACTGGCGTACCGAAGGTTCGTGTTGTCACCAGCAGCGTGCCGCCTGCCGTGCACGCAGTACAGAACTCCTATCCGACCTACACGACACTTGTGCAGGGAGTCTCGCGTGACTATGTGACACAGTCGCTCTCCGCTCTGCGCTCCGACATACTCGCGACTGTCGCTGGCCAGATACAACCGGTCGCCGCACAAGGCATCACGAACATGACCACCATTCAGCAGGTGAACATGATCCAAGATCTGAACAACCTTATCGTGCGCAACGGCGACTTCCGTGGCGGTACGCTGAGTAACGGGGTCTCGGTGTCTGCGACAACCGGCAGCTTCAGCAATCTCTCAGCGACGAGCGCAAGCTTAGACGGCCTCACTATCACCGGCACCGCAAGTCTCGCGACCACGACAGTGAGCGGCGACCTCACGGTTACCGGCACCTTCTCCCCGTCCTCAATCGCCGCCAACACATCTATTTCCGCACCATACTTCACGGCTACCTCTACGACTGCTACCTCCACTTTCGCAGGGAATCTTTCTGTTGCGGGCAACTTGAACTTCAACGGCGTACTCTTGCAGAACAACGCTCCGTTCGTCGGCAGTCAGTGGACTACTGCTGGGTCAAACATCTACTACACCACCGGCAACGTCGGTATCGGCACCACGACCCCTGGTTACTCACTCGCAGTTGAAGGGACGTCATCGCTAGGGAATCAGGCGCTTGCGGGATACTTCACCGCGACCACCTCCAACGCATCACAATTCCCCTACGCTTCCACCACCGCGCTTTCCGCCTACAACTCGCTCGCTATCGGCGGGACCGCTACCACGACGCTCGCCGGCGACGGCAACGCTTCAACAATCTACGGCCCACTTACAGTACGCGGCACCAGTACTCAAGGGAGCTCTCTCACGCTCCAGCGAGGGAACACGAACGGCGATAATGCGCTGACCTTCAACGACCAGACCGGTAGCCCGCTCTTGAAGCTCTACACCAATGCGAACACCGGCTACTCGTACCTCAACGGACAGCAGAGCTATCTCTCTCTTGGTATGAGCGTGGGCGGGGAGGTCTTGCGCATTGACACCTCCAACAATGCCCGCTTCACAGGGAACGTCATCCCCTCCGCGAACCAGACGTACGACATCGGTACCCCCGCTGTGTATTGGCGCAACGGCTACGTGAACAACATCGTTGCAAACAATCTCTCTTCGGCGTCTACCTCTATCGCAGGCACGAACAACACTTCCTTCAGCATCAACTCCAACAATCCGACGACCGATACGCAGGATATGTCGCTCATCTTCTATCGCGGTGCGGGTGCTCCGACGAACGGGGTACTCTCGTGGAACTCCACGCTTAAGCGTTTTGAGTTCAATCAGAACCTGTATGTGATCAACGCAGCGACCAGCCCCGCGTCTACGACACTGCGCGTCGCGTCTGTCGCCGGTCAGACGGGTCCGCTCACCAGCTGGCTTGATTCTGCTGGCAACGTCATGAACACCGTACTTGCAAACGGTAATGTCGGCATCGGTACATCCAGCCCAGGGTACGCACTAGACGTGAACGGCACGGTGAACGCGACCGCCTTCTACGTAAACGGCGCTCCGTATGCAAGTAGTCAGTGGACTACGAATGGTTCGGACATCTACTACAACACCGGCAGCGTCGGCATCGGCACGACTACTCCGAGCGCGAAGCTGCAGGTCGCTGGGAACGGGCTCTTCGGTGTCGTCGGTACGACCGCTGGCAACCTCACTCTCGCGGCAGGCAGTTCTGCCTCAAGTCGTAGCTGGCGCTTCTTGAGTAACGACGCGGTACAGGGCGACTTCGCTATTCAGCAGAGCACCACGCAGACGGGGAGCACCTTCGCCACCAAGCTTACGATTGACCCAAGCGGCAACGTGGGTATCGGCACACAGCTCCCAACCCGCAAGCTGGAAATCATGAACACAGTAGGGAGCTCCGAGAACCTGACGCTCTCAAACAGCGACTTCGTCACTGGCGTGGGCACGAGCCTGCAGTTCTACACCGGCGCGACTACCGGCAACACCTACTACGGCATCCAAGCGTGGAATAACGGAGAGCTCGCGAAGGGCAACCTGATACTCCAGGGTGGCGGCGGCAATGTCGGCATCGGTACCACGACACCCTTCGCCACCCTCAGCATCGCCACTACGACAGGGAAGCAGCTCGTACTTACCGACTCAAGCGCAGGGACAAACCTGAAGCACTGGCTCTTCTCCTCGCAGGGCGGCAACCTCTACGTCGGCACTACCACAGACAGCTATGCCACCAGCTCGCCGCCAGCACTCACCGTCACCAACAGTGGCTCGGTGGGCATCGGTATTTCCGTACCTAACGCTTCCGCCATTCTTGACCTCACGTCAACCACGGGTGGTCTACTTGTCCCTCGTCTTACCACAGTACAGAAGACCGCGATATCATCCCCCG
>JBAYHQ010000022.1:0-12727 GCA_041666065.1 Minisyncoccota bacterium | reverse complement strand
TGAGCGGAGTCATGGCGTTATCCAGGAGTCGGCAGGTGGTGTTCGCCTGGGTTCCTCCGGAAAGACTATAGGTTTCAGTGAAGGCGGTAGTCGGGAGCGTGATGTTGCCGACGGCGTTCGCGGAGACACTAAGTGGTGCGACGCAGGCAGCGTCTTGGACGCAGGTGACTCCAGGTTGAGGCATTGGGCCAAAGGTTCCTAGTGTAAGTCCATTCGGAGTACAAGTTCCGCCAACAATTGTTGCAGGAGAATTTATCACCATTCGAGATCCGTCAAGACAATTGAAGTCGTTGAGTGCCTGGTTCGAAGCTAGTGAATACCGCACTCCTGCACCACAATTCAAACTGCATGTGGGAGCTGCCACACTAAGAGGAATTGGTGTGATACCGGGGCTATTAGCGCTCACCCAGTGGTCAGACTGGCTGTAGTAGTGATTGAGATTGGCGAAGACACGAAGAGAAAAGGGCCCTGGAGTCGCGGGAGCGGTAATGGTGAAATAGTCATCCACACCCATTGGGAATTGGAATACAGGGTAGGTCTTCGATAACGTTCCGTCCCCTCCTCCATCAGCACTGAAATAAATACTGGTCGCTCCGCTTCCTTGCGGAGAATCGTCGCTACCGATCATGAAGTGAATCTGGATTTGCTCCCCCGGCTGATAGACGTCCTTGTCGGTCTGCCAGGTGAACCATACGCCCGTCGCCTCGATACCCGATGGTGGTGGTTTGAAGATCATTTGCGTCGATGTATTTCCGGCTTCAACGTGAGGAGTGAATCCAAATCCTCCCGCGAGAACGAATAGAGAAAAGAGGGGTAGGAGGAACAAGCGCCGGTGTTGAAGATAGCTGATTGTTTTCATGTTAGTGACAATTAAACTCTACCTTGATAACACCCATGCATGCGGCTTTCGTCTTCGTATCGCCTCGATCGTAATCCAGAGCCCACGAGAGTGCACCAGACTGTCCCACGGTGTGGAAGAATGCGTGACCTCCTTGAGTAGTTCCTTGTCCGGTGCGTCCGGGCGGCGAGGAGGTGCCGAAGAAGGTATCCACGGCCGTGAGAAAGGCGGCTGCGCTAACCGGATCAAGCCCGGTCTGAGCGTCTATCCACGCCTGCGCGCTGGAGGCGGGCGAGGTGTTCCAAAGGCGTCGTTCGCACATTATGTAGTCGGTAGCGACCTTCGGCACAGACTGTGGTCCAGCGACGAAAGTCTTTTCCTCGCACTGTTGCGTAGCTAGGCCAGTGGCCGGAGAGGATGCACGGAAGACACCCATGAGTGAGAACGTGAGGAAGAAAGCGAAGAGACCTGCGATAGCGAGAAGATATGCGCCTATGTTGCCAATTTTGCCAAATCGAAAAGTGAATTTCTTTGGAGGAACCGGCATCGGGAGATTTGGTATTTCTTGAGGAGTAACGACATTTATTTCAGGATCCATATGCCCTGATTATATAGGTTGGGACAGGAAAACGGCGAAGGACAGGGTGGATATCTTTCCACCCTGTGCTTCTCCGGCACTTGGGCTAGAACTCTTGATACTTCGGCTGGACGTTGACGACGACGGTACTCTTAACGACCGTGCCCGTGGCAGTCAGACAGGTGATGGTGTAGGTGGATTGCGTGATTATGTTCACTACTTGTGAACCTTCCTTCAGCGAGGAGGAGAGGCCGGGCCCGGAGACGGTACAACTCACCACATCTTGCGAGCTCCACGTAATCGTGGACGAGCCACCGCCGATCGGCAAGCGAGTCGGGTTAGCCGATATGTTGACGATCGGTGAAAGTGCGGCGGCGGCGCAGGTGGGTGGATTACTTGCACCATTGGTGCACACGAGAGAGCCGCCAGGGTTCGAAGAGCTGCTGCCGCCGCCAGTACACCCGCCGTTACAAGCTTCGCAGGAGCCCGTTGAGCCACCGACCCACGCCCTCCCGCTCGGGCACTGATTGCAAGCTGACGGGTTGTTCGCACCGTTTGGACAGGTGGCAGGTGCGACGACGCACGCAGCGTCTTGGACGCAGGTGACTCCAGGCTGAGGCATTGGACCAAAGGTTCCCAAGGTAAGCCCATTCGGAGTGCAATTTCCTCCGACAATTGTGGCAGGAGGATTTATCACCATTCGGGACCCGTCAAGACAATTGAAGGTGTCGACTGCTTGGTTCGAGGCTAGTGAATACCGCACTCCTGCATCACAAGTCATAACGCACGGGGCGGCTAAAACAGTCACACTCGCAGTGTCTTGTCCGCTCCCGCCAAGACCGATACAAGTAAGGGTGTAGTTGTAAATACCGGCGGAGGCTGGAGTGACGACTTGAGTGCCGGGGACGGATTCATTTCCGCTCCAATCTCCACTTGCAATACAGCCACCTGTGGCATTGATTGCATTCCAGGTAAGCGTAGAGGAGCCCCCTTGGACCAAGGAGATTGGGTTAGCGGAAATATCGACAACGGGAGCTGCGGGAGCTGCCACACTGAGAGAAATCGGTTTGATCCCGGGGCTATTAGCGCTCACCCAGTGGTCAGATTGGCCATAGTACTTGTTGAGATTGGCGAAGATTCGGAGGGCGAATGGACCGGGAGTCGCGGGGGCGGTAATGGTGAAATAGTCATCCTTGCCCATTGGAAATTGGAATACGGGATAGGTCTTCGCTAACGTTCCGTCCCCTCCTCCATCAGCACTGAAGTAAATACTGGTGGCCCCACTCCCTTGCGGGGAGTCGTCGCTACCAATCATGAAATGAATCTGAATGGACTCCCCGGGCTGGTAGACGTCCTTGTCGGTCTGCCAGGTGAACCATACGCCCGTCGCTTCGAGCGCCATACCTCCCACTCCTGGATTGTAGATCATTTGCGTCCCTGTATTCCCAGCTTCGGCGTGGGGAGTGAATCCAAATCCTCCCACGAGAACGAGTAGAGAAAAGAGAGGGAGAAGGAATAAGCGACTGTGTTCAGGAGAGCTAACTGTTTTCAATGTGGAGGTGAGTGTGGACATGGAGATATTAGTGACAATTAAACTCTACCTTGATAACACCCATGCATGCGGCTTTCGTCTTCGTATCGCCTCGGTCGTAATCCAGAGCCCACGAAAGCGCCCCAGACTGTCCCACGGTACGGAAGAATGCGTGGCCTCCCTGAGTAGTTCCCTGTCCGGTGCGTCCGGGCGGCGAGGAGGTGCCGAAGAAGGTGTCCACGGCAGTGAGGAAGGCGGCTGCGCTAACCGGATCAAGCCCGGCCTGAGCATCTGCCCACGCCTGCGCACTGGAAGCGGGTGAGGTGTTCCAGAGACGCCGTTCGCACATTATATAGTCGGTAGCGACCTTCGGCACAGACTGCGGGCCAGCGACGAAAGTCTTTTCCTCGCACTGTTGCGTAGCTAGGCCAGTGGCCGGAGAAGATGTACGGAAGGTGCCCATGAGCGAGAAGGTGAGGAAGAAGACGAAAAGGCCTGCGACGGCGAGGAGGTATGCAGACTTATTCCCAATATTGCCAAATGCACAGCGCTTTTTCTCTGGCGGGCGAGAGGACATTTCTTGAGGGAAACCAGTATTTATTTCAGGGTTCATAATGACTTAATTATATAGGAAATAAGACGTACTGCGATGATATGCAGTGGGGGATAACTTGCCTATCACTGCCCTGCTATCCACCAAGCAGGTTGATATCTTGCTGGAACTGCGCGGCGAATCCCATGACACTCGTCCCGTAGAAGGAGAAGGCGGGCTTGTTGTAATAACCTCCAGCGAAGTACTTGAGCGCGGCGATACGCTCCGCGGCTGGCGTCTGCGCGCCGGCGCCGAGGTCAGTCATGTAGAGCGCGATTGCGGTAAAGGCGTCAAGATTGTCCCACGGGTTCGCAGGCGTGTTTACGTGCCCCGCGAGCTTCGCGATACGCGCCTTGTAGATAGTCCACGTGGAGGGGATGAACTGCGCCGGACCCATCGCGCCGCCGTAGCCGGTAGATTGTGGACACGAGACCGGCATAGCAAGCGGATCCAGACCGAGTGCGCTCGTGATAACCATAAAGGGGTCAACGTCGCGAGACGGCTTCATCACGCCCCGTATCAGCTTGCCGGAATTCTTCCCTTTTCCGTCGCCCTTGTTCGGGACATTGGTGAGAAGGCATTGGCCGACGTTCGCACCGAGATTGGTCTCCTGTTTGAGGATTCCGAGAATGAAAGCGGGGCGCACACCGGTCGCGGCGCCCGCCTGCTTCGCGAGTGTGATAGCGGTCGGCAATGATATCTGACCGCCGCCGCCTGCGAGCTGGAAGAGTTCGGTACGAATCTGTGCGGCGGTTCGCTGATTGGTCGCAATAAGCTTCTGCCAGTTCGCCTCCACGCCCTTAGTCTGCGTGAGGAGTTTTTGCTTCTCTTTTTCCTGCGCCTGCACCGCTTGCTTGGCGAGCTTGGCCTCAGCTTGTAGCTGTTCCTGCTCGGCGAGCCGCGCCTGGAGCGCCTCCTTCTCCACCTCGGTTGAGGCACTCGTCTTCTGAATCTGATCAAACGAGTCGGCGAGCGCACTCTTGATAGAGGTGAAGGCGTCAAGGTCGCTGAAGAATCCAGACACGTTTTGCGAGCTGAGCGCGACGTTGATGACTGAATAGTCGTCAAGCATCTGAGTCTGTCGCAGGATTTGTGCGAGCGACTCTTTCTCCGCCTCTAACTGCGCGGAGAGCTGTGTGAGCGTCTGGTTGTGCGCGCCGATGTTGCCGTTTAGCTTCGTAATCGTGAGGTCTATGGCCTGTATCTGAAGCTGGGTGCGCTTAATCTCCGCGTTGAAGGCGTCGATTTGCGTCTGGAGCGTCTGGTGCTGATTCCTTGCGGTGTCCAAGAGCTGTTGCTGTACGGCAATCTGACTCTCGATGTCGTTCAACTGGTTCTGGAGCTGTTGTTGGCGGTTCGCGACCGCCTGATCCAGTGCGGTTTGTGCAAACGCCGTAAGCGGCGTCGTGAGGACGGCGCATCCGAGGACAAAATAAAAAAACCGGCGCATCGTCCGGTCATTTTACCATGGGAGGGAGCGGGCTTATGCGACAGGCGCCTCGGGAGCGGCTCCCGCCTCTCCTTCTGCCGCTTCCTCCTTGCCCTTCTTCTCCACCTCAATTGAGGCGATGTCTCCCTCTACCACCTCCTCTTTCTCCTCTACAACCTCCTGCACGAGCGCGATAACCTCCTCCGGCTCAAGGGCGAGCTCCACACCGGCCGGCAGCACAAGATCCTTTGCATATATACGATTGCCGATAGCAACAAGTGCGGAGAGGTCTACAGAAATATGCGGAGGGAGGCTCATCGGGTCTGCTTTCACCTCAATCTCATAGAGCACCTTAACGAGATTCGCACCCGCATCAACCGCAGGCGAAGAACCTTCAAATACGAGCGGGATAGCGACCTCAACCTTTTCTCCCTTGGTCACAGCATAGAAATCAACGTGGCGCGGATGGTTCGTGATCGGATCAAGGTCAACCTCGTGGATAAGGGTCGGGAGCGGGGCACCGAGACCTTCAAGAGAGACGATAGTCGCCTCGCCGGCTTTGCGCAAAATCTTTTCAAAGGTGCGGAAGTCTATTGAGATAGGCGTCGCCGCCTGGTGTGCGCCGTAGACTACCCCGGGGATGATGCCGGTACGAAGGAGTTCGGGTGCCTTGGCATCCTTGTCTGTGCGCTTCTCAACCGCGAGCGTAAGCATATCGCCCGAGTATGCCGTATCTTCGGCTTTTCCGCAACCTGTGCGGGTTCAATTGAGGGCGGCGGAGACCTTCGCGAGGCGGGCGAGGAAGGCGTCTCGGGCGGCGGGAATGTTCTCTTCCTTTCCCTTCCACAAGGCGAGCGCCTCTTCCTGAAGTGCGCGTGCATAGGAAAAGGTCATCGGCCAGGGAGCGTTAAGCTCCTTCGCTCGGCGAGTAATTGCGGCAAGGTTGTCAGTCGCCTCGTTCGGGGACTGTCCACCCGAGAGGAAGACGATACCGGCGATCTGTGGCGGAACACTTTCCAAGAGCGCGGCAAGCGTGTCTTCGGCGACTTCGTCGGGTGTATCAATCTTCCCGCTCTCGCTCCCCGAGAGCGCCATGGACGTTTTCAAAATGATGCTCGCGCGGTCCACGGCGAGCTCGTCAAGTACGGAGAAGAGTGTGGAGAGTGTCTGTGCGATTACCGCACGCGAGCGAGCACGACCGTGCTTCCCTTCGTGCAGTACTTCCGGCTCGACGATAGGGACGAAGCCGGCTGCCTGCGCCTCCTTCGCATATTGCGCAAGACGCTTTGCGTTTTCGTGAAGTGCCTGTGCGGAAGGGAGAGTGTCGCCCTCGATGCGCAGAGCCGCCCGCCATTTAGTAAAGACGGCGCCCTCCTTCTTATATCCCTCAAGCCGTTCGTGGAGTCCGATAAGGCCATTGGTGATGAACTCTTTTGGGCTTGCGGCAAAGGGCTCGGTACCGAGGTCGACCTTGATCCCGGGCATAATGCCCCGTGCCACAAGCGAGACGGGAAACGGCTTCTTGTCATTGCCGTTTTCAGACAAGGTCTCGGAGAAGAGAATGACGCCCGAGAGGTGATTCTCTACTCCGGGCGCACCGAGGAAGAGGTCGCGGTACTGCCTGCGCATCTCTTCACTCGCAGAAGCGCCGTAGCTCGCGAGACGCACGGTCGCCGTGTGGACACTTTCGTCTGCCGCGAGAATGCCCTTACCCTTTGCGAAGAAGGAGCGCGCGGTCGCCACAAGATCAGTCATACGATAATAGTAGCATGCTACAATATTTTTCATGGACTTTATTGCGATCGGAGATACGGTGGTTGATGAGTTTATTAATCTTAAAGAAGCGAGCGTGCATTGTGATGTGAATCATGAGGACTGTACGATCTCTATGCGGTGGGGCGACAAGATTCCGTATGAATCGGCGATGCTGGTCTCCGGCGTCGGCAACGCCGCGAACGCGGCCGTCGCGGCCGCGCGTCTCGGGCTCTCTACCGGATTTATCTCCAACATCGGCAAGGACCATTTCGGCGAAGATATTCTCGCCGTATTTGCGGGCGAGGGTATTGATACGACCCACGTCACGGCCCACGAGGGTATCCCCACGAATCATCATTATGTATTGAGTTATGATGCGGAGCGCACCATATTAATCCGACACGAGGCATACTCGTATCGCTTCCCGGAAAATCTCGTTCCGCCAAAATGGATGTATCTCTCCTCTATCGCCGAACACACGGAAGCATTTCACAGTGACCTCGCAAAGTGGCTCACGGAACACCCGGAGACGAAACTCGTTTTCCAGCCCGGCACCTTCCAAATGAAGATGGGTAAGACACAGCTCGCTCCTCTCTACGCCATCGCTCATGTGGTGGCGATGAACAAGGAGGAGGCCGAACGCATTCTTGAAGTCGGTAAGACCGACATTAAAGACCTTCTGCAAAACATGCGCGCACTCGGCCCGAAGATTGTGCTCATCACCGACGGTCCGAGTGGCGCCTACGCCTACGACGGTGAACAGATGCTCAAGGTACCCGCGTATCCCGACCAGAAACCGGCGGTGAACCGTACCGGAGCCGGCGATGCGATGACCTCTACCTTCGCTGTGGCGCTCGCACTCGGTAAAACACTTTCTGAAGCGCTGCTCTGGGGACCGCTCAACTCCATGTCGGTCATCCAACACGTCGGTGCACAAAAGGGCCTGCTTACACGCGACGCCCTGCTTGCGTTACTCGCCAACGCAACAGAAGACTACCGCGTCACTCCGCTTTAAAATCGCACGACGAGCGGCTAGAACTGGCTTGCGTATGCCGCGCCACTGCCAAAGGTAACTACAATGGTACTTGAGTATGCCGTGTGTACGATAATCATCGCCGCGGCTGCGCCGGCAATAGTGATAAGCAGTACGGCGAAATAGGAGTTTATTCTGTCTTTCACACCTTTATTATATACCGGCGAGCGCACGGGCCGCTTCTTCTATGTGGAGAGCGTCTAGTCCGTAGTGCGCGAGCAGTTCCTCGGGCGAGCCCGATTGTCCAAATTGGTCCTGTATGCCAAGCCGGTGTACCGGTACCGGGTGGCGCGTAGAGAGGAACTCCGCCACCGCACTGCCGAAACCGCCCGCCGCCTGATGTTCCTCAACGGTGAGCACGCGCCCTGCACGCGTTGCCGCGTCTAACACCGCCTCTTCATCAAGCGGTTTTATGGTCGGCACGTGAAGCACGAGGGAGTCTATACCACTCTCGGCAAGCGCCTTGGCCGCCGTGAGCGCCACATGGGTGAGTGAGCCGGTGGAGAGAATCGCGACCTTCGGCACAACGCTTTCCCAGAGTATCAGCGCCTTCCCTATTTCAAACGGTGTTTCTGACGTTGTGAAAATGGGTGTTGCGGCGCGACCGAATCGCAGGTATACAGGACCGTCGGTCTTTGCGGCGGCGAGGACAGCCTTACGCGCCTCCTCTGCATCTGCTGGAGCAATGACGGTCATCCCCGGGACAACGCGCATCATGCTGATGTCCTCTAGCATCTGGTGTGTCGCGCCGTCGGGACCGACCGAGACACCTGCGTGCATGCCGCACACCTTGACTGGCACCCGGTTGAGCGCAATGGTGGTGCGAATCTGTTCGTAGTTACGACCCGGGTTAAACATCGCATAGCTCGTGGTGAACGGTATCTTTCCCGCGGCAGCCATACCGGCCGCGACCGTCGCCATGTTCTGCTCGGCAACACCCATTTCTACAAAACGTTCAGGAAATGCTTTCTCAAATTCTTCCGCGCGCGTGGACTCCTTGAGATCCGCGCAGAGTACGACCACGTTCGGGTCGGCCTGCCCCGCCTCCACAACGCCCGTGCCGAAGCCGTCGCGCGTCGGCGCTTTCTTTATATCGTCGGCAAAGATATTTGCCAGCAAGTATGCATTGTCGTTAAGCATATTCGTGGGGGACTGAACCCTTCAGCGTGCGGAGTTCTTTCAAGAAACGCTTGCCCTCTTCAGCGGTCGGCGGCTTGCCGTGCCAGCGATAGTCACACTCTATTTCAGGCACGCCCTTGCCAGGAATCGTGTGTGCGATGATAAGCGTCGGCTTCTCGTAAATCGCTTTCGCCTCATCGACTGCGGCGATGAACGCGGGAATGTTGTGCCCGTCTGCCTCAATCACGTGCCAGTTAAATGCGCGATACTTATCGGCGACTGACTCAAGCGGCATGATGTCCTCCGTCATGCCGTCAATCTGGATATTGTTGCGGTCCATAATCGCTGTGAGACCGGAGAGACGATTCTTGCCCGCGAACATCACCGCCTCCCAAATATTCCCTTCATCCTGCTCGCCGTCGCTCATCACGCAGTACACGCGTTGTTTCTTCCCGTCCATCCGGAGCGCGTAGGCGATACCTGCCGCTTGCGAGAGGCCTTCGCCGAGCGGGCCGGAGGTCGTCTCGAGGCCGGGCAGACGCGCGCGCTCCGGGTGCCCCTGGAGACGGCTGCCGAACTTGCGAAGTGTGAGACATTCTTTCACCGGGAAGTAGCCGGCGTGCGCCATCGTGGCATAGCGCACCGGACAGGTATGGCCGTTGGAGAGAATCAACCGATCGCGCTCCTCCCAATCAGGATTTTTCGGATCGTGTTTCAGAATATGAAAATAAAATGCCGTGAAGAGGTCGGCCATCCCGAGAGGGCCGGCGGTGTGTCCGCTCCCCGCCGCGACTAGCATCGTGACAATCGTCTCGCGAATAGCCTCCGCGTGACCCTCAAGCGCGCGCACCTGTTCGTCGGTAAGAGCCATCGGTCTATTATACACCGAAGGGATTCTGGAGCGCCTCGAATTCGGCGAAGGCGACGGCTGGGTTCTCCGCGCGCGCGATAGCGGAGCCGACTACGACGTTCGTCACGCCGAGGGCGATAAGCTTTTTTGCATTTTCAAGCGAGACCCCGCCATCAACCTGTATCGGTATGTGCGGGTGTCGAGCACGGAAAACGCGTATCTTCTCAAACACGCCTTCGTCAAAGGGTTGCCCCTGCCGCCCGATTCGCGCGATGCCCATAAACTGCACATACTCAACCTCGCCCAAACAGGGTTCTATGAAGGCGAGGTCGCTGGTGAAATTGAGTGCGACACCGAAGGAGACGAGACCTGTCGCGAAATCGGCACCCGGGCCATAGTGTTTGCGCGCAGAGGCGAGGAGCCGCGGCAAATCCACAACACTCTCGGCGTGGAAGGTGAGGCGCGCCGCGCCGAGTGCGAGCCACGCCCCTGCCGTATGCTCGGCGTCGACACTCATCATGTCTATCTCGTAGGTCACGCGTTCTGGATGCGGAAGCATCTCGCCGCGTGCAACCATTTCGTGAATTTCTGCGGGGGCGGTGTACGGCCACGACGCAGGCTCTGCGAACTTCCCGTCAACAACATCTATCTGTATCTTATCCACCGCTGGAATCTCCGCAAAGAACGCAAGCTTCCCTTTCAAATCTTCACGCGAGGAGGGAAGTATTGCGGGGATAGCGAAGCTCATATTAAAATTTGGCGAGACGGCGGGAGTGGCGTGGTGCGTCTGAAAATGGTGTGGCGAGGAAAATACGCACCGCTTCTACCGCTTCGTCTCCTGAGACAAAGCGTGCGCCGATGGAAAGAATGTTTGCGTTGTTGTGCCGACGCGGCAGACGTACGGCGTCATAGCCGTCTTCGGAACGACCGCCCTCTATATCAAGTGCCGAAGTCACGCGCATAGAACCATAAAACACGGCGGCATGAATACCGGGAACACGGTTCACACACATCGCCTCGCCCTGTCCGCTTCCGCCAATGATGATGCCACGCATGTCCGGATGAGAGGCGACACGCTTCGCAAGTGGTGTCATAAAATCCGGGTAGTCATCCTCGGGTTCGTGTGAAAACGGCCCCATATCCTCCACCGTGAAGCCGAGAGTGCGGATGTGTTCCACCAGCGCGTTCTTGAGCGCGAATCCGGCGTGATCAGAGGCGATAACGACGTCAGGCATGATTGGCTTTGAGTACGTGTCGTACCAGACTTTCGGTGTATCCCATCTCGTTATCATACCAAGCGAGAACCTTCACGAGGTTGCCGTCCACGACGCGCGTCATCGTGAGGTCGGCGATGGAGGCGTGAGGCTCGCCGACGATGTCGCTACTGACCAGCTCTTCATCAGTCGCTGAGAAAATGCCTTCCCAACGCGGGTCGGTGGCCGCCGCGCGCAACGCATCGTTTACTTCTTCTTTCGTCGTTGCGCGCTTCGCGATGAACGTCACGTCGGCGATAGATCCGGCCGGCACCGGCACTCGAAGCGAGATGCCGTCAAATTTTCCGATGAGCGACTCGTACACCTGCGAGACAGCGGTCGCCGCGCCGGTCGCCGTCGGCACGATATTTTGCGCCGCCGCTCTTCCCTCTCGCATATCTTTTTTGGACGGGCCATCGACGATTGACTGGCTCGCCGTGTAGGCGTGCGTGGTGGCGAGCACGGCCTTTTCTACACCGACCACGGCGTCTAAGATGGCGATGATTGGGCTCGTAGCATTTGTCGTACAAGACGCGTTGGAGGAAACGGTGCAGGAAGAAAGTTTCTCTTCGTTCACACCCATGAGTACAGTCGCACCCGCACTGCCCTTCGCCGGGGCTGAAATCACGACGCGCTTCGCACCCGCCGTAATGTGCGCCTGCGCCTTTTCATATTCCGTAAAGAATCCGGTGGACTCCACGACCACGTCAATCTGTAAATCTTTCCACGGGAGATTGGCCGGATCCTTTTCTGAAAGGAATTTCACTTCCCTGCCGTCAATAATTAGATTCCCGTCCTTCGCTTCAACACTAAACGGTGCGGTGCCGTACACCGTGTCGTGCTTGAGCAAGTAGGCAAGATTCTCAAGTGAGCCGAGATCGTTTACGGCGACAATCTCAATGTCGCGCCCATACGAGCGCCGGACAAAGGCGCGGCCGATTCTCCCAAATCCATTAATAGCAACGCGTGTAGATTTCATAGGTAAGAGTGTAACATAGTGGTATTTTGGGTTTAGAAGGAAAGGAAGACATAGTTTAGTTTCTCCACGAAGCGCTGGAGGAGACCCTGTCCCGCCTCGTAGGCACTCGCCATGTATCGCGACGAATCGTCCCTGACTTGTGCACCGCCGCCTTGCGCACCGCCACTCGCGGCGTGGTGCACATTTACCTGAATAGCGTCTACCTGCACCGTGTTGTCCGCCGGCAGGACGACGAGACGAACCTTGAAGTTTGCATCCGAGAAGTGGCTTGGCTGCCATGTGTTACCCCACGTGTCGGAGGCGCCGCCGAGTGTCACGACAGTGTCTGTGTCGGAAAGCGTCCCTGCCGTTTGCTCTGTTGTCGTGGAGGTGCCGCCATCCCACGAGAGTGCGACGGCAACAGTGCCGGCAGCGCTAGAACCCGAGAGCTCCAGTTTCACTTCAATGCCGGTAATGGTGTCCGTCCCGGGGATGGAGAGACTGAATCCACCGTATTCCTGTCTCTGCCACGTCGTCGCCGAAGTCGCATACATATTATCGGAGGCAAAAGCATTACCCGGCGCCGTCCACTGAGTGTATGAGCCGTTGCTGTCCGTCGGGGGGAAGAAGTTCGGGTCATTACCGATTTGTTGTCCGCCACCGCCTTGTCCACCGCCCCCTCGGACACCTTGACCTGCCGGTGCCGCACCGCCAACCATGGAATTGCCGCGCGGAATCTTGACGTGCTGGGCGGTGGAGAGTGCGACTTGCGAGACCGGTGTTGTGGAGAGA
>JBAYHQ010000021.1:0-13689 GCA_041666065.1 Minisyncoccota bacterium | reverse complement strand
GCACGATACGCGGCGATTTCTCCAACGACTCGCCGGCGCTTGCGAACGCAGAGAAGCGCGCCGTGGCGAATATTCTCCATGCGTCTGAGACTCCTGAAGAGGCTCTGCACGAGATCGCACACTGGTTCAAAGCGGGGAGTATCCACGAATACAAACGTCGCGGCGAATAGACAAAAGCCCCGCCTATGGCGCTGAGCTGGCGCCTGCCCCGTAGCCAAAACCGCCCTTCCGAGGGCGGTTTTGCGGTACTGGGGTTTTCCACAGGGCAGGTAGAGAAGAGGCGTATACTAGGAAGTGGGACTGTTCTTGAAAACGCAACTTGCTTCTCGCACGGGAGACCGATATTCAGGTTCGCTCGGTGAACTTCGTAAGAAGATCCGAAAGCCCCTGTTGTTATTCCCACCTAGCAATAAAGTTGCTAGAGAGGACAGTTCCGCAAAAACCCCGACTCCAAAGAGTCGGGGTTTTTGCGGTCCTGCATAGCCTTGGCGAAGTAGGGCTAGTGTATAGTAGGAGAAATGAAACTTTCATTCTACGGTGGAGCAGGGAAGGTCACCGGCTCCAATTTTTTAGTAGAAGGGGCACACGGGAAGATTCTCGTGGATTGCGGTATTGAGCAGGGAGCCGACGTTGCTGTGGAGGATGTGTACGGGCCGTTCCCATACGACCCGCAGACGATTGATGCGCTTGTTGTCACGCATTCGCATCTAGACCATGTCGGCCGCATACCGAAGCTGGTGAAGGACGGTTTCCGCGGAAAGATTTTTATGACCCCGCCGACGCGCGACCTTGCCGTGCTCATACTGGTAGATTCGGTCGGCATACTCTCTCAAGAAGCGGTACGGCTCGGCAGAGAACCGCTCTATAGCCCAGAAGACGTAGAGACCGCCTTCTCGCTTGTGGAAACACTGGACTATCACACCGAGAAGGAGGCCGCGCCGGGGCTCTCCATCTACTTGCGCAATACCGGCCACATACTCGGCTCGGCATGTGTGCGTATCAAGGACGAGGACGGCACCGCTGTCGCGCTCTCCGGCGACATTGGCAATTCTCCGTCGCCACTTCTCCCCGACTGGGAGCCGGTGACCGACGCCGACGCGCTCGTCATGGAGAGCGTGTATGGCGATCGGCTCCACCCGCCGCAGACAGAACGCGTCGCGTCGCTTCGCGATACGCTCAAGCGTGCGATAGAGCGAGGAGGGGCTATCCTCATCCCTGCATTCTCACTTGAGCGTACTCAGCTTATGCTCTACGAGCTATCTAACTTCTTTGCTGATGGTTCTCTGCCGAAAGTGCCGGTGTTTCTTGATTCACCGCTCGCGATACATGTGACCGAGGTGTATGAGAAATGGGGTGCTACGTATTTCAAACAGGAGGCAGAAGACGAAATGAAGCGCGAGAAGAGCCTCTTTGAGTTCCCCTTCCTGCGGAAGACGCTCCACCCTGAGGAGTCTGCCGGCATAGCGAAAGCGGGGAATCCGAAGATTATCATAGCTGGTGCCGGTATGAGCCATGGCGGCCGTATAGGCCACTGGGAGGCGCGCTACCTACCCGATCCAAGCACGACCCTCCTTATCGTGGGTTATCAAGCCCCAGGAAGCCCAGGGAGGCGCATGGTAGAAGGTGCATCAAGTGTGCGCCTTGGCGGGGCAGAGGTGAAGATACAGGCGAAAGTGGAGAATCTTGAGGGGTGGTCGGCACACGCCGATCGTGACGAACTCTTAGAGTTCGCCGAAGCGGCGCTTGCAGGGAAGCGCACCAAGACCATTTTTACAGCGCTTGGCGAGCCTGCAGCTGAGCGATTCCTCGCACAGCGTATCCACGACTACTTGGGCGGCTCTGCCGTCGTCCCCGAATCTGGAGAGACGTGGGAGATAACTAAAGATTCGGTGAGGAAGATATAAAAAGAAAACCGCCCCGTGAGGGGCGGTTTTCTTTTCTTGTTTAGACGACCTGCTTGGCGATGCGTGCGAAGATCTCTGGTTTGTCGGTCGCGAACTCAGCGAGGACCTTACGGTCAAGCTCAAAATTGTTCTTCTTAAGCTTCGCTATGAAGGTGGAGTAGGACTGGTGGCCTGCCTCACGAACAGCGGCATTAAGGCGCACTATCCAGAGCTGGCGGAAGTCGGTCTTCTTGTCGCGACGGTGGGCGAAGGCGTAGCGTCCTGCGCGCATAAGCGCCTCATGTGCGAAATTGAGCTTCTTGGAACGGATACCGCGGTAGCCCTTCGCGCGCTCAAGGATATTCTTGCGGCGCTTGTTGGCGTGTACTCCTCCTTTGATTCTTGTCATACGTAAATAAGTTAATTAGGTCCCTGGAAGGAAACGGCGCTGCACCTTGGCAGTAAGCGTGACAGCGACTGCACGGCGCTTGCCGGAACGCTTAGAGCCGCTCTGCTTCGCATTGAAATGGTTCTGGCCCGCCTTGCGCGCCATAAGCTTCCCTGAGCGGGTTACTCGTATTCGTTTCGTATAAGATTTATTGGTTTTCATGTTGGGTTGTTGGAGGCACTACGTGTAGTGACGGATTTTCTTTCTCGCGCTTCGCCTGCGCTACGAGATCTCGCTCAATGACGCCTGCAAACCCTTTCGGACTGCGCGTGATCGGCTCGGCAATCTTGTATGCGTAGGGGATGCGAGAAAGGAACTTCTCAAGGCGGACCTTGAGGAATTCCTCGCTCATTCCTTTGTAGCGTCCCTTGAGGAAGAGCTCGGCGCGCACTCGGTGACCCTCGGCGAGCCACTCGGCGGCCTTTTTCGCCTTCAGCGCCATATCGTTGTCTCCGGTGCCCACTTTTATCTGGACTTCCTTCGTTTCCGACACTTTTACCTTGGCTTTTGCTACCTTTTCCTTCTTGCTTCGCTCGTACTCAAACTTACCATAATCCATGATCTTCGCAACGGGCGGGACGGCCGAGGGCGAAATCTCAATAAGATCCTTCCCAGCCGTCTTCGCCGCTGCGAGGGCCGCTTCAAGCGAGAGTACCCCCAGATTCTCACCCTCTACACCAAGCACACGCAGCTCAGGCGCGTGGATCTCGTTATTGATGCGGATTCGGTCGGTAGCCACTGGAAGTGAGGGTACTATAGCATAAAAAGGGCATAGGGCACAAGGGAAAGTAATTCGCGCCGACCCTGTTGTGGTCGGCGCGAAGGTTCGTGGGATGCCTGTCTAGGCAAGAGGGTGGGGGAGGAAATCGTCTCCCTCGTGCTGGCTCTTCCACGCCGCGAAGGCGTAGTAGGAAAGCGCCAGACACAGGTCAATGGTCATGCTCGCCACGGCGAGGTCGCCCCAAGGCTCTACGCCGGACGCTGCCGCTACCAATTCATCCCGCTTAGCACTGCCCCAGAAAGGAGTGTCGCCGGGGAGCAGGAGGTGTGGCTTGACGCTGCCTCCGTCGCTGCGGTCGTACCAGCGTTGTTGGGCCTTCTTCCGTGCGACTTCGTCAAACGGGTGCGGCCACTGCGTCTTGTCGCCAAAGCTGAGCTCCGCGAGTATGAACGGCTTGGGTTCGTTGCACGGGTAGTGTTCGTCACCGCTGTACTGCGGTGCGAGCACGACGACGTGCAGCATTTGGCGTTTGACCGGCAGTGTCGCGAAAGCTGTCTTGACGGCCGCCTGTATCGCTTGCTCAGCAATCAGCTTGTTGAGAAACGAAGGCCTGCGTATCCGATGTATGGTCATTGCTCCTCCTAGGGGGTGAATGATGCGAGAACGGGATGTTCTAAATGGACGATAGCACGAAGTGTGTACTACGTCAATTCGTGAGCTGGCTGGGTTCTGAGAGGACTATTTCTGCTTTGCCCTGATAGGAGGAGATTTTGCCGGTGAGAGTGACGGTTTGCCCAGCGTAGCGCGAGAGGTCGCCGAAGGCTTCTGCATCATCGGCGAAGATAACCCCTGAGAAGGGGCAGGTCTTGTAGCTCTTACAGAAATCTAAGAAGACTGTTCCGCTTGCGGAGGTATATGCGGTAATGAGTGTGCCGCGCACGGAGGCGTACTCGCCTACGTGCGCGGGGGCGTCAGCGTACCCAATCGTGCCGATAGAAACAGACGCGGCCGCTCCCGCGGCCGCGTTGCCCTTGTAGGCATCCAACAGTTTCTTCAATATGTTTTCATACGTCTGTCGCATCGCTCGGTCGGTGCCTATCTCCAGAATCTCGTCGTTGATAGTCGTCGCTGAGTTGGTCCAGTTATAGCTGCCGAGCGCGTATGCCGAATCGGTAACGAGTGCTTTGATGTGCATGATGCCGTTACCGGTCGGGTGTTTTTCGGTCACGATTGGGATGCCGGCGTCAATCAGTTTTTTGGTGATGGGCGCTCCGTAGCTGTTGCTACTCTGTTCCGAATCTATGAGCCCGCGCACCTCCACTCCGCGCTTTTTCGCCGCAACGAGCGCATCGGCGATAGAGGGGAGAGTGAACGTATAGATGGCGAAGTAGATATGGTCCTTTGCTCCAGCAATGAGCGCGATTATCTCTTTGTCATTCTGTTTCTTATCAAGGCTGTAGATAACGCGCGTCGCGCCGGCAGGCGGGGCAGTCACCGTCTGTGTAGGGATGCTTATCGGCGCGGGTACGGCACTCTTTCCGAGTTGGTAGCCGATCGCGCCCGCAGTAAGTGCGAGTACGAGTGCGAATATCCCGCGTAATATTTTTGAACGCATGCGTCCAGTATACTAGGGGCATGGCACTCGTATTTGATATAGAAACAGTCGGAGAACCATGGGACGCGCTTGACGAGGCTACGCAGCACAACCTCTCGTGGTACTTGCGCGAGTCATCGCGTACCGACGAAGAATACGAATATGAAATGAAGGAGTTGCGACAGGGGATGGGGTTGTCGCCGCTTACGGGGTATATCGTCGCGATCGGTGTCTACGATACTGAGACGGAAAAGGGTGCGGTCTATTTTTCTGCACCGAACACAACGCTTACGACAAGCGAAGAGGGTGGCATCAAGTACGAAGTCCTGAGTGAGAAAGAGATGCTTGAGCAATTCTGGAAAGTCGCCGAGGTATGCAGCGAATTCGTCTCTTTCAATGGTCGCGGCTTTGACGCACCGTTTCTCGCTATTCGCTCCATGGTGCACGGTGTTAAGCCGACGAAAGACTTGCTCAGTAATCGGTATGTTGCAATGCAGCGGGGGTGTGTGCACATAGACCTGATGGACCAGCTTACCTTCTACGGTGCGGCGCGATTCCGCAAGAGTCTGCATCTCTTCTGTCGCGCCCTCGGTATCCCCAGTCCGAAGGTCGGCGGTACGACCGGCGACGACGTCGCGTTGCTTTACAAGGAAGGGAAGTACGCAGATATCGCCCGCTACAACGCCGGCGACCTCTTCGCCACCGCAGCGCTCTACGCGCGCTGGCGGGACCTGTTCCGAGATTGATTGCCGTTTGTGCTACGCTACGCTCATGCAAGAGTCACGCGAGCTTCGCGAAGAGAAGATTGAGCGGGACATACTCTGGCTGTTTGATCTCGCGCTCATATTGAAGGTAGTGAACGGCGCGCTTGAGATACTCGTCGCGCTCCTCGTACTTTTTGTGCCGCCCTCATTTGTGCTCCGGCTTGCGGAGTTTGCGACGAACGGCGAACTCGCCCAAGACATTGACGACCCTGTTGCGACAGCTATCCAGAATGCCGCCCAAACGTTTGCGATCCACACGCATTACTTCCTCGCATTTTATCTGGCGCTCCACGGCGCTATTAAGGTCTTGCTCGTCATCGGCATTTTCGCTAAGAAGCGTGTCGCGTACCCGCTCTTCATGATCGCCCTCGCCGTGTTCGGCTCATACGAAGCGTATCGCGGGTTCATACTCCACGAGACCCTACTCAAGGCAATCGCTATTTTTGACTTCGCACTGCTGCTACTTACTGCGCACGAATACCAGCGGCGGTATCAAGCTCGTCCTTTTTAGCGCGATAGGCAAGCACGTTGTGCCGGCCGATAAGGAAAAGCATGAGGAGGAAAGCAAGCGCAATGCCCCAGCGCACGGGGCCCATCCATCCTGCCGTCATGTTGCCGAACCAGTAGGAGGCGGTAAAGAGGAAGGTTGTCCATACCGAGGTCGCGCCTATTGATGTCAGTATGAATTTGGAGAGCGGAGAGCGGAAGAAACCACTCGCAGTGTAGGTCGGCAGTCGTGCGCCAGGGATGAAGCGTGCGGAGAAGACCGTGAGGACGAAGCGCGTCTCAAGCCACGCGCGGAAGGGAGCAACGAACTCGTGGTCCACATAATGAGCGAGTCGGGGGTGCGTGCTTGCGAGATACCCAAGACAATAGAGCCCAATGTCGCCGAGGATGATGCCGGAATAGAGAGAGAGTAGGGCAAGCTGTACCGACAGTATGCCGTCTGCAGCAAGTACACCGACAATGACGGTGGTGGTGTCTTCAAGGAATATAACGCCGATGATGATAGCGAGCGTCGGCAGGGCGACACTACCGACCGAATTCCCTATAAGCTGATACAGAAATGAGGACTGGAGCATGAACCGCTTCAGTGTAGCAGATTTTCTTCTTCACGATGCCAAGAAGAGACCCAGAAAAACCGTTTGCACGGAGCCCAGAAGGCGCGTATCCTAGGGGGTATGAAAAGGATCGGTGTCGTCTGCATCTTGCTCCTCGCGTTCTGCGGCGTTGCCGACTCTGCGTATCTCGCCCAGCACGAGATAGACGGGACACCGCTTATTTGCAACATACAGAACCTGTCGGGCTGCAATGTCGTCGCCGCAAGTCAGTACTCCCAGCTCTTTGGCGTACCGCTCGCCGAATACGGCGTTTTGTTCTACGGCATCATGTTCGTGCTCGCCGCACTTGAACTCGTCCTCTTTGACCGCCTGCTCCGCCGTGTTCTGCAAGGCTTTGCGTTTATCGGCATACTCGCGTCCCTCTACTTTACCTTCGTGCAGGTATTTATGATCGGGGCATTCTGTATTTATTGCATCGCTTCAGCCGTCATAACGCTCCTCATTTTCATTTTCGCAACGCTTATTGAACCACTGCGCAGAAGGGCAGCAGCGCCTCACCCAGATTATCCGGTACACCCCCGTCTCTCCATGCCGCCTAAGGCATAAGCACCATGAGATACATCCTCCTCACCCTTCTCGTCTTCTGCCTCATACCGACGAGCATGGATGTGGCGCAGGCAAGAAGTGCCGCTCCAGCGTCGTTCTCCGCCGCACAGTCACTTGTCGCGACAAGCTCCTCGCTGGGTAATTCTTACGCGGCCGGCGCATCGGTCGTTATCACGGCGCCGGTTGCCGGCGATTTCTCCGCTGTCGGAGGTTCGGTCATAACCGCAGCACCGGTTGCCGGCGACGATTTCATCGTCGCCGGCTCAATAGATTCTCGTGCGAATGTATCGGGTGATCTGCGAGCCGCAGGGTGGCGGGTGAACATAGACCAGCCGGTCGGCGGCGATCTTGTCGCTATTGGCTATTCCGTTCGTGATGCGGGCCGCGCTGTGGGTAATGTGTTTATCATCGCTGCAAACGCCTCTTTGAGCGGCGCCGGAGGGCCGGTTACCGTGTATGGGAACACCATACTGCTCTCCGGCGATTTCGCGGGCGATGTACAGCTTGTCTCAAGTGGCCATGTCACTCTTGCTCCAGATACGGTCGTGCACGGCAAGCTGTCCTATGAAGCGCCGGAGACGGCGACAATCCCCGACTCCGCAAGAGTCGTAGGCGGTATCACCTATACCAACGCGTCGTATCTGCCTGACGTCGGTACGTCGCGTATGCTCGCATTCGTGAGTATCGGATTCTTCATCATCGCGCGTATCATCGGCGCGCTGCTGCTCGCCGGTCTTCTCGCAGGACTCTTCCCGAAGCTTGCAGAGGCAGTCATACGACGCGCTCGCTCCGGCCGGCCTCGTGACCTATTGCTCGCGACCTTGCTCGGCTTCGCGATATTTGTTGCAACGCCGATTGTCATCGCGCTGCTTATGCTGACCTTCGTTGGTCTTGGACTCGCTTCCCTCATTTTCATCCTCTACGCGCTCCTCGTTCTTCTGGCGCTCATGTATTCCGGCATACTCATTGGTGGTCTTCTCGTCAGGCGTCTTCTTGGTCGCGAACAGATACTCTGGCATGACGGGGTGCTCGGTATGGCGATCGTGTCGCTCATCGCTCTCGTGCCGGTCGTCGGATTCCTCGCGGTACTTCTCCTCGCTTGCTTCTCTTCAGGCACGCTCCTGCAGATGTTCTTTCATTTCGCCTTTCCTCATGAAGAACATAAGCGTTAGGCGCTCCCGTGCGAAGAAAATCGTCGCATATCTGAAGCGGGCGTACCCGAAGCCCGAAAGCGAGCTTGCACACCGTACCCCGTTCCAGTTCGTCGTCGCGGTCATACTCTCAGCGCAATGCACCGACAAGGCAGTTAACAAACTCACCGCGACGCTGTTCAAGAAATATAAAACACCAAAAGACTTTGCCGGTGCAGATCCGAAAGTGTTTGCGAAAGAAATTTCGTCCATTCCGTTTTTCAACAACAAGGCGAAGGCGATCGTCGGAGCGGGGAAGATGGTCGTAGAACAGTTCGGCGGGAAAATCCCGAAGACTGAGGCTGAACTGACTAAGCTGCCTGGCGTGGGCTACAAGACTGCCCACGTCGTCCTCGGCGAACTCTACGATATATGGGAAGGCATCGCGACCGATACGCACGTGAAGCGCTTCGCGAAGCGTTTTGACCTCTCCGACCAGACTGATCTCACGAAGATCTCTAAAGATCTTGAGGCGCTCGTGCCGAAGAAGGACTGGAAATACATTAACAACGGCCTCGTGCTCTACGGCCGCTATGTATGCACTGCACGTCCGCACGACTGTGCGAGCCACCCCCTCACGAAGCTCTGGCCGCCCGCCACACTCCGGTGGCCTAAGGCAAAATAATGTGTACGATATCAACATGAAGAAGCCGGTCGCCGTGTTTGATATAGATGGGACGATATTCCGCTCCTCGCTCCTTATTGAGCTTGTGGAGCGGCTCATTGAGAAAGGTATTTTCCCCGAATCGGCGCGGGCGATGTATGACGAGGAGCGGGTGCAGTGGCTGGACCGCAAAGGCGACTACGAAGCGTACATCATGAAAGTGGTGGAGACGTTTGCGAGTCAGCTGAAGGGCGTGCCGTATGGACCGGTCGCCGATGCCGCGGGAGAGATCATAGAAGAGAAAAGGGACAGGGTGTATCGCTATACGCGCGATCTGATCGCTGACTTGAAGCGGCGGGGATACTACTTACTTGCGATTACTCGCTCGCCGAAATTCATCGCCGACGGATTCGGGTACGAGTGTGGTTTTGATAAGGTGTACGGAATGTTCTATGCGACGGGTCCGTCAGATAATTTCACAGGAGAGATAGAGGATGCAGATTTGATAATGAACAAGGCGGCAATACTTACCCGTGTGTTTCGGAAAGAAGAAGTGACGCTTGAAGGATCAATCGGGGTGGGTGATACCGAGAGCGATATCCCGATGCTTGAAATGGTTGAGACGCCAATCGCGTTCAACCCGAATCAGAAGCTTTTGACGCATGCGAAGAGGCGAGGATGGAAGGTGGTAGTGGAACGCAAGGATGTCATCTATGAAATATGAGAAAACGAAGCAATCTGCTTCGCGGGCCCCAGCACATCCTTTCGTCGTAGCTTCAAGTGCACCTCAAGAACGCGCCTTTCATACTGTTTTCTCAATTTCATGACCACGCAAGAGGCAGGGTTTCGGCGTCAGGTTTGGCACTATTACCGCGCGCATGGGCGACACGATTTGCCGTGGCGACAGACGCACGATGTGTACAAAGTGCTCGTGTCAGAAGTGATGCTCCAACAGACACAGGTGGACCGCGTCATACCGTTTTATAAAAACTTCATACGGAAGTTTCCGACGGCGCAAAAACTTGCAGCCGCTCCGCTCTCTGAAGTCCTTAAGCACTGGCAGGGGCTCGGTTATAATCGTCGCGCGAAGCTTCTCCGAGAGGCGGCAAAAGAACTTGCAACGAAGAAAATCAGCACGGTTCAAGAATTGGAAGCGTTGCCAGGGGTCGGGCCGTATACCGCCCGTGCGGTGACTGCCTTTGCGTTCAATCAGGACGGCATGGTGATAGAGACGAATATCCGCACCGCCGTCATTCATCACTTCTTCGCTTCACGTAGTGCGGACACATCCTCGCCTCGATGCGCTCCGGCCGCTAGGCCAATTCAACATCTCGGCAAGAATGTATCCGCACTACGCGTGACGGATGCCGAGATTGCAGATGTGCTCGATCGCGTATTGCCGAAAGGTAGAGCGCGTGAATGGTACAGCGCACTGATGGATTACGGCGCACATCTCAAGCGCACAGGTATTTCGCATAATACGAAAAGTAAAACGTATACGAAGCAATCAGCATTTCGCGGGTCGCTGCGCGAAGCGCGCGGGGCGATAGTGCGCGAGCTTGCGAAAGGGGGTGCGACCGATACGCGTCTTGCGGGCCTACTTGGAAGAGAGCGTCGCGCACAGGTGTTAGAAGCTCTGGGTGCTTTGCGCGAAGAGGGGCTCATCACAAAGAAGGGAAGGAACTACATCCTTGCCGACTAGCGCGCTAGAGGCACGTGGCTTCCTGCGGACGATAGTCTTTGATGCTGAGCGTGGCGATTGAGCCGGCGAGGATGATAAACCCGCCCGTAAGCGCAAAGAATGTCTGGAAATCGCTGTAGTAGAGTATGAGACTGCCGACGATAGGCCCGATGACGTTCGCGAGAGGCCAGATGCCGCGGAAGATGCTCATGGAGTTGATATCTTGCTCGGTGATGCGGCGGAAGAAGTGTCCCTCAGTCATACTTTCTACGAGCGCGGCTCCCACGCGCGAACCGACGAGGATGAACAGTATCAGTACGAGTGGAGATTTAGGCGAGAGCATGCCGAATGAAGCAAGCGCGAGGCCGGCGATGATGAATCCGGCGAGCATGAGCTTCTTGTCGCCAAGGTAGCGGTCGGCGACCCAGCCTGCCGGATATTCCACGAGTGCATAGGGGATGAGCATAACAGCGAACATCCAACCGAGCTCCGACCATGGGATACCGAGGCTGTCGTGGAGATAGATAGGTACGTAAAGCGGTGCCCAGATGTAGAAGAGATAGAGGAGGAAGTGCGCGATGGTGACCGCCGAGAAGTCGCGGTCGTGCGAGATACATACAAGCGTATCTTGCATGTGCGTTATTTTCGGTACCGTAGCCGCAGGGAGCTTGTGTCCCGCGAAGAGAGCGAGGAATGGCACCAGCATCACGGCGGCCACGAGGAAGACGCGTCCGTACTCGTTTGAATTTGCGAGGATCAGGCCAAGGAGAAGCGGTGCAGCGAGGGAGCCAAAGTTCCACGAGGTGAGGAAGGCGGTGCGGGTACGGGCTACCGAGCTCTTCTCAGTGGAGATCGCCTCAAGCAGGAGATCAAGCTCGTACGAGATGAGCGGCAATACGGCGAGCCCTAGTATGATGAACAGAGCTCCGGCGAACGCGCTCGGCACGATGGCGAGCGCTGAAACGGCGATCATCTCTGCTGCGGTGAAAGCCACCGTCAGCCGCTGTGCTCCGTAGCGAGCCACGAGCCGCGGGAGGAAGGGGAAGATGGCGACCGAGATAATGCCGCCAAACGAGACGACGAGACCGGCAGCGGTGTCTGACATGAACGAGGAGAGAAATGGCAGGGTAACGTAGATCGCGAGTGCGGTAAATATGGAAAAAAAGAAATTACCGATAAAAAGAATAGTGCGCGGGTGCATTTTGTAGAGGATACCATATGAAAAACGCGGCTCGCTAAAAGCGAGCCGCGTTTTTCAGTTAACTTCACATCCCGATGAGGACGGGGATAACCATCGGTGCCTTGTTGGTCCGCTGGAAGAGGAATCCGGCCATGACATCGGTGAGATTATTTTTCACATAATCAAGGTCCACCGGATTCATATTGTGTGTAGAGTCCTCAATTGTTTTCTTGATAAGGATGCGCGCCTCGTTCAAGAGGTCCTGCGACTCGCGCAAGTACACGAAGCCGCGACTGATGATGTCGGGCGACTTCCGGAGCTTGCCGGTCTTGAGGTTCACGCTCGCTATGATGACGAACATACCGTCCTTGGCGAGCGACTGGCGGTCGCGTATCACCACTTCCTGTATGTCGCCGATAGTGAATCCGTCTACGACCATCGGAGAAGATGGGACTTTCTGTTTGTGCACGTTGAGCGTGGTCCCGTTCTCTATGTCTATGACGAATCCGTTGTCCGCGAGGATGATATTCTCGCGCGGGAAGCCAGACTGCTCCACCGCTTTCGCGTGACAGGTGGTCATGGAGCGGTAGCCGTACCCTGGCATGAAGAATTTCGGGTGCACCTGCTTGTTTATCCAGACGAGTTCGCCGGTGTTGCCGTGACCGGTTGAGTGCACGTCCGAAGAGCGGTAGTGGATGAGCGTCACGCCGTGGCGATAGAGGTTGTCCTTCAGCTTCTGCACCGCTATCTCGTTCCCTGGAATAACCGACGACGAGAGCACGATAGTGTCACGCTCAGAGAGGGTGATGTACTTGTGCTGTTTTGTCGCGATACGCATGAGCGCAGCGAACTCCTCGCCCTGTGCACCGGTAGAAAGGATGACGATCTTGTCCGGCGGGTATTGGCTCAGGTCTTGTGCGGGGATAATTGTTTCTTTCTTAATCTTCAAGAGACCGGTCTTCTCCGCAATCTCCAAGTTTGTCTTGATGGAGCGCCCCTCAAGGACGATTTTCTTATTGTGTTTCTCTGCAGCCTCCATGATGTGAATCATGCGTTCAAACTGCGAAGCGAACGTGCCGATGATCAGCCTACCTGAGACGGTCTTGATGATGTCTTCTAGAGTCTGGATGACGCGTATCTCAGGGATAGAGAAGCCGTCCTTCTCGGCGTTGGTTGAGTCGGCGACGAGGAAGATGTTGTTGTCCTTGCCGATGTCACCCCACGTCTTCACCTCGCGCTCGGAGGGCACGCCGTCGTCGTGGTCAAGCTTCAAGTCGCCAGAGATCACCACGTTGCCTTGGGGTGTCTCCACCGATGCGCCCATAGAGTCCGGAATAGAGTGGGTGACCGGGAAGAACTTCACGCGCGTTGAGCCGATAGTCACCGTCTGGCCGACTTCAACCACGATCATTTCCGGCTTCGGTACGTCCGGATACTCTTCTTGGCGACGCTGGATCATCACTGAGGTGAGGTTCTGCGTGTAGATCGGCGGTGTGCCGAAGCGCGGGAGGATGAACGGAATGCCGCCGATGTGGTCAAGGTGACCGTGGGTGATGACGACACCTTTCACGCGGTTCGCGTTCTTCTCCAGATACTTCGTGTTCGGGAGTATGTAGTCTACGCCGGGAGACGTGTCCTCAGACACGAACTGGAAGCCCGCGTCAAAGACGATAATGTCGCCGGTCGCGCCCACTTCTACGGCGACCATGTTACGACCGACTTCTTCAACGCCGCCGAGCGGGATGATACGTACGGTTGTGGGACTTGGCTGCTCCGGATAATAGTCGGCGACGGCGTGTGTGCGCGGTGCCGACGATGTCGGGCGACGCAAGAGGCGCTGGATGCGTCGCGTCGCGCCTCCGGGGCGCGAAGCGCCGCGGCCGCCGCGACTGTCGCCTGACGGTGCACGTCCGCGCTCTGGCCGCCGCGCAGGGCGTCGCGCCGGACCGGATGGGGT
>JBAYHQ010000020.1:0-14587 GCA_041666065.1 Minisyncoccota bacterium | reverse complement strand
GCAGTCTCTGACAAAGTGAAGAGTGTCGGCGACCCAGCAACCATCAGCTGGACACTTGCTGACATCACCGGAGCCGGCTGCACCATCACCAAGAAGATCGGCAAGGACACCACCACCTGGCAGACCGGCCTCAAGTCCTCAGGAAGTGCCACCGACCCTGTGACTGCCCAGACCACCTATTCCCTCAGCTGTCCTTCCGTCGCTACCAAGTCGGTGATCGTGACGGTCGTGCCGAGTTTGAGGGAGTTTTAGAGGTTGGAAACGTTGGCTAGAACCCATTGACAAGAAATTGTCAATATGCTAGTATCTAAATAACGAGGCAGTTATTGACTGCTTTGGTAAAACAAATCCAATGCCTATTCTAGGAGCCCTGATGGGCTTTTCCCTTTTGCTCGGCCCAACGTCGCTTGCAATGGGAAATGTCCTCATACCACGTTCTGAAGCCCCTGTAGCGCCGGCAGAGCCGGTGGAGCAGAGTCGTCCTGTCACCGTCACGGCGTATAACGCCGTAGCAGGGCAGACCGACGAAACGCCTCTGGAGACCGCCTCTGGCGCGTATTCCAACCCCGAAATCGTCGCGGCGCGTTCTGCGAACCTCGCCAAGGAGCTTCCGTTCGGTACGATTATTGAGCTTGATGGTTCTGACATCGCTAAGGACAACACCTGCGGTTTCAGTGTCGTCGCACCGATAATCGGATACCGCGTCATTGAAGACTCAATGAACTCTCGCTATACCGATCGTATTGACGTGCTCCTTAGTAACGAGACGACCCTAACGAAGTCCGACGGAAGCGCCATGAACGCTGCGCACGTGCTCGGTATCTGCAAGGGCGTTACCTACCGTGTCGTCGGGTACGTGGACATCAATCACATCCCTAAGACGCAAGCCGATCTTGCAAGGCTCGTGCACGGTTCAGGAAAGACCCTCGCACTCAGTAAATAAGAAGTGAAAAGAAACGAGCCCCGCCAAGCGGGGCTCGTTTCTTTTTGTGCGGTATGCTTACACTAATGAGCCCCCTGACACGCGAAGCCTCTGGCCTGTCAAAAGCGGAGTACGACACCCTCGCGAAACTCTCCACGCCCATCAAGATTCAGGATTTTCTTGATGCGCTTCCTATGAACTTTGAAAAAAGCGGCGACACGCACCGTTCGCCGCGCGCGGTGCTTCGCGCGCAGAAGGCCCACTGCATAGAAGGAGCCCTCGTCGCCGCGACCGCGCTCTGGATAGCGGGGGAGAAACCGCTCATCCTAGACCTCTCGGCGCGCATGGGTCGCGGTGACGTAGACCACGTCATAGCACTCTACAAGCGCGGTGGAGCTTGGGGTGCGGTGAGCAAGACGAACCATGCGGTGCTCCGCTTCCGCGACCCCGTATACCGCACGCTTCACGAACTCGCGCTTTCGTATTTCAACGAATGGTTCCTTCCTTCGGGAGAAAAGACGCTTGAGTGTTATAGTCGCCCGCTTGATATGCGTCGCTTCGGCACGACATGGATCACTGCCGAGCACGACCTCTGGGAAGTCGCCGAGGCGCTCAGTGTCCTCCCGCACTACGACCTCGTGCCGAAAGGGAATTGGCGCTACGTGCGCAAGGCAGACGCTATGGAACGACAGGCAGGTTCAGTGCCCGAATACAAGAAATCAGATCCGCGTACCTGAATTACTTTTTCTCAAGCTAAGGAATAGTGGCAAGACGGGAGAGAGCGCGATATACTGACCGCAACATGAGCAGAAAGAAAGTTACGTATCCCGAAGGAGTTCGGGTGGGGAGGTCGAGCGCTGGTCTCGGCCTCTTCGCTACGCGCGATTTCAAGAAGGGCGAGCGACTCATTGAGTACTTCGGCAGGACCATCTCTAATGACGAGGCGTATAAGAGCCGAAGCCTGTACCTCTTTGAGGTAAACAGCAGGAAGACGATAGACGGCACGACGCGGGAGAACTTCGCACGGTATATCAACCACTCCTGCAAGCCGAACTGCCAGCCGGAGATAGTGCGCGGCCGCGTGTGGATAGATGCGGTGAAGAGCATCAAAGCCGGCGAGGAGTTTACCTACGATTATGGCGACGAGTATTTCAAGGAACATATCAAGCCGTACGGCTGCCGCTGTGCCTCGTGTCTCGCAAAGAAGAAGAAATAACCGAGACTTGCTATTTCTAGACAGGCGTGTTACATTGCTCCTAACAGGCGAATAGGTGGAACTTTCGGGTCCCACCTTTTCGTTTGTTGATCCCGAAACTTGTTATTTAGGAGTAATGAATTGAATCAGAATAAAGAAGCTAGCAAGACAAATCTCGCTGAGTGCGTCACGCAAGTGCTCGCACAGGCACAGAATCGGCAAGGAGATTTCAAGACGTTTGATTTCCTCCTGCTCTCGGTGAAGCATCTAAACCTCGGAGAATAGACCACAAGGGAGAATGTATTGGAAAGCTATCACGAAAGCATGAAGGCCTATTGGCGCTTCATCGCAACGTTTGTCGGACCACCGCGTCCATCGTCAGGAGCGCCGCACGAGACGAAACTTCAGCACGGGCGGCGTGCGCAGATACCGCAATATCAAGCGCCATAACTGACGCGAAGCGGTAGACAGAGGGCGAGCCATGCAACACGGCTCGCCCTTATTTATTTGTATAGAAAGTATTCAGCCACCCTCGGAAGGGTGGCTGGGATTGACGGAGGCTTACTCAGGCGAGCATTTCGTGCGTCGCTATGAGACCGCCAGCGGGGGAGATAATCGCTTGGCGCTTGAATGTTTCCTGCGCCCACTTGGCGATGAATGTTGCAAGCTCCAACAGGCGGAGCGGTTCGTCGGGACGCAGTTCAGAGAACTGCCAGACGAGCCTTAAGCGTCGCCCATCCCCACCACTCACGACTGCCGGCGGGTGACGATACCAGCTATGCGCTTGGCACATCATGCGGAACTCGCGTGTTGACACTTCGTCAATTGGCACGAGCGCTCCGACGATGAACTTCCCGAGAGGGAAGCGGGTCGGATAGAGTATCCGGACCGGTTCGCTTCTTCCTATCGGTTGGACTGAGCGAAGTGCCGCAAATAATTTCTCAGCTTCTTGCCGCGCACGGCGGGACCTCTGTGCTGCTCGTATTGCGTGCATCGTGATTCTCCTTGTAGGATTTTGTAGGTGGTGAATCTCAAACAACGGTGAATAGCCGGAATGTCGTACTGACAAGGAACACAGCCGAAAATAATATAGCATTTTTTGTACAAAAAGCAAGCTCTGCGAGTATGTAGACATACCCATCGGAGTCTCGCTCTAAAACAAAAGAGCCCGAAGAGGACTCTTTTGTTTTACTCACTCTGCTCCGCGGGTAGGATTCGAACCTACGACCAACTCGTTAACAGCGAGCCGCTCTACCACTGAGCTACCGCGGAATACATTACAAACCGCACACATGTTCACAAACACTTTCCGGCGAGCCGCTCTACTACCAAGCGAGCCGAGTGACAAAGCATGTCTGCATGCATTTGTCCGAGGCAAGCGCTGGGAGGAAGCCGTTTCTACGGCTTACCACTGAGCTACCGCGGAATGTTGTTACGCACCCAAAGGGCGCGTAGGGGCATTCTAGCTGAAATCTCTTCGGAATGCCACTCAAATCTGGTGAAGGATATGGTAGGGTAATTCCGGGCTGCAGGACTTCTGCAGCGATAATTTCACCTTGAAAGGGGAATCCTGATGAAAAAGATCCTTCTGTCGGGTTTTGTCCCATTCGGGGCATATCCGGTAAATTCGAGTCAGCAAGTAGTCTGGCAGCTCGCGCAACGCAGAATCCACGGGGTTAAAATCGTGCCCACCATCTTTGACGCGACAATACCGGGAAAGAATCGCGGCGAGGTGCTGGTAGAGCGTGCACAGGCACTCGGCGCTTCAAGCATCATCTCGCTTGGGATGGCGTCAGAGAAGAAAGGTCTCTGCATTGAAAGGTGGGCGACCAATGCCGTTGATAATAAGAAGTATTGTCCGCCCCTGTTGCAGGGCACTCAAATAGATCCACGGCAGCCGTATGGGTTGAGGATTGCGCTGGATCTTGCTCCTTGGAATATCAGGGGGTTTGAGCAGGCCTGCACAGCCGAGAGTATCGTCGTAGAGTACTCAGATGATGCGGGCGGCTTCTGTTGCAATCATTTGGCGTACCAAACGGGGACCGCACTCATAGAACGCGAAGAAACCATTTCATATCTCTTTATCCATCTGCCTTGTTCTCCCGCAGCAATCCCGAACGAGAAGGAGTTTGTGGCGGCTGGGAAAGTTAGTATGTCGGTGGAGAAAATGGTTCGCGGAATTGAACTTCTCTTACAGGAGGTCGCACTGTAACCCCGCTTCGGCGGGGTTCGTTTTTTATACAGCGGTTCAGGCGGGGTATACTCTAATCCAACATGAAGGCAGTCATTTTTGATCTAAACGGCGTGTTTATCGTGAGCCCAAAGCTGAGCGATCGGTTTGAGAGAGACTTCGGCGTACCTGCCGAGAAATTTCTTCCTGCGCTGCAAGCAGTAATGTCCCGCGTCCGGCTGCCGGACGCGCCGTCACTCCACTCCTGCTGGCTGCCGTATTTCAGGGAGTGGAATATACAACTGGGCGAAAGGGAACTTGAGCAATATTGGTTTAATGCCGAGACTGAAAATACCGAGATGGTCGCGCTCGCGCACGAGCTGAAAGGGAAGGGAGTCCGGCTGTTCATACTCTCCAACAACCTCCGCGAACGCGGCTCGTATTACGATGTGCATTTCCCGTTCCTCAACGAGCTTTTTGAGAAATGCTATTTCTCGTGGCAGACAGGATTTATCAAGCCAGACGTCCGCGCGTATCAACTAGTACTTAAAGAGAATGGTCTCAATGCTGCGGACTGCGTGTATTTTGATGACTCAGAAGGGAATGTGGCAGTGGCCTCAGGGCTCGGCATCAAGAGCTATCTCTACCGGGGTCCGACAGAGGTGAGAGCAGTGCTCGGTCTGTAGGAAGACGAACCCTGACAAATTTCTACAGGTATGACACAGCGCCACCGGACTGAGCCCTAGGACGATTCACTTTTTATAACGGAGTTATTTGCCCCCCATCAATTTCCGGAAGCCGAAGAACACGAGGAGCATACCGCCGAGGAGGACGAGACGGTGGAAGAAGTGCACTATATCAACAGTGCTCATACCCGCATCACCGAGGAAATAGAGCCCAACCGTTTCAATAAATTGGGATAGTCCGATGGTGATGATCCCGTACCCGACCATCTTCAATGAATCGCCTATGATTCCCCCGTATCCTCGGAGTTTGATGAGGACCGATACTGAAAGGAGGGCGATGAGTATGTCAAACGAAAGGGTTAATATGTCCATGATGCTAGTAAGTATATACTGCTACACAACCTATTTAGAAACGTGCTGGTGGATAGAGAGGAGCGCGAAGAGGAGGCTCGCGCTGAGTGGGCCGAGGAAGATACCCGCAGGACCGAAGAAGACGAGTCCGCCGAATACCGAAAGAAGCACGATGAGCGGATGGAGCTGCATACCCCGTCCCACCAATTTCGGTCCGAGGAAATTATCAATAAGGCCGACAGCGACGAGACTCCAGATGAGGAGTCCGAGCGCCGGCGTTGTTGCACCGATGGCAAATAGATATGCAATGCCGGGGATAAGGACAAGCGACGTGCCGATACCGGGGATAAGCGCAGCGAACGACGCCACGACGCCCCAGAGGATGCTGTTTGGTATGCCGAAGATAGTAAACCCGATTCCTGTCAGTATGCCTTGTATGAGTGCAATAAGGAGACTCCCGCGGATGACCGAGCGTGCCGCAAGCTCCAGCCGCGTGAATACCATCCGGTCTTCGGTGTCGGCGAGGGGGCTTGCTTCAATAATCAGCTGTTTGAGCTTAGGGCCATCGCGGAGCAGATAGTAGAGTGCGATTAGAAATACGAAGAAGTCTAGGATGAATCTGGCGACACTCCCGAACGCTCCGCCAAGATTCTGGATGAGCCACGAAAGCACGTCTTTAACATATTGGTCAAACGATGCGGAGAGTTCCGAGCCTGAGCGTGCGAGGCTTGGTGCAAAGAGGGCAGCATCGCCATTTGCCTGCTGGAATACTGCGTCAAGGTAGACTCTCCCGCTACCATCTGAAAGGGAAGTGTAGAGGTTTTGCGCGTCGTCCGCTATCTGCACCGAGATGAACATGAGCGGTATGAGGATGCATACTACCGCTACGAGCATCGTCACGAATGCGGCGAGCCCTGGCGAAGAGCTCATGCGGCGGAGCACCACGTGGTAGAGCGGCTGAAGTAGCATGGCAAACATCGCCGCGAGCACGAGGACGATGAGGAAGGGGCGGAATATGAAGAAGGTCAGCACGGCGGAAGCCGTTATCAGGGTGATGAGGAAATAAGGTCGCAGCACTTTCGCATCCATGCCTTGTATTATACGCCTTCCGTAGGCAATACCTAGTAGCATCGGAGGTGCAACTAAATGCATGCGAGCGCTGTTATAGAAGACGGAAGAACCTTTACAGGATTCTTGAAAACCGAGAGAGACAACCAGCTTGTCTCGCCGTCTCGTTCACTCGCTACGGCTTACTCATCACGATCATCCCTATGGGAATCCTTCGCGCCTTGGGTTTCGGTCTCTTTCTCATCATCCTCATATTCCTCATGCCCGCAGTCTTCTCTGAACTCTCTCGCACCATCGTCGTCTTCCTGCAGAGTTCACAAGAAGCATTTGCGGCCGCTGGAATACTCGCTTCGCACGCCGGCCAATTGTCGCCGCTCGTGCACTAACAACCCATAACCACCCCCTTTTTCTAGAGTGGGTGGTTATTTGTTTCCAAGAACCTCCGCGCGCTCTCGCTCAAGTGTCGTGTGAGCACTCGCGGCATTGAGTCCGCTAAATTGGTGAGGGGGACTGCTATACTAGCTAGTATGGAACACTCCAACTTCAGGATGGAACAATTTGACAAGGCGGTCATGAACGAGACTGCCACGTGGTGGCAGATGCGCCTCCCTTCAGGAGTCGTATTGTTCGGCGATGCCAAGGCGAAGATGCTCGGCTATCCAGAGGACAAGTTCAAGCACTATCAGGACTTCGTTGATCTCGTACATCCAGACGATCGTGAGAAGACGATGCAGGCGATGCGCGACCACCTAGCAGGCGCGGCAAAGTTCTATGAGACGACCTACCGGATACAGCACAAGGACGGCTCGTACCTTCGGTTCTACGATTGCGGTCAAGTAACCGAAAGGGATGGCGACACGGTGACGGTGACGGGTTTCGTGATGAAAGTGCAGGACGGTGCCGACGTTCTAGAACAGGTGAAGGAATTCAAGGATCTCATCTTGGAAGGGCATCCCTCGATTGTTGAACTTGTCTCACGTATCAAAAACGAGCGGTAGCCTATAAAAAGGGGGTTACTTCACTATCGGGAATTTCTTAGCGAAAGGTCCTATAGCGAGAGGCGCGAACCTTCAAGGATGTTCCGTTTTCAATACGTGCGCGACCAGAAGCCGACGTTACCCACTAAGGGAACGTATTTCCCGATCCTTGTGCGCTTGATAGAGAGCGCAAGCGCCTTCGTGCCAAGCGCTTCGCCGATACGGCCCGCGAGTGAGCGCATATACGTGCCCGAAGCGCAGATAACTTGCAGGCGCACCACAGTAAAATTTCTTCCGCGCACTCTTTCAAACAGGCGTTCCCACTCAGTGCGAATGGCGTCTACGCGGAAATCTTCGCCGAGCCGCTTGGAGGGTTCGCGCGTGCGCGGTACGCGGGCGAGCAGGTGTGCGACGCGCGCTGCAAGTTCCAAAGAGGAGAGTGTGTACGAACCCTTGTGGTGCAGACGATAGATTTGCTCAATATGTTCGGGTACTTCCATATGCGCGAGCGTCCCCTCAAGCGCATGGAGGAAGAGCGGCTTGCCGCCCACCGTCTTTGACGAGAATGCAGGATACGCGCGCGAGTGCGCTCCGCGTTCTAAGCGAAGCACTTCGGCGAGCACTTTCTCGCTCGCACGGGCTTCTTCTCCTGTGTCTTCCGGCATGCCGAGCACGTCGCCCGTGTCGCTTCCGAGGCCGAGCACTACCTCTATCTCATACTCTTTATCCAAGTCCGTGTAATCGCGCTGGCGCTTACATTCTTCTCCGACGAGCATAAGAAGCTTACCGGAAGCCATGGGGTCTAGACGGCCCGCGTAGCTTACCGGTACGCGAGCATATTCGGGGCGACGCTCTTTCCATGCTTGCATGGCCATAAGCGGCGTCTGCCCGACTTCCTTGTGAAGCACTACGTATCGTTCCATTCCGATCCAGTGTACCATCCCTGCGATTTGATTTTATTTAGAGTTTATGGTATTATCAAGACCAATGAGAACTCCCGATCTTGACCGCGAACGAAGCGAGAAGAAACGCCCTCTTGCTGATTTCTTGAAGCTCTACAACGAGAATCTCCCGCTCGCTTTTCCGCGCGCCTCACTTGAGCTCCTGAAGGAATTCAAGAGCGGGCATGCCGCGCTTTTCCCAAACGGGAGTGTGTGGTCGCTTGATCAGCATCGCCGCAAGGTCATGGATTGGCTACGTTCGCACGAAAGTGCCGGACAGTAGACTGTGTAGGGCGGGGAAGTGCCACTTGACTATTCCGCGCCACTATGATAGTCTGCATACATCAACCAGAGCTGGATCCAAAAGAAGTAGGGATCGGGCTTCTCTCTTCGGCACCTGACTTGATACATTAGTCACACAATCTATCTATCGAATCATGGAACAAGGAATAGTAGCCAAGAAGACCGACAAGGGCTTCGGCTTCATCAAACGTGATAACGGCCAGAAGGATCTTTTCTTCCACTCTAACGAGCTCCAGAACGTTTCGTTTGACGAGCTTCAGGAGGGAGACAAGGTTTCCTTTGAAGTCGGCGAGAGCCCGAAGGGCCCGAACGCCATCAACGTCAACAAGATCTAACAAGATCTGCAAACAAAAACACCCCGCATACGCGGGGTGTTTTTGTTTTAGGGTATAATCGGAGCATGTTGCAACAACGTACGCGCGGATTCGCTTTCGCCCTTTCGGGGCTCGCGCTTGCGTGGCGAGAAGAGGCGAACTTCAGGATTGAAGTCGTGTGCGCTCTGCTTGCGCTTACACTCAGCGCCGTGCTCAGCCTCTCGCCGCTTGAGTTCGCCGTCATCGTCCTCACAATCGCTGTCGTGCTCACGACTGAGGCACTCAATACCGCGCTTGAAGAGCTCTGCGACAAGTTCCAGCCGACACACGACCCGCATATCAAGAAGATTAAGGACCTTGCGGCGGCGGCGGTGCTTCTCGCATCTTTCGGGGCGCTCGTCGTCGGCGCGTGCCTCTTCCTCCCGCACCTATGGTAAACGCTCTCTTTGCGTTTGACGCGTGGTTTGAGAGTCTCATGCTGTCTGTCCGCACGCCCGCACTCCTGCGCGTGGCCGAAGCAGTGACCTTCTTCGGAGAAGCGACAACCGTCGTCGCTCTTGCCGCAGTCATCGGTCTGTGGCTCATCTCGTCCAAGGATCACCGCCTCTATGTCGCGGGCTTCGTCGTGTCGCTTTTCGGCGCGACCGCTTCCGCCTATGTATTGAAACTACTCATCGCGCGCCCGCGACCGGTCGCACCTCTGCCGGCTCTTACCGAGACCACCTTTTCATTTCCGAGCTATCACGCCGTCGCAGCGGTGGCGTTCTACGGCTTCGTCGCTTTCGTCTTGTGCCGGCTCTATCCTGAGCGTAAACGGACAGTGTGCACGCTCGCAATCCTCATCATGCTCGCCCTTGGCGCGAGTCGGCTCTACCTCGGCGTACATTTCCCGACCGACGTGCTTGGCGGCTACGCACTTGGCGCGCTCTGGCTCTGGCTCGGTGTATGGGTTACCAAGAAGCTCTCCGCTGATTGAGGTACGGCAATGTATATAAAAGTCTTCGTCACGCCGGACGCTAAGAAGGAGAGGGTGGAGGAGAAGGGCGACCTACTCCACCTCTCGGTGCGCGAACCGGCGAAGGGCAACCGCGCCAATCTTCGCGTACGCGAGATTGTCGCCCTGCGGGAAGGCGTGCCGCTCTCCTCAGTACGCATCCTGACAGGACACCGTGCACGAGCTAAAATGATAAGTGTTTCCAGCTAATCGCTCTATTCTATGAACATCACCATCAAAGCACCGCGCCACGACCTCACCGAAGCGATGCAAAACCTGATTGAGAGCAAGTTCTCCGCACTTGATAAGCTTGTTGCGAACTCTAAGACACCCGTGACGCTTTCGTGCGAGATAGAAGAGTCTATAGCTGTAGAACGCTCCGGCGCGAAGTATCGCGCCGAGGGCAATCTCTCAGTTGACGGCAAGCTCATGCGCGCTTCAGCGACCGGCATGACGCTTGAAGATGCTGTGGACCAAGTACGCGACGAGCTTGCACGCGAAGTGCAGCATCTGCGCGGAAAGAAGCAGGGGCTGGTGCGCCGCGGGGGCGCAGCTTTAAAACAGATGCTCCGCTTCGGGCGTTAATTGCGCGCGAAATCGGCGAAGCTGATTTCGCGCTTGCCTTCCGGAGTAACGCGCAGGATACGGAACTCGCCGCGGATGAGTTCGGCAGCAGTTATTTTGATGCGCTTGCCGTCGTGCATGAAATACGTGCCGATAGAGTCGGTGTAGGCGCGGTACTTGTGCCAATTCTCTAGAGCGGGGGCACCCATTTCAAGAAGCCCATCTTCTTTTCTCAACTTGCGGGCGCGCGTTGCGCGCGCTGGGTCCTGTGGCACAGGCACTATCTCTCCTCGCACATACTTCGGGAGCGTCGTGGTAAGTAGCTCCGCGCCCATCTGTATGAGGCGCGGACGCAGTTCGCGCGCAGTCTCACCCGGTGCGATCGGCGTTGCTTCTTGTGCAAGGACGTCGCCCGCATCAAGCCCCTGTACCATCTTCTGTATCGTCACGCCGGTCTCGGTCTCGCCCATAAGGAGCGCAGTCTCAAGCGGCGTCGCGCCGCGGTATTTCGGCAGAAGGGAATAGTGTACGTTGAGCACGCCCTTGGGGAACGTCGCGATAAGTTCTTCAGGGAATATCTTCCCGTACGCGACACAGATGCCGTAGTCGCATCCGTATGCAGCGATTGCTGCGATCGTAGCACCATCTAGTTTCTCTGGCGTCATGACGGGAATATTTTTTCCGAGCGCGAGCACTTTTGTCGGCGAAGGGGTGAGCACGAGCCCACGCCCGCGTGGCGCGTCGGGCGAGGTGACGACGAGCGCGGGCGTGAAGCCGTGGGCGAGGAGGGCAGCAAGCGTCTCGCTCGCGACCTTCGGTGTGCCGAAAAATACGAAGTTATTCTGCGTGTTCATTGGAAATACGGACGACGTGCTCTGCGTGGTCGGTGAAGAGGATGCCGTTTAAGTGGTCTATCTCGTGCTCAAATATCTGCGCGATAAGTCCGCCGCCGCTCTTCTCAAACTGAGTGCCGTCTGCGCGGCGAGCGCGGACAGTGGCGCGCTCGTGCCGCTTCGTCGTGCCGTACATCTGGTGGACGGAGAGACACCCCTCGTCTACCTTCGCGCGCCTGCGGGAAGTCTTCAGTATCTCCGGATTGATGAACACCTCTATCTCCGGCGGCAGCTCCCTTGGAGTGGAGAGCTTACCCGACTCGTCGCGATGTGCTTCTACGGTACGGTCTTTGCGGATAATGAAGATGCGGTAGGAGATGCCGATCTGCGGTGCGGCGAGCGCGACGCCCTCTAGATGCGGGTCAAGCGAGTCCTCCATATCTTTGATAATGCGCGCAAGCTCAGGCGTCCCGAATAGATTTTCGGGGACAGGCTGCGCTATTTCGCGGAGCACTTCTGCGCCATCTTGCACGATTTCTTTCATGTTGCCTAGTATACCAGAAATAAAGAAATCCTCCCGCGCATCGCTACGCGGGAGGAGAAATCCCTTCAGGCCCTGTGCCTCTATTCGCCCGGAGGCGGAAGGACCATGTCGTCAAACGGTCCGAAGATAGTTTGACGCTCGCCGTCCTCAACGACGCCGACTTCAAGGGCGTCCGGATGTCCGGTTGCCCACGCGATTTCCAGCGTGCGATCCACCTCGTGCGGAGGGACAAAGACGTAGTAGCCGACGCCGAAGTTGAACGTCGTCACGCAGTCCCGATCGGATACCCCCAGCTCCTGCATGAATTGGAAGATGGGCGGAACCTTGGGCCACGAGTGGATGCGATAGGTGTGCGGCCGGTGGTCAAACGCGACCTTTGCCACACCGCTTCCGGTTCCTGGCAAAAGGGCATGGATGTCTACCCCCGCGTCCAGAAGTCCTTCCACGAAGTCAACGTAGCAAAGTGTCGGGATCAAGGCCTCGTCGCCAAGCGAATTGCCGTTTGGCAAACGTGTGAGGAACTGGTCTTTGAGCTCCATCGCACGACTGATGACGAGCGAGACGCCGTTTGCATGCAGGCCCGACGAGGGGATGCCGATGATGCGGTCGCCGCTTCGCAATTTGACGCCGTCAATGAGGCGATTTGCTGGCGCGATGATGCCGACAACGCAGCCGCTGAGCGAAGGGGCGCTGGCAACGGGTGCGCGGGCATTGACCAAGTACTTGAGCGCGGGAGATTCGCCTGCGACAAGCGCCATCTTGGACATCCGGCAGGCTTCATAGAAGCCTTCGCCGAGGTCGCTTGCACGGCTCTCGTCCCTGAACCAATCACTGTCGCCGGCAGCGACTTCGTCGGCATAGGTGACCGGCAATGCACCTTGGGCGATGCAGTCATTGACCGCCATCATCGCGGCATCAATGCCGATGCCGTAGTAGTGCGAGTTGCCGGTGCCATCAAATTGGTGCATCCACTCGGCGATCCAGTTCTTGTTGCCGAGACCTTCAAGGGTCTTGCTCCAGCGGTGTCTCCGCGTACCGGTGTACTCGTACACGCCGCCGTGCGAGTGCAGGACGCTCGTGACGATAGACACGTCTCGCGCTTCAGGGAGACGAAGGGTTCGTCTGCCGACGTCCATCATCGCCATCTTGAAGGGCTCTAGGCTTTTGTAGTCCACGCCTCCTCGAAGCGCATATTCGCTTTTTCCCATCATTTACTCCAGTCTTGAGAGGGTTATTCGGAAATTTCGGGTACTTCTTGTTCCGGAAACAAGCTAGCAGACAACACGTGAGAACTCAAGGCGATGCTTTTATCTAGGTTCGTGCTTCGTTGGATCTAATTCCCACCAGAAGGTTTTACTGAAATTTTTCGCTTGGCTACACACGCTCTTTAAATAGTAGAGGTCGGCGGTGGGGATCTTCTCCAATACCACGCCGAGGTGCGCCATTGTCATGGGTGCGAGGCCGTCGGCGGCGCGGGCATGGTTCAAGTGCCGCAGGAAGAAGCGCATCATCTCGCCGCGCTCGGTGAGCCGCTTCTTTCCTTTCGGTGCTGCGGCCGCCTTCTTCTCAAACTCAGGCATCATCTCGCCGATGGATTTCATACTGGGTTAGTATACTCGCTCATTGTCTGGAATTAGAATTGTTCGCTTTCGTGCCCTCGGACAATAACTGTATAGCAGCGAATCTCGTATTTTCGCGTCTTTGATTTTGAAGAGGATTTTAGGAAGAAGCGCAATCATGTTTTTGCCCGTATATATCTCTCGGCACTCTTCGAGGGTGAGACCGTACCGCTTCCCATATATGTTGTAAATGATTTGAGGAACTTCTACACGACACAATTTCTTATTAGACGAAAGGCCGCCATCACGAGAGTGTATGAATATTTTTGGAATGTGAAATCCTGTCTTGCGAGCCATAAGCATTTTGAGCACAAATTCGTAATCAGATGCGATTTGATGGTTTTCGTTAAAGAGTCCCAGTTCGTCAAAAATGGTCTTCCGGACAAGCATAGTTTGATGACGAAAGGGCATCCTGAAAAAAGCGACTCGTTCGTCGCCATGACTGAGAGAAAGCGACCCGTCCGACTGAGATTCAACTATCCTTTCAGCGTGAGTGAAATCCGCGTCTCCTTTCTCAAGTTGTTCGATGGAAATCTTGAAGAAATCATGGTCAACAGCATAGTCGTCAGTGTTCATGATGTGGATATATTTTCCTCGTGCGAGCCGCAATCCTTTATTGAGGGCGTTGTAGAGCCCAGTATCTTTTTCAGAGACGAAACGAGAGACCCAGCCTCTCTGTTCATATTTTTTTACAAATTCTTGTGTGCCATCGGTAGAATCTCCGTCAATAAAGATGTGTTCTTTTGGTGCAAAAGACTGAGTATGGATACTCTCCATCATCCGTTCAAAATACTCGCGACGATTGTCTCGAAGGATGTTGAGACAGGGAGTTATGACGCTTATCATACAGCGCGAGTCCGCCTCTATGTTGATTCAATCTTCGCACCGAGCTTCTGGAGGCGATTCACGATGTCTTCGTAGCCGCGGTTGATGCTGTACACGTTGCGGAGCACCGAGCGGCCTTTCGCACCAAGCATGGCGACGAGGATAATGGTCGCGGGGCGGAGCGCCGGCGGGCAGACTACCTCGGCGGCTTTGAGCCGCGTCGGACCTTCTATAGAAATGCGGTGCGGGTCATGCAGGACGGTCGTTGCGCCGAGACGGTC
>JBAYHQ010000019.1:0-16013 GCA_041666065.1 Minisyncoccota bacterium | reverse complement strand
ACCGGCCGGTAACATATTGGTAACCGGCATGACTAATCCGCAGATGATGCCATATATCAAACACGCAGCGGCCATCATCACAGACGAGGGAGGTCTCGCTTGCCATGCCGCCATTATTTCTCGCGAGATGAAAATCCCGTGCATCGTCGGCACGAAAATCGCGACCCAAGTATTGAGAGACGGCGACCTTGTGGAGGTAGACGCTGATAATGGTATCGTTACCAAACTGTCATGACTACCGAAGACGCTCGGAAGCTTGTCTGGAAGAAGAACTGGTCCGGCCCTTGGACACTGCTGGAGTGTTTTTATTACGGGCGAGGATATACGCAGGTGCTGCGAGAAAAGCATGGTGTCGGCCTTGATTCTGCGATTTTCATATGCGAACCAGACAAGAGTGCGAACTATCTCGTGGAGAGCGAGCTAGGGGTGTTTGGCGCGGCCCTCGCGAAGAAGATAGAGCAAGATACGTCTGTCGTACATACGTGGGGGAGTGCCGCGAAAGAGCAGGGCGATAAAGCTCTTTCGCTTATGAAATCTCTGGAGGGGCGAGAGATCACGCGCGCTGACTACAACACTCTCTGGGAGATACTTATGGAATATCTTGCGGTCAGCTTCCCCGTGAAGAGAGTCGGCGACTATCTGTCTCCCGATACACTGAAAGAACTTCTGCCCACTTTTGAAAAGATTCGCGTCTATGGCGAGCCGGTATACGCACAGGCCGCGATTTTCATACAGAAATTCGCAACACAACTCTCAGGAAGTACCAGACTCTCTCCTGCGCAGATACTCCGCATGACCGATTTGGAAATTGAGAATTATTTTAATTCAGGGAAATTGCCGGAGGCGAGTGTGTTGAGCACGAGAGTTGAGCATTCCGTTCTTGTCGTACGCAACGGAAAGCATGAGGTACTCACGGGAAGTGCGGCCGCGGAAATAGAATCCGCAATCACGAACGTCTCTGCACAAACAGAAATCCGCGGTTCTGTCGCGTACAAGGGCGTCGCGCGCGGGAAAGTGCGCATTGTGTTTGATCCGCGAAGCGTAACCGGCTTCAGCGAGCCTACGATACTCGTGACCGGCATGACACGCCCAGAATATCTCCACTTATTCAGGGAGGCCGCGGGCGTGGTGACCGATGCGGGTGGCATCCTCTCCCACGCAGCTATCACCGCCCGCGAACTGAAAATACCGTGCATTATCGGTACAGAGGTGGCCACGAAAGTCCTCCGCGACGGCGACCTTGTGGAGGTGGATGCCAATACTGGCGTGGTGCGCATTATTGAGAAGAAATCATGAGTACTCCCACCATCAATAAAGCAGATTATGAATACTGGGGGCAGTGGAAACAGCCCGTGCTCTCGTGCTGGTTCTGGATAGAGTGGCAAGATACACCATCTCTTAGGGAGTTGAATCCATACGGCCTCGTCCTCCATCCAATGCTGTATCTTGACGGGCACTTCTGGTATCGGGCAACTCACCGGCCTGAATTCGCGAAGATGGCGCGGAAGATTATAGAAGAGAATAAGTCTGAAGAGTATTTACAGCTCCTCAATGCGACCCTGCAGAAATATAAGGACGAATACCTCGCTCTACTTACGGAGACGCTTGCCCCGCACGCATACGCAGAGAAGCTGTTTGAGACGTCGCGTAACATGGCAGCAGCGTGGATATGGGCAATGTTTATCGCCGATGAACTCGCGAAGGTAATCGTGGCAAACGGCATCGCGTCATCGGAAGAAGAACTGATGGAAAGGGCGCACCGCGTCACGCCAATGACGTGGCTTGAGAAGCAGAGTGTAGAGGTGCAGGAGATTGCACGGCTCGCGCACTCGCTTGGCATACGGACTCTCACCGCCTCAGTGCTCGCGGAACATCCTGAACTCCAATCAAAGATACTGGAACACGTGCGCGAATTCTCATGGTTCGGTTCTCACCACTGGATGGGGGAGGGGTACTCGCTTGAAAAGAGCCTTGCCCAGATCAACGAGGCGATAGCGTCGCCCAAGGATACCCCTACAAGAAACGAAACGAGGGACGCTGAACATCCTGCAATACAGCTGGTGGCGAGCGGCATTTTCTGGCGCACCCACGCTGCTGAAGTGACCGCGAAAGTCGTGTACGAATCACGGGTGAAGCTGGAAACGCTAGGAGAATTGGCAGGGCTTACCTACGACGACCTCGTCTACCTCACTGGCCCAGAAGTGTTGATACTCGCCGAAGGTGCAGACAATACCAGCCTTACAGAAGCTGTTGCAGAGCGTAGACTGGGCGGCTACGGCTGCGTGGTCCACAATTCAGGCATAGAACTCGTAACAGGAGACGCGCTCAAATCACTATTGAAAACTATGCTTGCTGTGCCTGCCGAGCAGGTAACCGAATTCAAAGGGAGCGTGGCGAGTAAAGGGCCTGTTATCACGGGGACAGCTCGCATCATCATCTCACCGGACGATTTCGGTAAATTGCAGGACGGCGAGATACTCGTCGTACCAGAGACCACGCCTGATTTCGTCCCGCTCATGAAGCGGGCAGGCGCAATAATTACGGATGTCGGCGGCATTACGTCACATGCGGCTATCGTCTCTCGTGAACTCAAGAAGCCCTGCGTCATCGGCACGAAGATAGCCACCCAAGTCCTCCACGACGGCGACCTCGTAGAGGTAGATGCGAATAGTGGTATTGTGAGGATACTTAAGTGACATATGGAAGATCTGAAAGCTATCGTGGAAGGGAAGAGGTGGCAATTTAGCTGGGACCGCAGGATGAGCTACCAGAAAATGCGCCTGTTCTCCTACGCCTACCACCACGAGCTCCCGAAGATGTTCGGCGTCTCTTTGAGCTCGGAACTGTATCGCGTAAAGGATTTTCTGGTCTCAGAATGTTACGACGCCGAGGAGTACGCCGCTGCGTTCGCCAAAATAGAAGAACGATTCGCTGATAAAGATTCAGTCGGACTGTTTGAGACTCTGATGAAGCTCATACGGAGCTTTGAGGATGATTTCAAACCGTATGTTGAAGCGATGCCGACCTCGTACGGCTCTTATGACAATGAGAAACTGGCCGAGGCCTATGAGAACTTCTGCGAAGTAGAGCGTAAGATCTCACTACCCAATTGGGTGCTGTTTGTCCCTTTTGAAGAGATTATAACGCGGACTTTGCAACGAACTCTGAGGGAGAAACTGGGCGATGCAGAAAAAGTTGAGCAGATCATCAAGGGGGTGTCGCTCCCTCATAAGATGATTCCCCTTGACGTGCTCAACAAGGCGCTCTACGAGATTGCGCTCGCTCCAGAGGATAAGCGGGAGGATTTATTGACCGAACTCACTCAACGATTCATCCACTGGGGCACTTTTGACGTGATTTACCCCGAAGCATCCTTGGAATCTTTCAGGAACAAACTTGCTGCGGTACAGAATCTCGATATACCGAAATTGCTTGCAGAATTGGAAGAGAAATACAGAGTGCAGACAGAAACGACGAAGACCGTACTAACTTCATGGGAGCAGGATGCTTATGTGCACGGACTCCTGAACTTGTACTCGCACTATGCAAATTATAAAGAATGGAAGAACTATTACCGCGAACAGAGCTCGTACAAGCTTAAGATACTGCTTCAGGAAATCGCCGGAAGGGTAGGGCTCTCGCTTGAGGCAACTTCTTTTCTGACCGGAGAAGAGACGGTAGGTGCCTTGCGCGGCAACCTCGTCCTTGATGCAAGGGAAATAGAGAAGAGGATACAGAACAGTGCGTATTTATTTATCAACGGCGTACTCCATATCACTACCGACCCCGAATTACTCTCTACTATAGACGCAAGTATTGCTGTCCCAGAGAAGACAGAACTACGGGGCACCGGCGCATATCTAGGGAAGGTGCGGGGTACTGTCCGCATCATCATAAGCAGTGACGACTTCGGGAAGCTGAAAGCCGGCGATATATTGGTGACCAGCACCACGCGGCCTGACTATGTGCCCATCATGGCGATAGCGGCCGGATTTGTGACCAACGAGGGCGGCCTATTGAGCCATGCGGCGATCGTCGCGCGCGAACTCAAGAAGCCCTGCATCATCGGCACGAAGATAGCCACCCAAGTCCTCCACGACGGCGACCTCGTGGAGGTAGATGCGGATAATGGTATTGTGAGGGTGATTAAAAAGTTGGTATGAAAACAGACCAGAAGATTGAGTGGGAGTTTTTGATGGATAGGGCCTATATGCCCTTGTCCTACAGCCTTAATGCGTTTTCGGCTAGTCGAAGACGTGTTGGCAAGTATCTAGATATTTCTGACCAAAAAATGTCAGGACAAATTTTCTACCCTAATGACATATTTTGGATAAAAGGATTCACTCCAGACGTCACTGAAAAACAAATTGAACATCACAAAAAGGAAGGTAACGGATACCTCTGGAGAATGGCGAAAACCTGCGAAGACCGCGGGGATAAGCTGATTGTAGACCTTAAAAATCGAATCTCTAGGGACTCTGTAAAAGGTTTGTCGAGACAAGAGCTTGAATCTTTATTTGCTTGGGCCATAGAAGAAATACGGGATTTCTCAGCCTTTTTAACTATTCCGTGGGCTATGGAAGGTTATCTCGATACACTGATGATGGAGATTGTTAACAAAGCAGCGAAAGAAGACAGAGCCCGAATGCTAGCTGAGCTCCTCCTGCCTCTGAAAACGAATTCATCGGCGAAAGAAACCCCTGCAATCTTGGAGCTTGCGATTGAGATAATCAAAGACCAGAGTCTCAGAGACCTTTTTGAATCCGAAAGAAATATAGAAGACGAACTTGTCAGGAATAACCATGTCTTCTTAGGAAAAATCGATGACTTCATCGCAGAGTACGGATGGATTCATGTCCGGTGGTTTAAGGGTACTCCCATCACAAGGAAAAGCGTCATAGAAAGACTGCAAGTAACTGTGAGTGAGCGACCGGAAGAAAAGCTTCGAGAATTAGAGGCTGGCAGGGATAAAATTATGGGATTCGTAAATGATTTCATTACCACCAATTCTCTGGGAGAAAAAGAAAAAGACACAATCCTGCTGGTAAAAGAATACGTCTTTATTCGGACCTACAGGACCGATACTTTGAGCCAAGCATTCTACCTACTCTCTCCTATCATCAAAAAAACCGCCGAGTTTTTAGGATTAACCATTGACGAGGCCCTCTATCACTCTGAGGCGGAATTGAGAAAGAAACTACGCGGCGAAGAACTAGGTGTCGATGTGGAAGCGCGGAAAGAAATGTGGGCTATTTTCATCTTGAATGATACTTATGAAATCTATTCTGGAAGGGAAGCCGTTGAGAAACTGAAAAGGGAACAGGGATTATCAAGGGACATTGAAGATGTCTCAGAAGTGAAAGGGCAAACAGCCTTTAAGGGTAATGTATCTGGGAGAGTGAAGATTGTCCTAGATCCAAACGATATATCGAAAGTCGAGAGGGGAGACGTGATGGTCGCTGTTATGACGTTTCCTTCATACATTGTCGCCATGGAGAGAGCTGCCGCTTTCGTAACTGACGATGGAGGGATTCTCTGTCACGCATCTATTAGTGCACGCGAGATGAAAAAACCGTGCGTTATATCCACGAAAATAGCTACTAAAATATTCAAAGACGGTGACCTCGTAGAGGTAGATGCGGATAATGGCATCGTGCGAATAGTAGAAAGGAAATAAAAAAACAGAACTCGGAAGAACTTCGCGGTTAAGCTTAGTTCTTTCCGAGTTCCTGGCTCTACGCCCGCGGCTCCTTAGCCTTGAGTGACGAGTTCGAACGTCCTGGCATCCGAGTTGAGCCCGAAGAGCGCCGCCTTCGGCACTTTCTGGCAACCCAATGCCATCATCAACTCGCCGCCAGCGCAGAACAGCGTGCCGACCGGCTGTTCGGCGATGAAGACCCACGGGTCGAATGCCTTCGTGTTGCCGAAGCCGATGTAGTCGTCAAGCTTGCAGACCGAGCCGTCAGCCATGAGGATGGTGTCGGGCGGGTCCAGCCCGTCGGCACTGCCGCAGAACGGCGAGTAGACGACCGGTGTCGACGCGGCGAGCTGGCCGTTGGCAACCAACGTCCGGTAGATTTCCATGAAGCGGATGCCGGTGCCGACAACCACCTTGGCAACTCCGTCCATCTTCGGAAGGTTTGCGAACTGGGCGATGCCCGCTTCGGTGTGTTGCGGCAGCACTCCGGAATCGCGGAGGCCGTGCGTGATCAAATACTTCATTTGAGTCCTCTCTTTTCAATTACCTATTCGCGACATTGCGGCTAGGTTTACTACTAAGGTCAGTATAGCATACCTATTGTCATTAGTCAATACCCTGCAAAGGCTCCCAACTTCACCTAAACCAAGGTAATATTAGAGAGTATTTTTAATCAAAACCTCAACATATCTTCATACCTATGGAATGGCCAAAAAACAAAGCAGAGACAGCGATGCCGCAAGTGGTGCTCCATTTCATGCGGCACTCCATCAAGGAGAAAGCGCCAGAGAAGAGCGACACCGATATCCTACTCAGCCCCGCAGGCCGCGAGCTCGCGGCGAAGAAGTTTGAGAATCCTACTGACATGCGTTTCGCTCATGTGGTGGGCTCTCCACGCGTCCGCACACACGAGACAGGAGCGGTAGCCGCCACACAGAATCCAGAAACGAATCCTGCAGATCTCGGCATAGGCAAGGTTCGCGTAGATGAGGCGCTGGATTTTAAGGTTGATGAAAGAGACGAATACGGGAGACGTCTCTATGAAGCTTTCGCAGCGGGAGAGTACCTGAGCTTCCTGCTCAATGAGAGCGACGCCCTCGCGAAGGAAAAAGGCGACACGGAGTCAAGCACCTACTCAAGGATGGCAGCAGATGTCGCCAACATCATTTATCGTAATTTCAAAGCCGCTTCCAGAGGTGCCTCAATCCTAGAACAGAGCGAGCATCCGGAGAATGAGCCGAACGACTTCCAGCGAATCCTCGCAACTCACGGGGGCATACAGGAATCGTTCCTCCTTAAGGCAGTAGAGAAACTGAAGGGAGTCGCAGAACGCGATAAGCTGTTCGCTCTCATCGGGGGGAATGCCTTTGATGTCACCGAAGGATTTGATGTGACGCTCACGAAAGAGGGTGGGGAAGAGAAGATACGGATTACGTATACCAAGGGAGACTACACGTTTGACGAAATCGTACCCGTGAGTGTCATAGAGGAAATAATAGCGGAAGGGGAATAAAAAAACCGCTTCCTGCCTTGCACGCATTGTCTGCGCGAAAAGGGAAGCGGTCTTAAGTGGCCAGCGAACGCTCAGGTCATGAGCGGGATGTGCTGGCAGGTGGTCGCGGTAGCACGAATGCAGTCGCAGGGCGCAAGTTCAATCTTGCCGAGCACAGCCGCATGCTGCGGAAACAGCGCCTCGGCGACAGCATTGCCCATGACGGCGTGATTGAAGATGGCGACGTTCTTGGCTTCGCTGAGTTGCATTGCTCCGACCAGCCGTCTGGTCTGCTTCATGAATCGATCCATGAAGCCTGTTTTGTCGAGCTTCTTGAAGGTTGAGTATGACATCGCCGAAGCGGCCAGCCCGTCATTGAAGAGCCGTTCCAGCTCGTTCGTCGCGGCCCAGAGGGCAGCGTTGTCGGCTTGCGACTTGGGGCTGTAGAGCTCCCAGTTTTCGCCGACGAACCAGCCATGGTCGGGGTTCAGTTTGAAGTGCTTCGCCGCAAGGCTGGCGGTTTCTTGCGCACGACCTGCCGCGGAGCAGATGACCTGATCGAAAACGATGCCAGCGGCGGCAATCGTCCTGCCGAGCTGCTTGGCCTGCTTGATACCCTTGTCGGAGAGCGCGCGACCGAAGTCACCCGCGTCGCCGTTCTCGGACTTAGCAGCATGGCCGTGGCGAAAGACGTACACGACCGCATCGGGATGCAACAACTGAGTGGCTTTCGCCATGGTGAACCTCCTGTTCTAACGTTTATGGACCGGTTAACCGGCGCGGAATGAACCTTTACAGCAGACTATACGATAGCACGGCAGGCAGACTATGTCAATACTTGGGGAATACGGCTCTTGTAGCCTTGTTTCGCGCTATACTTGCCCTATGGGAATTGAAGGAGGATACGAGAGGAGGGAAGGCGATACGGAGCTCAGTTTTGAGAGCATCGTCAATAGCTTCCACGACAACGTGCAGGCACTTGACGCGTTCCTTGAAGCAGAGGGCGGCGCGTTGCCACCGGAAAGGCAAGAAGAAGTTAGAGCGTTACAGGATAAGATCCTAAAACTACATGCCACAGCTTTCTGAGCCAGCGAAGAAACTGATTGAAGAATTTGAAAGAAAAATTGAGACTATTTCTCCTGAAGAGCGAGACGCGATACTGAAAAGAATGACCTCCCATATCCTCGCACTCAACGAAGACGTGCGTGGCCTCTTCCAGACACTGCAGAAGGACAAGGCGAGGAGAGAGGGCGAGATTCTAAATGCACGAGGAGTACCAGGGGAAGAAGACTTGGAAAACATCAGAGATTACATCTAAAGCGGATATCAGTCCGCTTTAGCTTTCGCATCTCTAGTGCGCCAGAGGAGCATACACGCGTACGTGCGATACGGCGACCATCGTTCTGCAATAGCGAGTAAGGTGTCACTTGGCGCGCCTTTCGGTAATCCGTAGATGGCTTCCATGGAACGTACGAGGCCGAGATCGCCAGCCGAGAACACGTCGCCTCTGCCGAGCGAGAACATGAGGAACATCTCCACCGACCACGGGCCGAGCCCCCATAGCTCCATAAGTTTTTCGGCAGCCTCTGTTTCAGGAATCCGTTTGAGCGAGAGTAGATTGAGTGAGCCGTTTCTCACCGCCTCCGCAACCGCTCGGAGCGTCTTCGTCTTCGCACCCGAAAGGCCGGCTTCGCGAAATGCCGCGTCCGAGAGTGTCCGTACGGACTCCGGCGTGATGCGTCCCTTACAAGCTTTTTTCACTCGCGCGAAAATGGTATCGGCGGCGGCTGTGCCAAGCTGCTGAGAAATGACTATTGATACGAGTGACTGGAAGAGCTCGGCGCTTGTGCGCTTGCTGGAAAGCTTTTCAGGCAGGGAAGTATGGTGCGCTTTTGTGGCGGCATGGAAATGCGGATCAGCCCGCCTGAAGTGATTGAGAGCTTCGGTACGCGTCATAATGCTATGAATATACCCCAACTGCGCCTCGTACGCTGGAGAGAGGAAACGGCCTCCAAGTCTACAGGGAAGCGTGTTTCCTTAGCCCTTTTTACAGCGAATCTCGGCATGCCGAGATTCTGTCGCCGATCCAGATGTTGTATAATGTACCTACCATGATACGAACTATCTTCTGGGCACTCGTCTTTCTGCTGGCTCTGTCGTTCTTCGGCATCTCCTTGCAGGCAATAGTGAACTCTCCTGCGGGCCAAGCGAACTTCGCCTACGTTTCCAACCTCCTCTCTCAATTGTGGTTGTGGTGCACCGCGTGGATTAGACCCTTTTAGTTTTAATTAACAGGACGGAAATTACGTGTAGAGTGGAAAAGCTTAAAAAATAAGGTAGACTTGGGTATCCACAGGTTCTGAAAAACACCATCTAACTAGCTACCAATGTGGGACAATAAACTATATGGCTACTGTATATAAGGATACCGTAACAGGTCGTTTTATCGATAATTCGTCTCCCAAACTGGGGCGTATTTCGACTGCTGCATCCTCTGACTCAATTGAACGTCTAGTTAAAATCGTCAAGGAAAGCAAGGCGATAATCGAGAGACATAAGAATGATCCCAATCCAGACAATCGAAGCTGAACAGCTCAAAGATAAGTACATATTCCTAGATAATGATTTCCTAGGAATTATTTTTGAAGATGAAGAGTTGCTTAAATCGAGTCTGACTTTTATTGACGGTTATCGAGTCATAGACGGATTCACACGGATAGAATTTTTAAGGGACGTATGGTTACCGGAAATTCGTGAGAAAAAAGAGCAATTCTTAAATTCAGAATTGTTTTTCCCAGTCTCCGAGCATCAAGAATTATTTAAACAAACTAGAGAAAATGCCATTGAGCTCTCGCGTTTATACGCGCACAATAACCCAGGAAGAAAGGGTGGAGTAAGTACAGTCGATTTACTATTAGCCGGCACTTTAATGTTCTATCGGAAATCGATTTTGGTTACTGGAAATAAGAAAGATTTCCCATCCTGCATATTTGACACTATCGGTGTATTAAATTTCGAGCAAAAAGATGGCCATATGCGTGCTATATCGTTCGTGCAGTTTAATTCTGATAAATTTGAGGCATGCAAGCTGGCATACGCACAAGTGCCTAATCTTAATGGAGCTCATTAGCCCTCTGGGCTATGTGCGCAAAAGATATAATGTGCGCACTTCATACGCCTTAGGGTTAAGTTCTCCCCTTTCGTTTAATACGATCTGTTTGTGCCTTTATATCGGATAATTTTTGTTCCAAATCTTTATTGAGCGGGCGGCTTTTTCCTGTCCTTTCTTTCTGCTGGTGGGCATAGAGCAGTTTTACCGCTTTGCTCCATAATTCAAAATCTTTCGCTTTTGTACCAAACAGAGAATTTTTCTCAAAGAAGGGGACTATGACGTCATGTAGCTCAGATGTGTTCTGGACAGAATAACGAACCTGATCCCCTGCCCTTTTGAAGGAGATGTTGCCTACGCCAATTTTATCTCTAATAAGGGTAAGGAGTTCGGCATCTGAAGGATGCAGCACAATTGCAAATTCAGTCTTCCAATAATGGTATTCATAAAGTTTATTCCCATCATCGTCATATCTTCTATCTGCCCGATAGTTCAGAGCAAAACATCCCTCGCCATCAACAAAACCAGCAACGTAACTATCATTGAGACTTTTCATTTCTCTATTCTAACATTTTGTATCTAATCCTTTGTGCAAAGTATATGAACCTGTTGATAAGGAATTCACTTGCGAATTAACAGGTGACGTGTGACGTGATGTAGTCGTACGCCTCGTCTACGGAATCTACGATGGTGTAGAGCTCCATGTCTGCCTTATCAACAGCTGAGTGCCTCTCAAAGACGATCTTCTCAATGAAGCTGAGGAGCGGCTCCCAATAATCTCTGCCGAAAAGAAGGATCGGCACCTTGCGTATCTTCTTAGTCTGTACGAGTGTCACTATTTCAAAAAATTCATCAAGCGTACCGAAGCCTCCGGGGAAATAGACGTACACCTCAGAAGCATAGGTGAGCATCACCTTGCGTACGAAGAAGTGATCAAAACCGAATTTCTCGGTCAGGTACGGATTATAGCTCTGCGACTCCGGCAAATTGATATTGAGCCCCACAGATGCGCCGCCCACTTCAAAGGCACCTTTGTTCGCTGCCTGCATGACACCAGAGGAGCCGCCGGTAATGATAGCGAAACCTTTTTGCGAAAGCCGCTTCGCCAGCTCTTCAGCCGCTTCGTAAGAGTCGTCACCGAGGGTTGCTCGCGAACTGCCGAAGAACGACGCGGCAGTGCCGTAGTGACGGATGATGTCAAAGCCTTCAATGAACTCCGACATGATCTTGAAGATGCGCCACGACTCTATCTTCTTCGGTTTGCAGACAAGGAGCGGTTGATCCTCAGGCATCGTACGGCCGCCTTCGTGGACCACCTGCGCAAGCCTTTCAGTCGCTTCGTGCACCGATGCGCCTCGTGTATCATCGCGCGTGATATCTTCGTCGTTCATTACGTACATTGTAACACTACTACGCCCTTCGCAAGCCTCAGAGCTTCAAAGTGCGCAGCACCCTACTACAGACCCTTACAATTCGCCGCAGGAGCATATCCTGCCGCACGCGCCGCTTCAGCTGAGGCAAACTGCACCTTATTACCCTCCGCTATACGCGCCGCACCAGCGCATGTCGGCAGGTAGTACTTCGTACCGTTTTTTGACGCGACGACAGGCGCGTTCCCAGCCGTGGCGGGCTCCGCTACCGCTTCAGACGTTGTAACAGGGCGGGAGTCAAATAAGCTTGTTGGCGCACCAGAATCTCTACCGGCGAAGTAGCCGAGGGCGAAAGAGGCTAAAGAAGCGAGGAAAATGATGGCGAAAACGAGCCCGTCTCGTGGGACGCCCGCGAGAGCCTTTTTGCATTTTTCTCGTGCTTCTGCTATAGTCACTGGGTAACACTATACAGCAGGATTTCTTATGGCATCAACCAAAGCTGGAGGCTCAGCAAAAAACCTCACCGATTCCAACCCGCAATATCTCGGCGTGAAGCTCTCTGATGGCTCAGAGGCGCGCACCGGCATGATAATCGTCCGCCAGCGCGGCACGAAGATAGAGGCTGGAAAGAACGTCAAGGTCGGCCGCGACCACACGCTCTTCGCGATTGCCGATGGCAAGGTGTCTTTCCGCACACGCCGCAAGACGAGCTTCACCGGCGCGACGATGATGAAGAAAGTCGTAGACGTTATCTAAATTTCTTAAACAAAAAATCCGCGACACTGTGTCGCGGATTTTTTGTTTTTCGCTACGAGCTCTACTTATTCAGCCTCAACCGTGATAGAGAACTTGCCGAACGTGTCAGCGGAAGCGACAGGGATATCAAACGTACCGACTTCCTTAATAGGCTTCTCAAGCTTGATAACACCTTCGGCGAGGTCTATGTGCGCCTGCTCTTTCGCCGCAGCTATGATCTCCGACTCCCCTACCGCATCGTAGAGGTGACCCTTCTCGTTCGCCTTCATCTTGAGCACGATGCGTGCTTCAGCAAGCGCGGCGATGTTCTGTGTGAGAAGTGCCGCATCAATCGTGCCGCGGTCAACGTTCTGCTTGCGACGGAGCTCGGCCTGCGCAAGTGCCACTGGCGTAGAGGCTACGGCAAATTTCTTCGGTATGAGGTAGTTGAGCGCGTATCCGTCGCTTGTCGTGACCTCGTCATGCGCGCGCCCCATACCCTTCACGTCTTTGATCAAAATTACTTTCATATAGGGCTAGGTTACCTTATTTGCCGATTATAGTCAAAAAGAAGCCTCCCGCCAAATTTCTCTTTATATTTTCGTAAATCGCGGCGTAGAGACGCCGTCCCCGTCAACGCTTACTTCCCTGTCGTGAGAAACTTCACTGCGCGAGCCATCTGCGGATCTACTTTCGGCGTGGTGGTAGCACCCGCATCTTTGTAAGCGACCACGATGTCTGGTTGGACGCCGTTGCCCATGATCCAGTGCCCTGCTGGCGTGACCCAGCGCGCGATAGTCACTTTCAGAGACCCGTCGCCGAGGTCCATGATAGTCTGCACCGATCCCTTGCCAAAGGATTTCGTACCGACGATAGTCGCGACCTTATTGTCCTGCAGAGCGCCCGCGAGGATCTCAGACGCCGATGCCGAGCCGCCGTCTATGAGCACCGCGATTTTCGTCCCCGCTGGCACATCGTTATACCCAAGGCTTACGTGCTCCTGATTCGCCTGTTTACCGCCGAAGTCTTCAGTCACGACGGTCGTGCCCTTGCGCAGGAAGTGACTTGCGATATCTACAGACGAATCAAGGTAGCCGCCAGGGTTACCGCGCAGATCTATGACCAGCTTGTTTGAACCCGATGCGCGGAATCGCTGAAATGCCTGATTGAAGAGGCTTGCCGAATTCGCCGTAAACTCAAAAAGTGCGATATGGTACACGCCGCTCTTCTCGTCTATGCCGTCGTCAGTTTCGGGGACCTGTATGATGGCGCGCACGACTTGTATATCAAACGACTTGCCGTCGCGAATGAGCGTGAAGCTGACACTTGTTCCTGCGGCGCCACGTATCTCGCTCACCGCCTTGTCTACTGAAATACCCTCGGTTGATTTGCCGTCAATCGCAAGTATCTTGTCACCTGCCTTGATGCCGGCCGCCTGCGCCGGCGTACCCTTCAAAGGAGCGATGACCGTGAGCACGCTGTCCTTCATGCCGATCTCCATGCCGACGCCAGCGAAACTCCCTGAGATGCTTTCATTGAACGCCTTGGACTCCTTCGGCGGGAAAAATACGGTGTACGGGTCGCCGTAAGAGTCAGCGAGGCCGACGATTGCGCCGTAGAGCCGATCCTTAGTGGAAGGGATAGTAGAAGATGCATGCGTGACGACATAATTCGCCTCCAGCGCGTTCCACGCTTTCCAGAAGTCGGTCAAGTCAACACTCTGGTTCGGTGTTGCGTCCAGCCCGTCGCCCATAAGCGGTATGTGCGTGACGACTGCCGCGACCGAACCCGACGACGTTCCCATTGAAAACCCTGCACCAAAAGCGAGCACGGCGACGAGCGCAAACGATGCTCCGCGCGCTACGATCCCTCGGCTTTGTGCAGGCATATCGCTGAGTTCCATTCCGGAGAGTATACCACCCATGGTATCCTTGGAGTACATGCTATTTAGATACGAGTACAGCGGTGGCGTCTGGGTAGACCTAGAGCACCCCACCGAAGAGGAGGTGCGCAAGGTCGCTCAAGAGTTCGGGATTGGGGAACGCCTAGAGACGGAGCTCTTCACGCCGACGCCTGCACCACTCGTCTCCAACGAATCCGCGATGACCTTCCTCGTCATGCACTTCCCCACCTACGGCGACGTAGATGGCGAGACGCGCGAGCAAGAGATAGACTTCGTCGTCGGCGATCATTTCATCATAACGGTCCGCTACGAAGTCGTGGAGCCGCTGCATCGCCTACAGAAACTCCTTGAAGCAGAGCAGCTTATAGCGCCGCACAACGTGCTTGCAACCGACGTTCTCTTGGAAATACTCTTCGCGCATCTCTACACCTCAGTACGCGACCACACGAGCCATATCGCAAGTCGGCTCGCGCGCATTGAACACGACATGTTCAACGGCCTCGGTCGTGCAACCGTACGACTCATCTCGGACATCAGCCGCGAGTTCTTGCACGTGGAGGCAGCAATCGCCAATCAGGAGGAGCCGCTAGAGCGCTTCGTCAAAGCGATTGCTCTGCGCGGAGGATTCGGCAAAACGTTCGCGGAACGCGCCGAGCGTATCCTCGCCGAGCGCGCACAGGTGGGACGGCTCGTCGGCACGTATCGCGCCGTGGCGACCGAACTGCGCGAGACGAACGCCTCACTCCTTGAGGCCCGCCAGAATGAAATCATGAAGACGCTCACCGTCATCACCTTCGGCGTCATGCCGCTTGAGCTCATCGCCCTCGTGTTCGGTATGCATGCGATCGGGACGCCTCTTGAGCAGAATCCGAACGAGTTCTGGATCATCCTCGCGATCATGTTCGGTGTCGGCGGGCTCATGATGTACTTCTTTACGCGGCGTCAGTGGCTCTCATAATTCAGTATGGGATGGCTCGCGCGCGTATTCAGTAAGAGAAAGGAGGCGAAAGAAGATCAGCGGACGCCGCTTGTATTCTTCACCAACACCCTTTCCGGCGAGAAAGAGCTCTTCATACCGCAAAAGCCCAAATTCGTCTCTATGTACACGTGCGGCCCAACGGTCTATGACCGTGCTCATATCGGGAATCTCCGTTCCTACGTCTTCTCAGACACCGTCGCGCGGACGCTTACCGAAGCGGGTCATCGCGTCCGCCGCGTGATAAACATCACTGATGTCGGTCACATGGTCGGCGACGGCGACCGAGGGGAAGATAAAATCTCGATGGGCGCGAAACGTGAACAAACCACTCCTGAAGCAATCGCTGAACACTATGCCAAAACGTTTATTGAAGACTTGGACGATTTAAATATTGATACCGGTGATATTCAATTCCCGCGTGCGACCGAATATATTAAAAAACAGATTGCACTCGCGAAGACACTAGAAGAAAAAGGTTTTGCTTATCGTCTGCCTGACGGACTTTATTTCGATACGAGTCGCTTCGTCGGCTACGGAAAGTTGGGCGGGCTCTCTGGCGCAACACTCGCAGCAGGTGCACGAGTCGAGGTGGTGAAGGGTAAGCGTCAACCTGCAGACTTCGTGCTCTGGCGACTTGCCAAGCCGAATGATCTTCAACAGTGGGACAGCCCTTGGGGTCGCGGAAACCCCGGATGGAATATTGAATGCTCCGCGATGGCGCGTTCTT
>JBAYHQ010000018.1:0-16595 GCA_041666065.1 Minisyncoccota bacterium | reverse complement strand
CGGCGACACGGGAGAAGACAAGATAGCGATCGGAGCGAAACGGGAGAAGACGACACCGGAGGAGATAGCGATGCGCTATACGAAACTCTTCATAGAAGACCTCGCTGATCTCGCTATAGACACCGACGACATAGACTTCCCGCGTGCGAGCGACTTTATTAGAGAGCAGATAGCGCTCGCGAAGACGCTTGAGGAGAAGGGCTTCGCGTATCGCCTCCCCGACGGCCTCTACTTTGACACGGAGCGATTCCGCGGCTACGGAAAGCTCGGCGGCCTCTCTGGCGCGAAGCTAGAGGCCGGTGCACGCGTAGAGGTGGTCGCCGGCAAGCGCCACCCCGCCGACTTCGTGCTCTGGAGGACTGCGAAGCCACATGACCTGCAGCAGTGGGACAGCCCGTGGGGACGCGGGAATCCGGGCTGGCACATAGAGTGTTCGGCGATGATCCGCTCGCTCCTTGGGACGGAGATAGACATACACACCGGCGGCGAAGACCACATAAGCGTGCACCACAACAACGAGATAGCGCAGTCTGAAGCGGCAAGCGGCCGCACCTTTGTCCACTACTGGCTCCACAATGCTTTCCTCACGATGAGTGGCGAGAAGATTTCCAAGTCTATCGGCAACGTCGTGTACCTCTCTGACTTCGCGGCGAAAGGGTTCCACCCGCTTGCGCTCCGCTACTTTTTCATGCAGGCACACTATCGCACTCCCCTCTCCTTCTCGTGGGACGCGCTCGCCGCGGCGGCGAGCGCGCTTGAGCGGTTGTGGAAAGTCTCGCGCGAAATAGCTATTGAATCAAAACGCGTCAGCGAACCTTCTGAGGAGCGCGACCGACTGCTCGCAACACTACGCGACGACCTCGCCACACCCCAAGCGCTCGGTATACTCTGGGACGCGCTCAAGGACGACGATCTCACTCCCGAAGAAAAATGGGGGCTCCTTGAGGTGACAGACGCGCACCTCGGCCTCTCCGCGACGCTCCCACCAACCACCGGAGCCCTCGCCGAGACCGACATCCCTGAAGCGGTACGCGATCTACTCAACCTCCGCGAGATAGCCCGCGCCTCCAAGGACTTCAAGGAGGCTGACCGCATCCGTGGCGACCTAGAGCGCAGTGGATATCGTGTGGATGACGGGCCAAACGGGCCAGTGTTGACTCGGACCACTCTTTGATACAATAGGGGGAATGGCATCTGCAGACCGCGTCCCACCCCAATCCCTTGAATCTGAGCGGGCGCTCCTCGGCGCACTGCTTCTGAAGCCCGACGCCATACACGACGTCTCTGACCTCATTCACCCTGATTCTTTTTATGCAGAGAAGCATCGCATCATATTCGGCGCGATGCGCGAACTCGCCGAGCGCGGCGAACCGATAGACCAGCTCTCGCTCTCCGAGCGGCTGCAGAATCAGGGGCTCTTGGAACGGAGCGGCGGCAGAAGCTATTTGGCAGAGCTCATCGGCGCAGCTCCCGCACCAGGGAACTTCTCGCACTACGCGGATCTCGTCTCGCGCAAATACCTGATGCGCTCCTTGATAGATGCCGCATACACCATCAACGAGTCCGCCTACGACGATTCGCGCGAGACGATGGAAGTGCTTGATGAGGCTGAGAAGGCTGTCTACGCGATCGGTAATGCCTCGGTCGCGCACAAGTTCACTGCCATCGGCGACAAGGTGCATGAGGCGTGGGATCGTATTGAAGCCCTCTCCAAGAAGGAGGACGGTATACGCGGCGTGCCCTCTGGCTTCCCTGCTCTTGATAACCTACTCTCCGGCTTCCACCCTTCTGACCTCGTCATCCTCGCAGCACGCCCCTCTATGGGTAAGACCTCGCTCGCACTTGATATCGCCCGCAACGCTGCCGTCCGCCACAACGTACCGGTCGGTATCTTCTCGCTTGAGATGAGCTCGGAACAGCTTATAGACCGTATGCTCGCAGCAGAGTCGTTCGTGAACTCGTGGAAGCTCCGCACCGGCCAAGTGCGCGAGGAAGACGACTTCAACCGCATCCGCGATGCGCTTGAGACGCTTTCAAAAGCGCCTATTTTCATAGACGACAAGCCAGGGAACAACATCCTTGCCATGCGCGCAGTCGCGCGGCGCTTGAAGCGCGAACGCGGCATCGGTCTCATCGTCGTGGACTATCTCCAGCTCATGGCACCGACCTCCACGAAAGCGAGCGACTCGCTCGTCCAACAAGTGACCGAGATATCGCGCTCACTCAAGAGTCTCGCCCGCGAACTGGAGGTGCCGGTCATCGCGCTCTCCCAGCTCTCGCGTGCTGTGGAGCAGAGAGGCGGGCGACCGCGCTTGAGCGACCTGCGCGACTCCGGCTCTATTGAGCAGGATGCCGACGTGGTGATGTTCATCCACCGCGAAGACAAGCGTAACCCTGAGAGCGACCGTCCGAACATCGCCGAGATACTCATAGAGAAGCACCGCAACGGCCCGACCGGTGCGACAGAACTCTATTTTGACGAGAAACGCGCAAGCTTCCAGTCGGTAGACACCGCAGGCTACGGCGGTCTCGCGAGCGAGTTTTAAATGGACCACATAGAAGAGCTCGCGCGTGCGCTTACGAAACTGCCAGGGATAGGCCCACGACAAGGCAAGCGTTTCGTCTACCACCTCCTCGCAGCACCGGCCGCCGAGCGTGCCCAGCTTGCTGAACTCATCACCTCGCTCGGCAAAGAGGTCCGTCAGTGCCCCGAATGTCTGCGGTTCTACAACGGTACGACGGCGCTCATCTGTAACTATTGCTCCGACAGCAAGCGCGACGACTCCGTACTCATGCTCGTGGAAAAAGATCAGGATCTCGCCGCCGTAGAGCGCGCCGGCACCTATCGCGGGCGCTACTTCGTGCTCGGCGGCGTGCTCACGCTCTCTGGCAAAGGCGTGATTCGCGAGAGACAACTCGTGCAGACAGTTGAGAAACGTCTGAAAAATAGTTTGGCAGAAGTGGTGCTCGCACTCTCAGCCACCAGTGAGGGCGAGCATACTGCCGACCACGTGCGCGGCCTGCTCGCCCCCTATCGCGACCATCTGAAGATCTCCATGCTCGGTCGCGGCCTCGCGACCGGAAGCGAGCTTGAATACTCCGACGCCGAGACCCTCCGTGCCGCCCTCACCAACCGCAAGGAGGCGTAGTTGCTCTGGGAGACAGGAATTGATATCCTCCGGCTAGGCTTGTCCGGCAATGTTGCCTTGTAGTACCTATATGCATTGGAGGAGAAAACTATGGATCTGCTGACGTCCCTGTCTAACCTATCGTACGACCGCATCTTGCTTCTTGTGTCTGGCTTCTTGGTGGGCGCAGTCGTCAGCTACCGCCTTCTTTTCGGCGGGACGAAGAAGCCTGTGGTCGCCCGCAACTCTGACGACTTCTGGACGGCCCTGAAAAGGAATGCCGATCGGCAATGAACGAAGCTTTTTCAGCCAGCGTGCGAAAAAAGCGGCCTCACTAGAGACCGCCTTTTTCTTTTTGTAATAAAGTTATCTTCCCGCGACGAAGGTGAGAGCAATACCCTTGTTTGACGCACGGCCAGTACGACCGATGCGGTGCACGTAATCCTCGTACGTAGACGGCAGGTCGTAGTTGATGACGTGGGTCACCGCAGGGATATCAAGACCGCGAGCGGCGACGTCGGTCGCTACGAGCGCGAGCACCTTACCGGTCTTGAAGGCCTCCAGTGCGCGGATGCGCGCCCCGTAGGTCTTGTTGCCGTGGATGCTCTCCGCGTGGATGTGACGGCGCGAGAGCTCCTTGGCGAGCTTCTCCACGCCATACTTCGTGCGGCCGAAGATGAGCACGCGACTGAACTCGCGGTTCTTGAAGAGATCCACAAGCACCTCAAACTTGTCTGCGCCGCGCGGGATACGCACGACGTCTTGTTCCACGTTCTTGGAAGTGTCGCGCGTCTTCACCGAGATGATGACGGGGCTCTCAAGGAAGTCTCCGATGAGTTTCTCTACGTCCTTCCCCATCGTCGCCGAGAAGAAGAGCGTGTGACGCTCCTTACGCATCTTGCTGAGTATCATGCGCATGTCGTCTATGAAGCCCATGTCCAGCATACGGTCTGCCTCGTCCAGCACGACGGTGCCGAAACCGGCAAGGTCAAGCGCCTTGCGCTCCATGAGGTCCTTTAGACGCCCTGGGGTGCCGATGACAAATGCGGGGTCGTGTCGGAGCTGCGAGATCTGCGGACCGATGTTCGCACCGCCGACCGCAACCATGCCGCGGAAACCGAGACCCTTGGCGAATCCTGCGAGCTCCTTCTCTATCTGCACCGCGAGCTCGCGCGTCGGCGCCATGATAAGTACGCGCTCCCCTTTCTGCTTCATGACCTTGTCTATGAGCGGTATGAGGAAGGCTGCGGTCTTGCCGGTGCCGGTCTCGGCGAGGCCCACCACGTCCTGCCCAAGGAGTGCGTGCGGGATAGCCTTGTCCTGAATAGGCGTCGGGAGTTCATACCCGCGGCCTATGATGTTCTTCTTGAGGTTCGCGTTGATGTCAAAATCTGCGAACTTGTGCTCCGGTACGAACACCGGCTCTTCGGTCGTGACAACCGTTTTATTGGTAAAACGCGAGATCTCGGACTCGGTCTCGCCGAACGTGCCGAATCCGCGGCCACCGCCGCGACCACCTCGGCCGCCACTAAAGCCGCCGCGGCTTCCGCCTCTGCTGTATCCACCACTTCGGCTCTCGCCGCCTGAGCGGTACGAGCTCCCTGAGCCTGCACCGTAACGGCTCGGACGCGCTGCCGGACGTGCCGCATACGAACGCTCGCCGCTTGACGAACCTCCTCGCGGCGAACGCGGCGCTGCCGCACTCCCGTCTGCTGACTGATGACGCCATCTTCCTATTTGCATAATTGAATGTGAGATAAATAAAAACTAACGCAATAATTGCGAAGTCTGTCCTCTGTATGAGAAGTAAGAAACAATCTACGCGATTGAATCAATCTGAACCTTCAAAAGCGGCTGACGGTGGCCGTTGCGCTTGAAATAGCGGCTCTTCGGCTTGTACTTCACCACTTCTACCTTCTTGGCCTTCCCGGCGAGAACAACAGTGCCCTTGACCTCTGCACCCTTGATGAGCGGTGCACCAATGGTCGTGTCCGAGCCGTTGTCTACGAGGAGCACCTCGTCAAAGACAACTGAGTCACCTTTTTTCAAATCCCCTGGGAGCTTCTCAATAGAAATCGTGTCGCCTTTTGAGACGACATACTGCTTCCCTCCGGTCTTGATTACGGCCACTTCCATAGTCCCCCTACTGTAGCATTCTAGCCCTCAAAAGGCAAGCTTTTACTCGTCGGCAGCGAGGGGCTTATCTAGAAGCTCCACCTCTATACCAAGCTTGGCGTCCGCGATGCGGTAGACGTCCTTGTCTATCTTCCCCAGCTCCTTATAGCCCGCGTTGTAGTGCGACACCGTCGTGCCGAGGGATGTGCCGAGCTTCTTGTAGAACTGCTCGTAGGCTGCCACGTGCTTGCCCAGCTCCCCTACCCGCTGCTGTATCTCCTCAGCCTTCTCTTCTATCTTGAGCGCCTTGAGCCCCTGCATGACCGTCTGGAGGTAGGCGAGGAAGGAGGTCGGGGAGACGATAATGACCTTATACCTACCGGCCGCCCGCTGGATAAGGTTCTCCTCTTCCCCGCCGCCCACCTGATTGGTAAGCAGATCATAATAAATACCTTCGGACGGGATAAACATGAAGGCGAAGTCCATCGTGTTCTCTTCGGGGCGGATATACTTGGCAGTTTCGGTGATGCGCAGCTTGAGGTCGTTCACAAAAGCTTTCTCAAATGCCGGCCTCTCTGACTCGTTTGCGTGCACGAGGCGGTTGTAATTGTCTAATGAGAACTTGGAGTCTATCGGGACTATCTTGTCGCTTACGAACACGGCAGCGTCTACTATCTCGCCATTCTTAAACGGGTACTGCATCTCGTACATCCCCGGCGGGAGCACGTTCTTGAGCACGGTCTCTAGGTAATACTCGCCGAGTATGCCGCGCTGTTTCGGATTCTTGAGGATGTCCTGCAGATTCTGCAGCTGCTCCGCGAAGCCTTGGGTCTGCCGACCGATCTCCTTCACACTCGTCACCTCCTGCGTAATCTCTTTTATCAGGCGCGCGCTTTCAGAGAACTGCCGGTGGGAGTTCTCCTGCATGGCGCGTGAGGACTCGGTGACGCGAGCCTCAAGCGTACGCTCAAGATTCTGTAGCTGCTGTTGCAGCAGGACCATACCACTCCCCTCTTCTACCGGTGCTTCGCGGCGACGGAATATAAGATAGAGACCGATACCCTGCACAAAAATGAGTGCGAGGACAATAAGGGCGACGGTGAACAAATCCATATGCGTATAGTATACTCCGTCATATGCCTATCCACGAAACCCTGAAGAAATCCATCCCCGACGCCATGCGCGCTCACGACGAAGTGAGGCTCCGCACCCTCCGCTCACTCGTCACTGCGATGACAAACGAAGTCGTGGCCAAGAAGCGCAAGCCGGACGAGTTTCTCACCGACGACGAGGCACTTGCGGTGATCAAGCGCGCCGCGAACCAGCGCAAAGACTCCATTGAGCAATTTACGAAAGCAGCGCGGCTGGACCTCGTGGAGCCGGAGCAGCTGGAGCTCGCGATACTTGAGAGCTACCTCCCCACCCTCATGAGCCACGAAGAGATAGAAGTAATCGCGAAGGCGAAGATGGCTGAGCTCGGTGTCTCTAGCTCGGCTGAGGCGGGCAAGCTCACGGGCACGCTTATGAAGGAGCTCAAGGGCAAGGCCGACGGCGCTCTCGTGAAGGTGGTGGTGGATTCGCTCCTCGCGCAGTGATCTCCGTTGACGGTAGGGATTCTCTCCTGCCATACTTTAGCCATGCCTCACGGAATGGAAGGAGCACCTATGGGCAAGCCACGAGACCCCTTTGAGGGCCTGAAAGCGGCTGCGGCAGCTCGCGAGGCTCTCAAGAAACGACACCCTGAATTTCTAGAAGGAAGCACGTCTGCGCCGCAAAACACAACACCAGAGGCAGCGAAGCCGCTAGGTGCGAAGAAGAAAAGACTCCTCCCTGGAGCGCTCGCAAACGAGATCTTCCATCGCACGCGCCTCGGAGAAAATTTTGACTAGCGCTTCGCAGCACGGGAGTACGGTCGGCGGTACACCGCCGACTCTTTTCTTCCTGACTTCCCTGCTCTCTCTTTTTTTGGTATAAAATACATACGGCTAAACCATCCCGCTAAGCGGTATGGTCGCCCGAACAAACACTGTTTGTTCTAGGGCCCCATCGTCTAACGGCTAGGACAGATCCCTCTCACGGATCAAATCGGGGTTCGATTCCCCGTGGGGTCACAAAATGCAAAAACCGCTCTGAAGGCGGTTTTTGCATTTTGTGACCCCAAGCTGACGCGGGGCGTCTGCGTCGGAGAATCGAAGACCTTGCGAGCATTTTATGGAGCGAAGCGAACAGAAAATCCGCAAGGTGTACTGAAACTGTAAGTTTCGATAAGCGTAATCGCGGTCCCCGTGGGGTCACTTCAACAACCACTTCCTCTCCTGACGGACGAGGAGCGGCACGTCCTTCGGGTCGGCAAGGAGTGCCTTGACGATGCGCTCGGTGCGTACCGACTGAGAGCCTTTTACCAGTACAACATCGCCCTCCTGCACCACGCCCACGAGCCCCTTCAGCGCAGACTTGGAATTATCAAAAAGGAGGACTTCGGCCTCTCCCTTCGCATTTGCAAAAGCGCGAGCACGAATACCGACCGCCGCAACGAGATCAGCTGAGCTGCGCGCGAGCTCGCCGATGCGCGCATGCTCCTCCACGGAATACCTTCCGAGCTCCAGCATGTCGCCAAGCACGGCGACACGGCGCTTCGCACGCGGGAAGCTCTTCAGCGTGGCGAGTGCCTGTTCTACCGCTACCGGCGAGGAGTTGTACGAGTCGTCTATGATGAGCGAGCCATTTCTCCCGCGCAGCAAGCGGCCGCGCCCCGGCGGTGGCTCGTAGCTCGCGAGTGCCTCCTGCGCTTTCGCAAGCGGTATATCAAACGCCACCGCCACCGCGAGCGCGGCCGCGACAGGGAACACCTGCGTCGTGCCCACTGAACCTTTCACGGTAAGCTCCCCTCTCTCGTTCTGCATAGCCACATCTGCTCTCATGCCCGCCACACGCCCGTCCGCTTCAAGGAAACCGATGTCGCTTACGCGCACCGCAGCATCCTTCGCCAAGCCGTAGGAGATGACGCGTGCTGGCAGGCGCTTCGCGTTTGTAATCGCATACTCGTCGTCAGCAGAAATCACAAGCGGCGCGGCGGCACGAAGCGCATATGCGGGAGAGAACTCTTCCTCACGCACCGCTTCGGGCGAGGCATACGCCTCTACGTGCACCGGCACTTCCGGCAAAGGCGTCACCACGACCGCGTCCGGTGTCGCCATACGCAATATGCGTGCGAGATCTCCGGGTCGGTCTGCGCCCACCTCAAGGACGAGCATGTTCGGATAGTGATTCGGTAATACGAGAAGCGCGCATGCGCTCTTCACCACCGAGAACCACGCGAGCGGATTCGCCCACGGATTAGGAACGCCCAGTATGGTAAACGGCACGCCGAATTCGCTATTGAAACTCTTCTCGCTCTTACGCACAAGAAAACGCGAGGAGAGCACGGCCGCCACGGCGTCCTTAGTGGACGTCTTCCCTACCGAGCCGGTGATCATGACGATGTTCGGGCGATAGCGGCGTACGACCGCCCGCGCAAGCAGGGAGAGCATGAGAGCAACCAGAAATTTAAGGGCGTTTTTCATGCGGGAGTGGTAGTGGCAAACCCTCGGTCAGGGGGTACTTGGTAATAGTCAATCAGGAAGTGCACAAGGTCAAGGAAGGTTGCGCCGAGAGTGTCCGACGCATAGGTAACGTGTTGAGGGTCGTTCGTGTAGAGCAAGATGATGAATCGCGGATTATACGACGGGAAGAAACCGACAAATGAGTGGAAGAAGCGATCTTGGTAATAGCCGCCATGACCGTCGGTGAGCTGCGCCGTGCCGGTCTTCGCCGCGACCGACATGCTCGGTATCTTCGCTTTCCCGCCCGCGAGCTTTTCGTCAACCATCTCGGTCATCATTTGCGTCGTTTCGTGCGCCGCGGTCGCTCCGAAGACGGGCACGGTCTTACTCCAATCAAGCTCGCGCACGATGCCGGAATCAAGGCGTATGGCGCTCACAAGATGAGGCTGTACCATCACGCCGCCGTTTGCAAGCGTGCCAAGCGCGCGCACCATCTGCACCGGTGTTACCGCGATACCCTGCCCAAATGACATGTTGTCAAAGTTGACCTGCTGCGTTGTAGATAAGTTGCCGAGGAGCGCGCGCCCTTCGCTTGGCAGATCTATGTCGGTCTTCGTGCCGAAGAGCGTGGTGAAATAACTACGAAACTTGTCTTGCCCAAGCTCAGTCGCTACCCACGACGCGCCGACGTTGAGCGATTGCAAGATCACCTCTTTCATCGGTATCACGCCGCGCGCCTTGCGATCCCAGTTGCAGATCTTTCGCGTACTGACGGTGATACATCCCGTGTCATTGTAGGTCGTGTCCGGCGTGATGACACCGGCATCAAGTCCCGAAGTCATCGTCATGGGCTTCATGATAGAGCCGAACTCGTGCACGTCTTCCACGAGCGGACTACCGAGGAGCGCGGGGCCGACATTCTGGCGATTGTTGCCGTCGTACGACGGATAGCTCGCAAAAGCGAGTATTGCTCCTGTCGCAGGGTCCATAATAATGCCGCCTGATTCTTTACTGGAATACTGCTCGCTCAGTTTCGCGAGATCGTGCTCAAGGCGCGCCTGTACCTGCGGCTCTATGGTCGTCACGATGTCCCCTTCGCAAGCGTCTTTGGCGTTCACGAGCAGGTTGCCAACGTTTGAAAAGAGTTCCGCGAAGAAATTCTTGTAGAGCGAGTCCCCCGAACGCGCCAGTGTGCCGTCATAGACCGCCTCAAGACCAGTCTGCCCGATAAGTGCGTCGCCTGAGCCATAGGAGACGATACCAATAGCCTGTGAGGCAAGCGAAGCCCCTGGGTAATACCGCCAACGCTCACGGAGCACCTGTACCCCAGGGATCGCGCGCGCGGCAAGCTCCTGCCCTTTCGCGTCGGAGACACGATGTGCCACTTCCACATACACGAGGTTCTTCTTCGCCGCTGCAGCGAGAAATGCCTCATGCGAGATTGTCGTGGAGGCAATCTCGGCTATGAGCGTATACGCCGTTTCGGGATCAGCGAGCGTCTGCGGATTGATGGCCACAAGGAAGCCCGTCGCCAAGGTCGCGGCCGAGACGAGCGTACCGTCCTTGTTGGTGAAGTAGATGGCGCCGCGATCAAAGAGGCCACTCCCGCCGGAGGCGAACTGGCGGTCGGCTTTCTGTGCATAGTCGTCGCCGTGCACCACCTGCACGAAATAGAGCCGCACGAAGATGACGAGTGCTACGAAAACTACGAAAGCGAGGACGAGCCGGATACGGAAACGGAACTGGGTTCGCATGATGATTGCCTAGCGCAGTGCGGTCATGCTCGTCGCAGGTACAAATATCTTCGCGAGCGGTGCAGTGTACCCTGCCGCTCGGTAATCAAGCGCCTGTAAGTGCGCAACACCATTGAGATACTTCCCCTCAAGCACAGCGACCGCCGCCTCGTCGTTCTTCACCGACTGAGAGAACTCCACCGTGAGCGCTGCATAGCTCATCACCACTGCGATAAGTCCGATATAGGTTACCGCGAGCACAGCGACGAGACTCACCGAGAACGTCGTGAGAGAAAATGGAAGAGCGAGACGAAGGTTAGGCATATGAAAATTGGTGATTTGAAATATCTGACACCTCTACTGGTGTAGCGGTCGCCGCACGTTCAAACACGCGAAGCTTCGCACTCCGTGCGCGCCGATTGCGGAGCACTTCGGCACGCGACGGTGCGACTGGTTTCTTCGGTGTCATCTCACCAAGCCCTTCCGCCACTGCGTCGCGCAATATGTTTTTCACTACGCGGTCCTCAATACTGTGGAACGAGATAACCGCGAGCCGGCCGCGCGGAGAGAGTGCGCGGAGCGCGGCAGTGATGCCCTCGCGCATGCTCCCTATCTCGTCGTTGACTGCGATACGGAGCGCTTGGAACGTCTTCGTGGCTGGGTGTATCTTCCGCTCGTGATACCAATGCGGCGTACCAGCCTTAATAGCCGCAACGAGCGCGTCAGTGGTGAGGATGCGCTCCTTTGCGCGCGCAGCGACTATCGCACGGGCGATGCCGCGCGCGAAACGCTCCTCGCCATAGGTGAATATGATGTCCGAGAGCTCCTCTTCGGTCGCACTGTTCACAATGTCAGCGGCAGTCTCGCCGCCCTCGCCGTAGGTCATGATGAGTGGCTCGTCGTTCTGGAAGGAGAAGCCGCGCGGGGCGGCTATCTGGTAGCCGCTCCACCCCAGGTCAAACAGCGCCTTGTCCACATGACCCACGCCGAGCCGCTCAAGCACGCGAGCGAGATTGCGGAAGTTGTCATTCACGAGGTGTGCGACGGGACGCGACGCACGCCGGTCGTTGGCGTATACAGTGCGTGCGCGTTCTACTGCCGCCGAGTCGGCGTCTATGCCCACGATGACGCCTCCTTCACCAAGAGCGGCGAGAAGCTCGGTGAAGTGCCCTGCCCCGCCAAGCGTCGCATCCACGACCGTATCGCTTGGCTGCACATCAAGTGCCTCCAGCACTTCTTGCATCAATACGCTGTCGTGGCGAGCTTCCATATTATTTTGTATTGCCGAGCGTTTCGGCGAAGGCATCGGCGTCGCGCTCTATCGCCGCCGTGTACTTCTTCCACGCAGCCTCCTCCCATATCTCCACACGATCGGCCACACCGACGATGACCGCCTTACTCTTCAGACCAGCGAAACTCTTCAAGTGATCGGGCACAAGCACGCGACCGGCGGCGTCTACCTCTGCCTCCATCGCTCCGGCGAGGAAAAGGCGCGCGAGACCGCGCGCCGCTGCTGTCCCGCCTGCATGCACCACGCGGCTCTCCGCCTCCTTCGCCCATGCTTTCTTCGGATACACGAAGAGACAATGATCAAGGCCGCGCGTCATGACGACGGCGCGGCCGAGATCCTTCCGGAACTTAGCCGGAAGCGAAACGCGATTCTTGGGGTCTAGGGTGTGCAGGTATTCGCCGATAAACATATGAAATGACGAGCGGGCGAAATCGGGAGGAATGAGCTACCATTCTCAATTCTCCACTTCATCCCACTGGTAGTACAGTATATTCCACTTTCCCCCACTCCCCTATCTGCGTTATCCACAGAAGGAAAAAGCGCGCCACAGGCGCGCTTTTTCCTTCTGAGCGGCTTACCGTACCGCCTCAGTCAAACGCTCTATGACGAAGTCGCGCGGGAGGCCAGCGAGGAACCAGCCCGCTTTCGGTCCGGAATCGCGATTCATGAAAATGCGATAGATAGCTTGGAACAGCTCCTTAGGCTGTATCGGTATGTCGGTCTTCATCTCGTGAAGGCGCAAGTGGAGATCCTCGCCGGAACGCTCACCGCCTTGCAGGTAGTCAGCGAGTGCGGCGAGTGCGTTTTTCTGCACTTCGGAGAGCTCCACGTCCGGCAAGTCCTCCTGAAGCTCGTATTTAAATTCTTCCGGCGCATAGGTCGCGAGCCAGTACTTGGCGTAGCGCGCCCGCTCAAGAAGCGCCTCCTTCTCCTCGTCGGTAAGGGGACTGCCCTTTACCCGCTCTGCTTCCTCGGCGAGCGAAAGATGCGCCATCTGTACGATGAACGCCATCTCGCGGAAACGCATTTGCCACGGCGCGACGAGCGCCGCTTGGTTCTCCGGCAATTCGCAAAGTGCGAAGAGGCGCGACCGATCGTCGGCACTGCCCTCGCGCACACAGAGAGCGAGCTCGTCGTACAGATCATAGAGACGCGGCACCGACTCGCCGGCAGGATCTACGTCTATCTGCTCGCGGATATCCTTGCCGATGAGCGCGAGGCGGAACACTTGCGGCGGAAACAGATCACTCATGTCCTTAGCGCTGCTCCCGCGACCTTTTGAGGACGACATCTTCCGGCCGCCCACAAGGAAGAACTCGTACGGAATATCAAACGGCGGCTCCGCGCCGAACACTTCGCGGCAGATATGGTTCGCCACGTCGCGCGAGCCGCCCTTCGTGGAATGGTCTTTACCCCCGCCCTCTATATCAACGCCTTGTGCGACCCACTTCGCTGCCCACTCAGCCTTCCAGAAAAGCTTCGCCGCCCCCCTCCACGGCGCGACACGACCCGTGTGACCGCACGGCACGCACTCGTCTGGCGAACGGTCACACGAATACCCGACCGTCTCGCCATCGTAGTCGTATGCGCGCGTCGTCATGAGCTTGCCACAATTCTCACACACGACCGAGACCGGTAGCCACGACTCGTCCTTCTGACTACCAGAAACTTCTTTCAGTATGCGACGCACATCGCTTGCGCGCTCAAGTGCCGTCCTCATGAGTGCGTCCATCTTCCCCGATTGATAGAGCTCGGTCGCGCGGTAGTAGTTCGGAGTGAAGCCGGCCTTCTTGTGCACGTTCGTAAACTCGTCGCCGAAATATTCTGCGTAATTCTTGAAGCCCGCTTCGGGGCTCGGCACCGCGTACAAAGGCTTGCCGAGGTATGGTCTGAACTGCTCTTCGTTTAGATAGCCCGGTATGGAGTCAAAAGGGTCAAAATCGTTGAGCTCGTACCGATACTCGTTGGCGATGCCGTATTCAGAAAGCACCTCGGCGATGACGCCGTGTATCGCCACGCCGCGCATGCTTCCCACGTGCACGCGTCCAGAGAGCGTCTTCTCGTCGCGGACAAGGAACGTCTTCCCGTCGCGCGGCGTGCGCGTATTGCGTATTTCACCCGCGATGCGGTCGGCCCATAACATAAAGAAATCCTAGCATAAAAACGCCGAAGGAGCCGAGCCGACTCTCCGAGGAAAGTGTGGCGGAGCGGTTCGCGCATGCTTTCCCCTGTTTCTTGGCGAGTGCTGTTACGCAACCTTCTCTATCGTATACGTCTGCTTGCCCGAAGGAGTCTCAAAGGTGAACACGTCGCCCTTCTTCTTACCCATGAGCGCTGAACCCAAGGGCGAGACGTGCGAGAGCTTCTTCACGCGCATATCGGCCTCCTCACTACCGACGATAGTGTACTCGTGCGCCTCGGCGCTACCGTCCTTCCGTATAGATACTTTTGAGCCGAAGCTTATCTCACTCTTCTTCTTGCCGTCAGTGACGATCCTCGTATTCTTCACGAGCTCTTCAAGCTTCTTGATACGCTCCTCAGTCGCGGCCTGCAGGTCGCGCGCTTCCTGATACTCGGCATTCTCCGAGAGGTCACCAAGCGAACGGGCGTACTCAAGATTCTTAGCAATCTCGGTGCGACGCACCGTCTTCAGGTGCTCCAACTCTTTTATCATCTCATCAAACTTCTCCTGCGAAACAACGGTCTCTTGTGTGTCAGTCATAGTGGGTGCATTGTACGCGACCACCGCTAGAGCGCAATAGCGGACGTAGGTGCGCCGGTGACATATGGTGAATTCGCAGCGTGCAGATATTCAAAGAAATCGCGCATCACGTTCACCGCCTGCTCGCCTGTGCCGGACGGTCCGCGCTCAAGTACGACCGCAAATGCATACTGCGGATTGTCATAGGGGAAGAAACCGACCACCCACGAGTTATCGTACTGGTTGCGCGTGCCTGTCTGCGCCGTACCGGTCTTCGCTGCTACTTTCACATACGGCAGGTTGATAGCGCCTGCGAGTGCGTTCGTGACGCCTTGGCGCATGCCTTCGCGCACGACCGACAGTGCGGCAGGATTCACCGCCACATCCACAGACGTCGGCGACTGGTCAGCGACCAATGTCGGCGTGAAGAGCTTCCCGCCATTGGCGACTGCGGCGATAGCACGCGCCATCTGTATTGGCGTCACTTGCATGGAGTACTGCCCGATTGAGGTGAAGTACGTGTCGCCCAAGTACCACGGTTCGCCGAACACTTTCTCCTTCCATGCGGGCGTCGGGATGACGCCGGCGGCTTCGTCGGGCAGGTCTATGGCGGTCGTCGTGCCGAGCCCGAACTGCCGATACCAGTACTCAAGTCGGTCTATGCCGAGTCCCTTCTGGTTCTTATACCCGCCGCCGACCGAGTAGAAGAAGACGTCGGAGGACCAGGCGATGGCTCGCCGCACGTCCACTGCGCCAAGCGCACGCCACCCCTTGTAGACGAACGTCTTCCCTGGGTGATACGGATCGGGAAGCGACAGGAAGCCAGGGTCGTCTATGACCGTATTCGGAGTGATGATGCCGTCGGTAAGTGCGCCGGAAGCGACGAGCGGCTTCACGACCGAGCCTGGCGCATACACGCCCTGCACCACATGATCTAGAAATGGATGCCCGATGTCGGTGTTGTACGCAGCGATCGTGCTGCGCGGACCGCCGCTTGCCATGACGTTCGCGTCGTAGCTCGGATACGACACGAGCGCACGCACTGCACCCGAATGCACGTCCATGATGACGCCGGCGCCGGCGATGAAGTGCTTGTCTGCCGCGATGTCCCGTATAGAGCGCGCAAACATCTTCTCTACATTCGCATCAATAGAGAGCCGGAGCGCTTGCCCTTCTTCCGCGCGTACTACCGTACCCTCAGAACGAACCGTACCGCGGACGTCCTTTTCGGTAAGCATCTGTCCATTTTTCCCAGCGAGAAGCGTGTCGTACTTCGCCTCAAGACCCGTGAGTCCCTTCTCGGTCGTATCGTAGTACACTCCGCTCGCATCCTTCTTCGGATACGACACATAGCCGATGACGTGGCTTAGGGCCGGCTCGGCGTAGAAGCGCTCGCTTGTGCCGTCGGGCTTGCGCACGTTCTCGGCGAGCACGATGCCGTTCACGTCGGTAATAGTGCCGCGCGGCGCAAACAGCACGGCAATCTCAAGACTGTTGTGCGCGCTCTCTTCTGCGTATTCGGCACCATTCGTCACTTGGAGACTCCATGAGCGCGTCACGAGGATTATGAAAAGTATGGAGAGCCCCGTTGCAAGCAAGACATAGGAAGAATGCGGAAGCGGTTTCTCAATCCGGCCCTCAAAGCGCCCGCGATTGAATTCGGGAGCATTGGACGCATCAAGGAATATCTCGTCCGGAGCTATTTCAGGGTCGCGACGCCGCCTATACCACCATCTCATTCCCCAATGATACCCGTCTTGAGCTGGCTACGCACGAAAAACGCGAGTATGGTCGCAAGCAATCCATAGAGCGTAAGGACAGGCCACGCGCCGGTGGAGGGGGCGTAGTAGAGCGTATCGGCGAATATGCCGATCGCAAGCGGGACTAGCGGCTCATACACGGACACGCCAATCGCAAGACAAGCGGTCAGCGGCCACGGGAAAAAGATTGCTGACAGGAAAGAGAGCACGGTGGCTAAGGTGCGTATCATGGCTGTGTTGAGGTTGCGAACAAGGACGGGGTGACGCCCGTCATGCGAAGCGTGACCCACGCGACGGAAAACGGATTCACTGCCGGCTGTATGCG
>JBAYHQ010000017.1:0-17351 GCA_041666065.1 Minisyncoccota bacterium | reverse complement strand
CTATCGTAGACCGTATCAATTATGCACAGAACAAGGAGGTCATAGACCGGCTTGCTCTTGCTATCAAGGCGACGCGCGAGATCGGCTTCGCTGTCGTTATCCTCTTCGCCATCGCGTCCATACTTATCGCTTTTGCGACTATCCGTCTCGCTATCTACGTCGCCAAAGACGAGATAGCTGTTATGCGGCTCGTTGGTGCGTCCAACCCGTACATACAAGGACCGTTTATAGTCACGGGAGTTATTACCGGCGTGGCTGCGGCGCTCATTGTGCTCGTCATTATGTGGCCGGCCACGTGGTACGCGGGCGTGAAGACTTCGGGCTGGTTCGGCGGGTTCAGCCTCGCGGGCTACTACGGTGACCACTTCTTCCTCGTCTTCTCTATCATCTTGCTCTCCGGTATCGCGCTTGGCGGCGTCGCCTCAGTACTCGCGATCCGTAAGTATCTCCAAGTCTAGTATGGCGAAGGAGGGACACAAATACATATTCGTCCTCGGCGGCGTGATGAGCGGGGTGGGGAAGGGCGTCGTGACAAGCTCTATCGGCCTCCTGCTTCAGCAGAAAGGATATGCGGTCAATCTGGTGAAAGTTGATCCGTACCTGAACGTAGATGCCGGTACGATGAATCCGACCGAGCACGGCGAAACGTTCGTCCTGCGAAGCGGACTTGAGACCGATCAGGACATGGGCAACTACGAACGCTTCCTCGGACGTGACCTTACCAACGAGGACTACATGACAAGCGGCATGGTGTACCAGTCGGTCATCGCGCGCGAGCGCGCGCTTGAGTACGGCGGCAAGTGCGTTGAGGCCATACCACACGTGCGCGACGAGATCATGCGTCGTATAGAATCCGCCGCTGCGCAGAACGGCAGCCGCATGTCCATCATTGAGATCGGCGGGACGATTGGCGATTTCCAGAATGCGCTCTTCATAGAGGCGGCGCGCGTGCTTAAGATGCAGCACCCCGAAGACGTGCTGTTCGTCATGGTCACCTACCTACCGACTCCAGGCACGCTCGGCGAGATGAAGACGAAGCCGACGCAGTCAGCAGTGCGCGACCTCAACAGTTATGGCGTCCAGCCGGACTTCATCGTCGCGCGCTCCAAGGAGACCATAGACGAGAAGCGCAAAGAGAAGCTCGCGGTCTGGTGCAACGTGCGCAAGGACCGTATCATCGCCGCACCGGATATCTCAAGCATCTACGAAGCACCGCTCAACTTTGAGAAAGACAAGTTCAGCGACATCCTCCTTGACGCGCTGAAGCTCCCTGAGAAGCGCAAAGCGTCGCTCACCGCGTGGAAGAAATTCGCGGTGGCGGTAGCGAACACGAAAGCGCCGGCGGTACGAATCGCTATCGTCGGCAAATATTTTGACACTGGCGACTTCGTGCTCTCCGACGCTTATCTCTCGGTCATAGAAGCTATCAAGTTCTCCTCGGCAAAGCTCGGTCACCGCCCTGAGATCACATGGATCAATTCCAAGCACTTGGAGAAGGCAGGCGCGAAGCCCTCGGCGCTCCTCGCGGGCTACGACGGCATCATCGTCCCTGGAGGGTTCGGTGAGAGTGGCATAGAGGGGAAGATCAAGGCGATACAGTTCGCGCGCGAGAAGAAGATACCGTACTTCGGGCTCTGCTATGGCATGCAGCTCATGGTGATTGAATATGCGCGCAACGTATTGAAACTGAAGAATGCACACACGACCGAGATACAGAAGAACAGCGAAGACCCCGTGGTAGACGTGATGCTGGAACAGAAGAAGCACCTCGCGAACAACAAGTACGGCGGCACGATGCGTCTCGGTGCTTACCCGGCGTACCTGAAGAAGGGTACAATCGCCCGCGCCGCGTACAAGAAGGAGCTCGTGGAAGAGCGTCATCGGCACCGCTACGAGATAAACTCAGAGTACGTGAAGCGTCTTGAAGATGCTGGGCTCGTCTTCTCTGGTACGTCGCCTGACGGTGTCCTCATGGAGATCGCCGAGCTGCCGCACGCTAAGCACCCTTTCATGCTAGGCACCCAGTTCCACCCTGAACTCCAAGCACGCCCGCTTGACCCCCACCCCCTCTTTACCGAGTTCCTTCGCGCTGCTATCGCACGCAAGAAGAAGCGCTAGGTACTCTCGACAGGGAAGAAGGAGGGTTGTAGTCTGGCGGAAGGTTGTTTGTACTGGTCACGCACGAACGTGCAGAAAGGAGCGCAAGATGCGAAGGGAAGAAAGCACGGGCCTGACGCCGCTTGCCTCTGAGATATGGAGGAGGCTTCGTCTGGAACGGGGCTTGCAAACGAGCGAGCTACAACCGCATTTCGCGGGGTCCTCAAGAGAGGAGGTCAGAATCGCCTGCGAGGAGCTCGTGAACCGAGGGTATGCCGAGGTGCACACAGAGCAGGGAGAGCCAGCGTCCTACTCCCGCATCAGGGGAGCGCTGATTGAGGATTGAGGAAGTGATTTCTGGAGTACCGAGAACATCCGCCAGCGTGCGGATGTTTCATTTTATTAAGACGAACTGTCCTACTGCCTCAATCCGAGACCCTTTTTGAGGAGATATACGTTCGCACCAAGGAGCACCAGTGTGAGTACGACGAGGACAAGGATGCAGGACGCGACTGAGACATCGCTCGTACCGAGGAAGCCATAGCGGAATCCGTTGATGATGTAGAAGATAGGATTGAAAAGCGATGCGGTCTGCCAGAACGGTGGGAGCGAGTGTATGGAGTAGAAGACGCCGCCGAGGTATACGAGTGGCGTGAGCACGAAGGTAGGGATAATCGTGATACCGTCAAAGTTCTTGGCGTAGATGCCGTTGATGAGTCCGCCGAGTGCAAATACGAAACTTGAGAGGAAGAGGAAGAGAGCGATGATGAGCGGATGGGCGACTGAGGGGAGCGCGAAGAAGAGAGAGATGGTGAGCACGAGGAGGCCTACCAACATGCCTCTGAAAATTCCACTCGCTATGAATCCGGCGATGATGACGCTCGGCGGGGTCGGCGAGACGAGAATCTCGTCAATGTTGCGCGAAAAGAATTTAGACATGAAGAACGTCGTCGCGACGTCCATGAATGCGTTAGTGATGACCGCGAGCATCACGAGGCCGGGGACGACGAAGAGGATATAGGGTACGCCGTTCAATGATCCGATCCGAGAACCGAGGATATTGCCGAAGATGGCGAAGTAGAGCACCGAGGTAACGAGTGAAGGGAGGAGCGTCTGCGGCCAGATACGGAGAATACGGATAACCCCTTTCCGTAGGATCGTATAAAAAGAGATGAATTGCTTGTCTAGGGGCATATCAGTTGTTACTCGTGAGCTTCACGAATATATCTTCAAGCTTGCCGCCGCCGTAGCCGCTTGTCGGCGCAGCGCCGTCGTGGAGTGCAAGCACCTCGTCCATCGTTCCTTTCACTACAATCTCACCTTTATTGATAATGGCGACATGTGCTGCAAGTCGTTCCGCTTCTTCAAGGTAGTGGGTGGTGAGCAGTATCGTGATGCCACTCTTCGTGAGTCCGGTAAGGTAGTCCCACATGCTGCGTCGTAACTCCACGTCCACTCCGGCTGTCGGCTCATCAAGGATAAGGAACTTCGGCTCGTGGATGAGCGCGCGAGCTATCATGAGCCGGCGCTTCATACCGCCGGAGAGACGGAAGCCAATCTGATCGGCTTTGTCGGCAAGACCAAGATCTTCAAGGATCTTTTTCGCACGAGGGATAGCGACGGAACGCGGAATACCATAGTACCCAGCTTGATTGACCACTATGTCCAGTGGCTTCATCCATGGGTCAAAGTTGATTTCTTGCCCGCAGACGCCAATCAGTGCGCGCACACGCTCAGGCTCTTTTTCCATATCTATACCGAAGACCTCCACCGTACCGCCGGTCTTCGTGACGAGACCGGTCACGATGCCGATCATGGTCGTCTTTCCTGCGCCATTTGGACCGAGAAGTGCGAAAAGTCCGCTGGCGGGCACGGTGAGAGAAACTCCTTTCAGAGCTTCAGTGCCGCCCGCGTAGCGTTTGGTGAGGTTCGTGATGACGAGCGCGTTTTTCATGGGTGATGAGTGTGCAGTATAACAGACTCCTCATCTTGCTGCGCTTTGGATTAAGAAATCGTGCGGATCTCTTCGGTAAGACGGTCTACCTGTTTGAAGAATGCGTCGCTACGAACGTTTCGGGGGCGCGGGAGGTCCACGGCGATAGTTTTCTCCACACGGCCGGGGTGCGCGCCCATCACGAGTATCTGATCGGAAAGCTCAATAGCGTCGGGTATAAGGTGATTCACCATAAGCACCGTCATGCCGTAGAAGCGCCAGATCTTCAAGAGGTCGGCCTTCAGCGCTTCGGCGGTGATGGTGTCCAAGTTTGAGAATGGTTCGTCCATGATAAGGAGATCGGGGGAGATAGCGAGCGCGCGGGCGAGGCCGACGCGCTGGCGCTGGCCGCCGGAGAGTGCAGCGGGGTAGTGGTTCTCAAGATCCTCAAGGCCGACTTCCTTCAGCTTCGCGAGTGCGATGTGCTCGCGTTCACGTTTCCCCATGCCGTCCATACGCAGGCCGAACGCCACGTTATCAAGTGCTGAGAGCCACGGGAAGAGTGCGTAGTTTTGGAACACCATCGCCGGACGCGAGAAGTTGCGCACCACGTCGCCGCTTGAGGGCGGCATGAGGCCGAGTATGACGCGCATGAGGGTAGACTTACCCGCGCCCGATGGACCGATGATAGAGACGAAAGAACCGGCGGGTATGGAGAAAGATATGTCGCGGAGAACAGATTCGCTTTCTTTTTCGTCGGCAAAACGCGCTTGTACCCGCGAGAGGACGAGAGCCATGTCGTGAGAGGTGTGCATGTTATTCGGAGTAGCGCTTCGCACTCTCGGCTAAGAGCGGCGCCCAGACGAGGCGGTTTATTACGAAGACGATGATGAGGATGGCAAACGTGCCAGCTATAGACGCCTGCGTGATACCGGAGGCGCTCGCTTCTTTGATGAATCCGCCGAAGCCGGCGACGTTGGTGATTATCTCTGCACCGATGACCGCCTCCCAACCGATAGCGATACCGACGATAGAGCCGGTGAGCATCGCGGGGAAGGAGAGAGGGGCCAGATAGTAAGGGATGCGTTTCAGCCCGCGCGCACCGAAGATGGTCGCTGCATCAGACAGGTCTTTGTGTGCGTTCTTGATAGCGGTAAGCACGGCGAAGAGGATCGGCCAGACGATAGAGCTCACCGCGAAGAGGATAATCATCTTGCTCGTGAAGCCGAAGAAGAAGATAAAGAGCGGTATGAGCGCGAATGAGGGGAGGTTTTGCAGGACATCAAATACGGGGAAGAGGTAGTCGGCGAAGGGGCTCCACCCGACCACAAGCGCGACAAAGACACCAAGAAGGAGTGCGATGCCGTAGGCAAGGGCGAGGCGATACGTCGTGCGCAGTACCGCCTCCGCGAGCGTCGGCCACGTGACCGAGCCGAAATAACCAAAGGTGGTGAGAAGAGCCGCGATGAGCGTGACGACGGCCATGATCTCAAGCGCGCGTCTGTTGCGCCGTGCATGAGAACGGTGTGCCGCGCGGGTTTGCGTGTGGGTGGTGCTCCCTATCATGCTCGTATTCTAGCGCGCTTTTGCGGCGTGATACGATAGATACATGAACATTCACCCATTTTTCGTGCATTTCCCGATAGCATTACTCGCGGTGTACTCGCTCCTTGAGCTCGGCGCTTACGTTTCTCCGTCGCTCCGTCGTCAGTCGTGGATGTTCCCCGTAAAGGCATTTCTGCTTTTCGTCGGTGTCCTCGCTGCGCTTGCCGCCTTAGTGACTGGCGGTATAGCGGAAGATCTTATAGAGGGGGTAAGCGCTCGTGCGTACATACTAGAGATACACGCACCGTTTGCGGCAGTGACGACGGTTCTCTACGTCGTCCTCGCGGCCGCGTACCTCAATCGTGTATTTGATAGGAATGGATGGTTTGACGCTGTTGTCGCGACGAATCGTTTTCTCGCGTGGGGGTGGAATGTGAAAAAAAGCATCGCGCGCCTCATCCTTGATACGTGGGCCTTGCCCGTGATCGCCCTCCTCGCACTCGTCGGCATGGTCATCACCGGTGCGCTCGGCGCGGCTATCGTCTACGGACCGGACATTGACCCTGCAGTCTCCTTCGTCTACCACCTCTTCTGGGCGCAATAAGCCCTAAGGGCTTTCTGCTACGCTTGCTCGGAAAGAATAAACGAAGACGCTTATTCTTTACCTCGCTGCGCTTGTAATAGATAGTTGAACAAAACGCTGTTTTCAAGTATCGTGCATTAATCGCGGCGCTTTGCGCCGCGTCATAGGTTACTTACATATTGCGGGTTCGTCTAATGGTAGGACACATCCCTCTGGAGGATGGTATTGGGGTTCGAGTCCCTGACCCGCAGCAAAATGAAAAACGCCCGCAAGGGCGTTTTTCATTTTGCTGCGGGAAGCAGAGCGGAGCTCTGCGGCAGGGACGAGAAGACCTTGAGTTTATCGTAGCGAGACGAAGGCGAAGCGAGATACGAAAGGTGTACTGAAACTGTAAGTTTCGAGAAGCGTACTCGCGGTCCCTGGCCCGCACGTGGATTTGGTATAATCCCGCACATGAGAAAAATAATAATCCAAGAATTTATTACCCTAGACGGTGTGATGCAGGCGCCGGGCGGACCAGACGAAGATACGTCGAGTGGGTTCAAGTACGGCGGCTGGACCGCGCCCTATTTCCACGAAGCCGACGAAGAAGCCGGCAAGTTCATGGCCAGAGTTATGGAGTCCACGGATCTTCTCTTGGGCAGGAAGACCTACGAGATCTTCTCCGCCTACTGGCCCCAGCATGCGGATCTGTGGCCGGGCATCAACGAGGTCACCAAGTATGCGGTCTCTCATAACCCCATGGAGCTCCCTTGGGCACACTCAGAGCTGATCACCGGCGACGTCGTGGCGCGCATCAAGGAGCTTAAAGCCGGAGAGGGTTCGATGCTCAAGGTAATAGGCAGCGGCAATCTCGTCCAGACGCTTCTCAAGCATGACTTGGTTGATGAGATGTACTTGATGATTTTCCCCATTACGCTCGGCACGGGCAAGCGTTTGTTCGCCGAGGGCACCATCCCTGCAGCTTTCACGGTCACGGATAGTTTGGTTACCAAGAATGGCGTGATTTTCGCTAATTACCAGCGAGCGGGAGAAGTCCAGACGGGCACTGTTGGCTAGTAGTGTAGGCTGGTAATCATAGACAAATATGGAAAAGAGGACCAAGAGACTTATCGTGTGTAGTCGCGGACACAAATTCTACAAGAGCAGTGACCGCCCGGTGTGCCCCTCCTGTTGGCCCGGCTATTACCGTAAGAAGCTGCAAAATGATTTGCCTCCCACTATTGCCGCCCCAGCGCTCCGAGCACTTCTCAATGCGAAGATCACTTCGCTCGCAAGCCTCGCGAAGCATACGGAACAAGAGGTCTTAGCACTGCACGGTATGGGTCCGAGCTCGCTCCCGCTATTGCGCAAGGCTCTGAGAGCGAAAAAGTTATCGTTTGCGGCACGATAGAGAATAGGGAGTATGATAGAGCTATGAAAACATCAACTGCAGTAGGTGTAGTCGTGGCAATCGCCGTTGCCGCAGGGGCGTGGTACTGGATGCCGAGCGTCACGTCTGCGCCGGCGCAGACGCCTGTGCAGAATGCAGTAGATTATAAGAACGCGACGTATATGATTGAGGGTCAGCCGGTCACGCTCGTAGACGGCCGTGCAGAGACTCCTGCTGCGCCCGGTTCGGCGTCTGTGGTAGTGACGCAGTACTTCGGCAACGAAGCAACGGGCGACCTCAATGGCGACGGCCTCGCCGACGTCGCTTTCTTGCTCACCCAGAACTCAGGCGGAAGCGGCACGTTCTACTACGCAACTGCGGCTATCAAGACGGCTGATGGGTACAAGGGTACCGACGCCGTCTTGCTCGGCGATCGCGTCGCTCCGCAGACGACGGAGATCAGGGATGGGAAGTTGATAGTGAATTATGTAGAGCGCAGAGCAGGTGAACCCATGACGACACGCCCGTCCATGGGGAAGAGTCTGTACCTCAAACTCGATGTGGCGACTATGCAGTTTGGCATAGTGGTCCAGAACTTTGAAGGCGAGGCTGACCCCGCCCGCATGACACTCGGCATGAAGACATGGAAATGGATTAGGACGCGCTACAGCAACGACACAACCGTCGCTCCGAAAAGGGAAGACGCGTTCACCCTTACCTTCAAAAAGGATGGCACTTTTTCCGCCACGACCGACTGTAACGGTATAGGCGGGAATTATGCGGTGGAAGACCAGAAGATTGTCTTCAGTCAAATGATTTCTACACTTATGTATTGCGACGGCTCGCAAGAAGGCGAATTCAAAAAGATGCTTACCGAAACACAGAGCTATCTCTTCACGTCAAAAGGGGAGCTGGTGTTTGATCTGAAGCTTGATAGTGGCTCAGTAATCTTCCGCTAACGTATGGCCCACACGAGAACCATCGTCTTAGTACTCGCCGCGGTCGGTATCGTCGCCTTCGCGACAGGGTATCTACATATGCCCATCCCAGCGGGTGGTGATCTCCCTCAGGCATATGCTAATAGTGCGATGAAGTTCTCTTTGCGGCTGCCAGACGGATATACCGCTGATGAATCATACAAGTACACCGAGCTTGGTCCGGACGAAGAGATAGCGGGTATCAAATTCACTATCCCCTCGTCTGTAGCGACAGGGACCAATTTGAGCAGCGATTCGTATATAAGCGTTGAGCAGATACCGGACTTGCCGAGCTGCATCGCAGGACCCTTCCTCTGGAAAGGGCAGAGAATAGCGCTCTCGCCGTCTGACGACGCTACTCCCTTCCTCGTAGCATCTTCTACCGGTGCGGCTGCCGGCAACCGCTACGAGGAGACGGTGTATGCGCTCCAAGATACGAACCCCTGCACCGCGATACGTTATATGCTCCACTACGGCGCTATGGCGAATTATCCGGAGGGCGCCGTGCGCGAATACGACCGAGCTGCGCTCCTCGCCACGTTTGACGCGATCCGTCGTTCGCTGAAGGTAGGGGAATAGTGACTTGGAAGCGAAGCTTCCAAGTCACAAACGGCCGGTGCCCTAGTGGTACACTGGGCGTATGACTACCTACACCTCGTATCAGGAACTCATCAAACCGACATGGTCGCCGCCGTCATGGGTCTTTGGCCCCGTGTGGACGGTGCTGTACGCGATCATCGCCGTCACCTACGGGACGGTGTTTTACAAGGCTTTCACGAGAGAGTTACCGTGGATGGTCGCCCTGCCGTTCGCGCTCAACCTCGTTTTCAATTTCTCGTTCACCTATCTGCAGTTTGGTTTAAGGAACAACACGCTCGCCGCTATTGACATCCTGCTCGTGCTTGCGACCCTCGTCTGGGCGCTGGCTGCCATCTGGCCCCATATGCGCTGGGTCGCCCTCGCCAACATCCCGTACCTCCTCTGGGTCAGTTTTGCCACGGCACTACAACTAACCATTACATACTTGAATCGTTGAGGGCGGGTTTCCCAAAAAGCAGATTTGTGGGATGATCTGTTCCTATGGGCCGCACAAAGTCTAAAAAGCAATTCGACTGGAAATCTTTTTCTGGACTCATCAGAAACTCATTTCACTTCTTCTCAAAGTATAGTCGTGTGCCGATTAATGCTGATCGGTGGGAAGAATTTATTTTTACAACCTTGCGCGATATGGGTGAGACGTATCAAGGCGGTGAGCCAAAGTGGATACGTGGGTCGCATGCACCTGGGGCCGACGTTTGGACGGATACATTTGCAATATCAGCAAAATCGGGTGCATTAAAGAATGGATCAATTGTACTTTCATCTTGTCGTCTTACGCGTTTTGTGAGCCTCAAAGATATGATCGCGTTTCTCGACGGACCGGCTGGAAAGAATTTTGATTTCTATCTCTGCTGCGCGCGTATAGAGACCAAGAGCGAATTGACGTATCAGGTATATAAAGTACCTGCAGAAGTTTTTGCGGCTTCCTCGGTAAGCTGGAAGGAGACAAAGAGTGGATGGGAGGGTGACAGCTCGAATGGCGTTTCGGCGGCAATCGTGAGAAAGATGTCAAACCAACTCTGGCTCAAGGTACCACTGGCGTTATGCGAGAAAATAACGGAATTTACGATCCCGCTCTCAGATTTAGGAGCAACGCCGCTTCCGCTATCCGAGTGACATCTTGTTTGTTTTTTTGAGAAAGCCGTTCGCGAGCTGAACATAATCAGGGTTAATCTCTATACCGATATAATCAGCGCCGAGTTCGCGCGCAACAACACATTCAGAACCAGTACCCGCGAAGGGGACAAGTACCACCGCTTCTTTTTCAGGCAAGCATGATTTAAGTAGACGGCGCGTTATTTCAAGTGGCTTCTGCGTCGGGTGCTTCATCGTGTCGTGACCCTCGTGTTTTCGTAACTGACGGGGCTCATATACATCATTGCAAGTCTTGCAGAGAAACCATCGTTCAACCATGCCGGCGCCCCCTGCAAGCGCGGGTGTTTTTATAACATCTCGTGGCAGTGCTCCACCTTCGTGTGCCTTATAAATGGTTTCTTTTCCACCTCTGCTAAATCTGCCGAGCGTCCCTTTCCTCATCTTGCCAGCCGCTCCGTTCAGGAATCCTTCGGTGTAGGGCTCGCGTACATTGTCGCGATTAAAAATAGGGTTACCTTTCCATGCACAAATTATCGCTTCATGACTTCGTTGCCAGAAATTTAATGAAGCCATGTTTTTATTGGTGTAATGCCAGATGAGCCACCTTTTTTGAAGCGGGACTTCTACAGAGAGGTGCGCGAGGATCTCACTGAACCCATAAATGAAAATTGTTCCGGACGGCTTCAAGATACGGATGCTCTCGCTGATCCATGCTTTGCACCACGCGATATACTCCCCGATTTCTCGTTTGTCTATGTTATTGCCAAAGTCTTTGCCAATATTGTAGGGCGGGTCAATGATGATGACGTCACAGCTCTCGCTAGGTAGTTTTTTAAGCTCCTGTATCGCATCGCCTAAAATAATTTTATTACGGGGGAGCTTCTTTACGTCTTGCCTTTCAAAAACAGCAGTAGATTCTTCCAATCGCCCTTCATCGGTATGTTTTATTACATCAATAACTACCCCTTGAATCTTAAGATCCTGATATCTTTTGATAATTATTGGCTCAAAGGAATCATTTGCAGGTTGGAGTCTTATTTGTCGTTTCTCCTTATAAAACTTCTTCACCGTCGCGCCCTCGTTGTCTATGAGTGCAACGACCGTATCGCCATTTCTCGCTGTGTTCTGCTGTTTGACCACAATCACATCACCGTCGTATATATCCTCATCAATCATGCTGTCTCCCTGCACCGTTAGTGCAAACAAGCTGGCAGTAGCGGGTACCCTGCTAGCTGGAAAGGCGATCATCTGTGTCCGGTCTTCTATCGCATCAATAGGTTGGCCGGCAGCAATGTATCCAAGGAGGGGGATCCGGACCATCGTTCCCATATCGCTCACGTCTATGCTGCGTGCCTTACCACTTTGTTTTTTTATGTAGCCAGCGTCCTGTAATTTGGAAATGTGGAAGTGGGCTGTGGAGACCGAGGCGAACTTAAACTGCTTCTGAATCTCCTGTAGGGAAGGGGAATACCCGTGCTTCTTGGAGTAGGACTTCACGAAATCAAGAACCTCTTTCTGGCGCCTCGTGAGCATTACCTTGATTATTACACAAATAGAAAATAAATAGAAAGTTATCCCCACGAACAAGGCGAACTCAGAGGGTCCGCGTTGTGATAGATGTAGATTGTTGAGTCGTTGCTGATAATGAGAGTGACCAGACAAGCCGCTGTGCATAAGATTTTTTGACACAGATGCACCGCGCCGAGTATCATAGGCCCACAACCTTAAACAGTTGTATCAAGAGGCAGTGAGAGACTTGGCTCTACGATCTGCCGGCAACACTTGAACGCGCTCCTACTTCGCATAAAGCTTCGAAGGACGCAGTCAGCAGTGTGCCAATTCCAACCCACTTGGGAAAGATACCTACACATCTTTTTCTTTAAAAGAACTTATAGCATTGTCATGATCAAAACAGCAGAGTTTGTGAGTCCGGGGCATCCGGACAAGCGGTGCGACTTTATCGCCGACAGCATCCTTGACGCGTATCTCGCAGGCGACCCGAAGAGTCGCGTCGCGATAGAGATTATGGGCGGGCACAACCTCGTCACTATCAACGGCGAGGTGACCTCGGCCGCGAAGCCCGACGTCACCGCGCTCGTGCAGGGTATCGTCGGTGCGGAGTACAAGGTGATAGAGAACATCGCACTTCAGAGTCCAGAGATAGGACGCGGTGTAGACACGGGCGGCGCCGGTGACCAAGGCATAATGAAGGGCTACGCGACAAGCGAGAGCGAGACCCTGATGCCGCTTGAGTACGAGCTTGCACGCACGCTCTGCCAGAAGATATACGAGGTGTACCCGTATGACGGTAAGACGCAGGTGACAGTACAGGACGGCAAGCCGACGGTGGTCATCGCGAGCTTCCAGAACTCTAAAAATGTAGACCTCCTGCCGATTATGAAGAGCGTTATTCCGAACGCAGATGAATACTTGGCGAACACGTCGGGGGAGTGGACGCAGGGCGGCTTTGACGCTGACACGGGTCTCTCCGGTCGCAAGCTCATCGTGGACAACTACGGTCCTGAGGTGGCGATCGGCGGCGGCTCGTTCTCCGGCAAGGACTACACGAAGGTGGACCGCTCCGGCGCATATATGGCACGCCACATAGCGGTAGAGCTTCTCAAGGCCCGCGGCGCGAAGACGGTGCACACTAAGCTTGCCTACGCTATCGGCAAGGCAGAGCCAGTGATGGCGGTGGCAGTCATAGACGGGGTAGAGGAGGCTATTACCGGCTACGACCTCTCGCCGCTCGGTATCCGCACCAAGCTTGCGCTTGGCACGGTGAAGTACGCCGATACCTGCACGTGGGGGCACTTCGGGCGCGGTTTCAACTGGGATAAGTGACCTTACTTGGAGGCAAGGCCTCCAAGTAAGGCAAGTGCAAAACGCCGCGGTTTACCGCGGCGTTTTGCACTTGGAAGCCCCACTTCCAAGTGATTTGCCTTATTTAGAAAAGTATGTTATTTTGCAGGTTAAGCATACTCTCATGAAAGACTTTAAGAAATCATATGGCTCAACCGCTCGTAGCCACAGCGGCGATCGCTCAGCCGAGACGCACAAGACGAACTGCTCCGAGTGCCACGCACCCTGCGAGGTGCCCTTCAAGCCGAACGGTAAGAAGCCGGTGTATTGTCGTAACTGCTTCAAGCACAATATGCCCACCACTGCTTTCAGCGGCCAGCCCTTTTCGCGTCCCACCGAATATAAGGAAGACGGGAGTACAAACGATTTGAAGAAGCAGTTCAGCATACTCAACACGAAGCTTGATCGGCTCATCTCAGCTATAGAGGCGCAGACTCGTGCCCTCTCAGACGGCCAGTAAGAGCTGCAGTATATAAAAAGCAACCCCGGCACCATTGCCGGGGTCAAACGTTTTGCACTATCGGGGTACGGTTACCGCTCTTTCGGGAGCGACACTGTCTTGTGATCAGGCCAGTCGTCGCGCACGAATTTCTGATACATGACCGCAAGCGAGTCAATGCGCGAACGGTGCTCCGGAACATCGGTGGTCATCCACGTGGGGAGCAGCCATCCTTCTGCGAGCTCCGACTTCAGGACGAGGAGCACGCGGACCTTCTGCAGCCGGACCGGAGTGTCGCGTTCAAAGGTCTCGGCGAAGACGAGCTGTTCCTTCGTCTTGTTTCCCGCAGAGCGCTCGGCAAGTATCTTCGCACCATAGATAGTGGAGATCGCATTCCGGATGTAGTTGCTGACGATCCAGTCAACGTCACCATCCACGAAATGCAGGAACTCATCCACGCGGGTCGTCTTCTTGGAAGCCTTCTTCACGAGCCGTCGCGCGTAGGCCGAAGGGATGATTTTCTTCATCGGGCCATCGTAGATGGTCTCTATGCAGAGTTTGCCCTCGTCCGAGCGTGTGTTCAACGATATGTTGATACAGTCTTCAAACACTGCGCGCCGCCACACAATCCAGCTCTGGATCGACACGGCGAGTGTCGTGACTATTGATACGAGCAGGGCAGAAGCGAGTGTTTCAGCAGACACGCCCATGAGCTCAACAGCGCTGCTTAGAACAGTGGTGTACATACGTACCTCCCTTTATTTTGTTAGAACAAGCCCTTAGAACAAGCCCGAAGGCCGCCTAGGCAAAATATAGTATATTTGCTACAATTGTCAATATTTCCCATGAATCCCTCAAACACAACGGAATCGGCGCAGGGGTACGACGTGCTCGTCATCGGCGGGGGTGCCTCCGGCATGATGGCCGCCGGCCGTGCAGCGGAAGCGGGGAAGCGCGTACTCCTCTTGGAGAAGAACGCGCGTCTTGGTGCGAAGCTTGCTATCACCGGTGGCGGGCGGTGCAACATCACCAATGCCGAGAGCGACGAGCGTCTTCTCCTCTCTAAGTACGGTGCTGCCGACAAATTCCTACACTCTGCGTTTGCCGAGTTCGGCATGCGCGACACATTTTCATTTTTCACCTCAAGGGGGCTACCGCTCAAAGTGGAGGCAGGGAATCGCGCATTCCCCGCGAGTGAGCGCGCGAGTGACGTGGTCGCGGTACTTGAGCGGTATCTCGCGAAAGGGCGAGTAGACGTGCGTACTGGTGTCGCCGTGAAGAAGATTGTTGCAGCTGATGGCCGCATTGAGCACGTGGAGACAAGTATCGGAGATTTCTCTGCGCATTCCTACATCCTCGCTACTGGCGGTATGTCCCACCCTGAGACAGGCTCTACGGGCGACGGCTTCCTTTGGCTCGCGCATCTCGGCCACACCGTGGTGAAGCCGTCGCCGACTATCGTGCCGCTCAAGGTGAAAGAAGGGTGGGCGAAGAAGCTGTCGGGCGTGTCGCTCTCAGATATGAAGATAACCTTCTACGTAGACGGCGCGAAGCAGTTCTCAAAAACAGGTCCGCTCCTCTTCACGCATTTCGGTATATCGGGCCCGACTATCCTCAACAGCGCCGGCAAGGTCTCAGGCCTGCTTCCGGAAGGTGTCGTGACTGCGGGCATAGACCTATTCCCACGCCTAGATCACGGTGCGCTTGATACGAAACTCACGGAAGTCTTTGATGCGAATAAAAACAAATTGCTCAGAAATGTCCTGAAGGATTTCCTGCCTGCCGGCACTACCGACGCGCTTCTCTCACTTGTACCGACAGTAGACCCTGAGACGAAAGTGCATAGCGTCACGAAAGAGGCTCGGAGAGAACTTGTACACCTCTTCAAGCGCGTGCCGCTTACGATCACGGGCCTCATGGGGTTTGATCGGGCAGTGGTCGCTGACGGTGGTCTCCCGCTTACTGAGGTGGATACGCGCACGATGCGGAGTCGGCTCGTGGAGAACCTCTATGTGACGGGCGACTTGCTCCACATACAGCGGCCCTCTGGCGGCTATTCACTCCAGCTGTGTTGGACTACGGGCTACGTCGCCGGCAGTCACGCAGCATAGTCATTAGACATCTCAGCGAGGGAGGAGTATCTTCTTACCGGACTCATTATCTTGGAGAAAGACATGGGAAAGGTGTTTACGTGGAAAGAGGTCGTGCGCAAGCGCGTCCCGCAGCCTGAAGATTTCCGTGAGGTCATCGCCGACGCCCGCAGGACCTTCGGGGGAGAGGATTCAATCGTAGGAGCAGCCGCGTTCGGCTCAGTAATCCGAGGCGACTTCACCCTACGGAGCGACGTGGACTGCTTCGTCTTGTATGACCACACGAAGGAGAGCGAAGCGTTCAAGGTACTGCAGTCGGTGACGGCGGCGGCCAATGCTCACCGCGTCCCGCTTACTTGCATCCCGTGCGACACGCTTCTCGCCGCGACCTACATGCACCACATCGGGAGTTCGTTGCGGGAGCACCTCAGCACATCAATGCGGATAGGGGGCCTTCTGAAGGGCGAGCCGCTTCGGCATATAGCCGGCGTCCGTTCAAACGAGAAAGAGGTTGAGGAGTATCTACGATTCAAGCTCTACGGCCTTCAGGAAGCATTCACGCAGGTCCAGACCTTCTCGGAAGAACGATTCGCATCGTATCTCAAGAAGATGCTTGAGGCGCCGATGCACGTCGCTCGCAAAGTGCTTGCACACCGAGGCCTGCTCCATGGAGACTCCAAGCAGGAAGTGCTTGCCTCGTACGTGCAGTGCATGGAGCGGGCACTTGCCGACCAGCTTGAGGGTTTCGTGGCGCTTGACGCACTCTATACGACGGAACTTTTCCGGCAGCTTGAACACCCGAACGAGAGTGACTATAGAGCGTTCCTTAACATGCTCCTTTCGCACTCCGGAAAGGTTATCGCGTTTATCCACGCGAATGCGATGTTTCTTGTCGCCACGGCCCGCTAGGGCCGTACTTTTTTATAGTTCGCAAAAATCAGGGAGTAAGGTAAGCCTTAGGAAAGGCAGACACGCTTTGTCACTCGGCTCGTTTGGTAGTACTGTTTGGATACATGGCAGTCATTACCAAGATAAACTCGGCGGAGTTCCTGAAAGGCATCGTCGGGACCGACGTCATACTCTATGACGCAGTACCCGAATACTCGTTCATAGGGCGCTCCAACGTAGGCAAGTCCAGCCTCATCAACTCGCTCGTCAACCGAAAGGACTTGGTGAAAGTTGGTAAGAAGCCCGGCAAGACGACCGAGATAAACTTCTTCGGCGTGAACGGTCGGAAGTGCTATTTCGTGGACCTGCCGGGGTACGGGTACGCCGAGGCATCGCCGAAGCAGAAGGAGAGTATAGAAAAGCTCATCCTCTGGTATTTCATGTATTCAGAAGCGAACATCGCGCGGGTGGTGCTCATACTGGACGCGAAAGCGGGCCTCACTGCCTTTGACGAAGAGATGATACGCGTCCTACGTGAGAAGGGTCACCCGTATATCATCATTGCGAATAAAATGGACAAGCTCAATCAGAAGGAGACGGTCGCACAGCTCCGTGCGATAAAGGAGACGGCACATGAAGCGACGGTCGTCGCCTACTCAGCAACGACTGCGACGCCGAAGGAGCGCGACTTGCTCCTAGAAAAGATTCTTGAAGATTAATCATGTATCTCTCGGATGAGGCGGCGAAGCAGAAGGTGCTCGCGGAAAAATATGATGGTATAGAGAGCGATGCGTACCGCGCCGACTGCGCGCGCATAGACGCACACGAACCTTTTGAATATGTGCTTGGATACGCTGACTTTCTCGGTTG
>JBAYHQ010000016.1:0-19008 GCA_041666065.1 Minisyncoccota bacterium | reverse complement strand
TCACCCTGAAGAAAAAGGACCTCGCGGGGCGCGACGGGAGTATACTAGTTATAACCTCCTAATAGTATGAAAACTGTCTTCGAACACGTCGAATATATAAAAGGGAAGCCGCACCACATCCGCAAGCGCGTCGCCTTCTCTGCGGCCGCGTGCGGCGCAGGCGTCATCGCGCTCGTGTGGCTCGCAGGCTCGATAAGTACGAACGCATTTGCTATCGGCGGAAACAGCTTCGCTGACAGTGCGGTACCGAAGGGCGCGGTCACCGTCGGTAGCGACACTCAGGCGAATCAGCTCGCGGGTGCCGGAGCGGCCTCAGCGCTTCAGGGTGCTGAGGCGCCGGTGCGCATCGAGATAGTGAACACGACGCCGGAACCGTCGAAGCAGAAGCAGGCGGAGCAAACGACTTTGCCGTTCTAGTTTTAGATACTAATTGAATTATCATGGCGCGCGGCAAGGAAGACAAAGTAGAAGACGCGGCGACACCAGTCGCCGCAAACGTTATTGACCAGCCGATTGTCGGCGAGATGCGTCAGTCGTACATCGACTATGCGATGACCGTCATCACGGCGCGCGCGCTGCCTGACGTGCGCGACGGGCTGAAGCCCGTGCATCGCCGCATCCTCTTCGCCATGAAGGACATGGGCCTCGTGCCAGGAGCGAAGTTCCGCAAGTCGGCGACGGTGGTCGGCGAAGTGCTCGGTAAGTACCACCCGCACGGCGACATCGCCGTCTACGACTCCATGGCGAAGATGGCGCAGACCTTCTCGCATCGGTACCCGCTCGTCTTGGGTCAGGGCAACTTCGGTTCTATAGACGGCGACTCTCCGGCCGCCATGCGTTACACCGAGGCGAAGATGTCGCGCATCGCTGACGCGCTTCTTGCCGACCTTGAGAAAGAGACGGTCAAGTGGATACCGAACTACGATGCGACGCGCGAAGAGCCCTTCGTGCTACCTGCGGCGCTCCCGAACTTGCTCTTGAATGGCACCCTCGGCATCGCCGTCGGTATGGCGACAAACATTCCACCGCACAACCTCCGCGAAGTCGTTACCGCGACCATCCATCTCATTGAGAATCCCGATGCGACGACTGACGACCTTCTGCAGTTCGTGAAGGGTCCTGACTTCCCGATGGGCGGCGTCGCTTTCAATCAGTCAGATATCAAGCAGGCGTACGCAAGCGGCCGCGGCGGCGTGGTCGTGCGCGGCGAAGCGGAGATTATAGACGACGGGAAGAAGGATACGCGCATCATCATCACCTCTATCCCATACCGAGTAAACAAGAGCGACCTTATCACGCGCATCGCGGAGCTGGTGCAGGACAAGAAGATAGAGGGTATCCGCGATTTGCGCGACGAGTCTGCTGGCGACGAGCGCGGTATGCCGGACGTGCGTATCGTCGTAGAGCTCAAGGGCACGGCGCACCCGCAGGCGGTCTTAAACGCGCTCTACAAGCACACCGAGCTTGAGAGCACCTTCCACTACAATATGCTCGCGCTTGTAGACGGCGTGCCTGAGATGCTCTCGCTTCAGGGCATGCTCTCGCACTTCGTGAAGCATCGCCAGGAAGTGGTGAAGCGCCGCACTGAATACGATCTGCGCCAAGCGGAAGCGCGCGAGCACATACTCATGGGCCTCTGCAAGGCGCTGGACCACATAGACGAGGTTATCGCTATCATAAAGAAGGCGGCCGATATACCAGCAGCGAGCGCCGCGCTCCAGAAGAAGTTCGGTTTCTCGGTACTCCAGGCGGCGGCAATCCTTGAGATGCGCCTCAGCAAGCTTGCTGGTCTTGAGCGCAAGAAGCTTGAGGACGAGCTCTCTGAGGTGCAGGCTTTGATAAAGAAACTCAAAGACATCCTCTCCTCGCCGAAGAAGATCCTCGCGGTAGTGAAGAAGGAGCTTGAGGAGCTCATGGAGAAGTACGGCGACGACCGTCGTACGCGCATCGTGAAGGGCGGTGTACAGAATATCTCGGTGGAAGACCTCGTGCCCGACGAGGACTCCATGCTCCTCCTTACACAGGGCGGGTACGTGAAGCGCACCAACCCCGACGAGTATAAGAGCCAGAAGCGCGGCGGCGTGGGTGTGGTAGATATCGCGACGAAGGAGGAGGACATCGTAACGCACTTCCTCGTCACTTCGGCGCACAGCGACCTCCTCTTCTTCACCGACTTCGGCAAAGCGTATCAGATCAAGATGTACGAGCTCCCAGAGGGTCGTCGCGCGACGAAGGGGAAGAGCATCATGAACTTCCTCTCACTCGCCGCTGAAGAGAAGGTGACTTCCATATTGCCGGTGCCGAAAGGTGCAGCGCTAGACGCCTCAAGCGTCGCCTTCGTCACCGAAGAAGGCGTGGTGAAGCGCGTCGCGGCGAAAGCATTTGCGGATGTGCGCCGCTCCGGCATCATCGCTATCAATCTGAAGAAGGGCGACAAGCTCGTCTCGGCGAATCTCTCTGCCGAGGGCGACACTGTTTCTATAGTGACCGCAAAGGGTCAATCAATCCGCTTTGACGTGGAGGACGCACGTGAGATGGGCCGCACCGCAGGCGGCGTGAAGGGTATGACGGTGAAGAAGGGTGACCGCGTTGTCTCCGCAGAGGTCATCCCCGCAGAGAAGGCGAAGGATGCCTCGCTCCTTGTGATTATGAGCAAGGGTTACGGCAAGCGCACCAAGATGTCTGAGTACAAGGTGCAGGGTAGGGGCGGCTCCGGCATCAAGACCGCAGAGGTCACGCCGAAGACCGGCGAGATAATCGGCGCGAAGGTGGTCACGGGCAGAGATGAGGGAGATGAGATAGTTGTCGTCTCCAAGAAGGGGCAGGTGATCCGCACTGGCGTGAACTCTATCTCTCAGCTCTCCCGTGCGACGCAGGGTGTGCGCATCATGAAAATGCGCGAAGGCGACTCGATTGCTAGTATGGCGGCGCTGTAATTCATGGTGGATTGGGTTGAGCGTTTCAAGACACTTTCCCCAGAGCAGAGGTTAACTTTTATTCAACCTCAGCTTGACCTTTATATCGCGGCGGTTGGGAAAAAAGCTTCAATTTCACCCCAAATCGCGACAATAGCCGCTGCTTTAATAGCCATAACTACACTAAACCCAGAAACAGCATATTTAAATCCTTTTGAAGGAAAAGTTTTCTTAGCAATATTTTTGCTGGTTATTCCAACTTCTCTTTTTATGTATGTTTGGGAACAGCGAAAGGCAGCAGAAAATGCTCTAACTGTTATTGGGAGCTACCAAGGGAAGACTCTGGAGGAGATGGTGACTCAGTTCAACACCAAGTTTCCTAAACATCAAAAGATTTTCAATTGGGCCTGGTCCAGAAAAGAGGAAATTATGATATTTATTGTTTTTCTAGTAATTATTTATGTCTTAGTTCAAATGTGGTACCCCTTCTTCTTATGAAAAAGATTGTCGTCACAGCATCAGTTTCAGCTGCGGACAAAGTTCGGCAGGCAATACTTTAGACTCCTCCCGAATATCCTTATCAACCGACGGTCGTCCATAGATAAGGATATTTAGTTTAGTATGTAGTGGATGGGACAGCTTGAAATAGCCTCTCGAAAAAGAAAGAAGAAAAGGGATGTGCAACACGCCGTACTGGCTGCTGTCGCAGTCACGGGTCTGGTCGCGTTTGCTGCGGTTGCAGGAAATGCGCTCCAGCTTCTCGACTATCTACCGAATGAAAAGTACAACCTCAAATATCGGGCGAAGACTGCTGCAGGACGTTTAGTGGCAAAGAAGTATGCAGTGTGGATCGAAAAGGACGGCAAGAGATATTTGCAGATAACCCCGTCCGGTCGTAAGGCACTTGAGTTTGAACAAACAAAGTTTGATCTCAAGAATCAGAAAAAGAAATGGGACGGTCGTTGGCGCATGGTCGTCTTCGATGTACCCGAACGAAGACGCAAGGTACGTAATAGACTCTGTGCGATCATGGGGGAGGTTGGTTTCGTACGACTACAAGACAGCGTGTGGGTGTATCCCTATGACAGCGAGGACTTCATCGCTCTACTCAAGGCGGAGCTGAAGATAGGGAAGGATGTGCTCTATGCAATTGCCGATACCATCGAGAACGATAAAAGCATTCGGAAGCATTTCCGACTTCCCGAAGTATAGATTTCCGATATCCTTATCAACCGACGGTCGTCCATAGATAAGGATATTTCGGATTCCAGAAAATAAGAAATGCGTCGGTATCGTCGAAGGTGGACTTCGGAGACGTTGAGTGGTACGGTACCACCTGTTCCAACTACCGAAGGGGTTCTTTCATGAGACTCATGTATCTGGTTTTTGCGGCAAATGGTCGCTGCGTGGAAGTAGTCAGCCGGAAGCCGAAGGGCGTCAAGATCAATCGGGCAAGGAAGACGTGGACGTACGAACACGCTCACCACCGTCAGCCGGAACCGATTGGCCAAGGGTGCTATCTCGGACATCGTCGCGGCGGTGTTATCGGGGTCTATGACCGCGACAATCTCAGACACATCAGCTCCATGGCCAATGACGCCATTAAGTCGCAGCGCGATGAGTCGGAAGTGGATTGATATCCGCAAAGCGGTTCGGGAGGAGCGAGCTCCTCCCGAACCGCTCCCATTTTCAGGCATAGATGTTGATTGCGCGCGAGGCGAAGCCTCGCGCGTGGTATTTTATAGGTATGAGCGTGAACTTCAGTTCTCCACACGAGGCCGTACTGCAGCTTGGACTGCGCGAGGGTATGCGAGTCGGCGATTTCGGCGCAGGAAGCGGGCACTACTCCCGCGCGGCGGCTGCGGCGGTAGGACATAGCGGTAAGGTGTACGCCGTAGACGTACAGGAAGACCTCCTGAAGCACATCAAGCTCAACACGCACGAGCGGCACGAGCGCGTCATAGAGACCGTGTGGGGCGACATTGAGAAGCTTGGCGGCTCGCACTTGCGCGACGCTTCGCTTGACGCCGCTATCCTCACGAACACGCTCTTCCAAGTGGAGCATCGTACGGTCCTCCTTGAGGAGCTGAAGCGTGTTCTGAAGCACGGCGCGAAGCTCCTCGTCGTAGACTGGGCGGGGAGTTATGGCGGCATGGGCCCTACGCCGGACCGTGTCGTGTCCGAGCGTATTGCCGAAGAGCTATTTATCAACGGCGGTTTCCACAAGGTGAAGTCCTTCCGCTCCGGACCGCACCATTACGGCATTATTTTCACTGCACCCCAATAATATTTTATGAAAATCTCACTTTTCCAAGGCATACTGTTCGGCGTCTTCGGTCTCGCGGCAATCATCGGAGTATTCGTCTTCGCTACCTACACCAGTAAGAATTCTTCAGGGAGTGCGACTACCGTAGGCACGGTAAAGATATGGGGCGTCTTACCGAAGGCTGACGTGCAGGCCGCACTCACGGCCGTTGCTCAAACCGACACAAGCATGAAGGATGTCTCCTACGAGCAGAAGAACCCAGAGACGCTCGCACAAGACCTGTCCACTGCCATAGCGACTGGCGCCGCTCCCGACCTCGTCCTCGCTTCCGAGGAGGGGTTGCTCCCGCTTGTGAAGTTCCTAGACCCGATACCGACGACGATGCTTCCCGAATCAGCGTTCAACAGTACCTTCGTGACGGCCGGAAGGATCTTCGCCGTACCGGGCGGCGGCTACTACGGCATGCCGTTTCTCGTAGATCCGCTAGTTCTCTACTCTAACAACGCGATACTCGCGAGTAGTGCCGTAGCCAAACCGCCGGCGACGTGGGAGGCACTGACCGGCCTTGTGCCGAACATCGCACAGCTCACTCCTACGAAGCAGGTCAAGCGGGGGCTCATAGCGATGGGGACGTACGACAACGTCCACAATGCGCGGGGGATACTCTCTTCGCTCTTCTTGCAAACGGGCGTGCCGATATCGTCCTACCGACAGAACGACGTCGTCGCGAACCTAAGCGGCGACCCATCAGGCGGCGATACGCCGACAGGGCAGGGCGTGTTGAGCTTCTACACCCAGTTCGCCGACCCTTCAAAAGTCTCGTACACGTGGAACGCTTCTCTGCCGGATTCGCGGCAAGCCTTCCTTGCGGGCGACCTCGCGCTCTATCTCGGTTTCGTTTCCGAGGCGCGCTTCCTCCGTGCGGCGAACCCCAATCTTGATTTCAACGTGTCACAGCTGCCGCAGCTCGCTACCTCCAACTTGAAGAGCACGTACGGCCTCGTGTACGCCTTTATGGTTCCACGCGGAGCGAAGAACCCAAACGGCGGCTATCAGGCGGCGGTGGTGCTCACGAGTGCGGCCTCACAGGACGCTGCTGCTGCGGCCACCGGCCTCGCGCCGGCAGTACTCAGCCAGCTCTCCAGCGTCCCGTCTGACCCTGTCGCGGCGGTGGCGTACGCTGAGGCGCTCTACGCGAAGGGGTGGCTATCCCCAGTACCGCGCGACACCGACTCTGTCTTCTCAAGTATGATTACCGGTGTGATAAGCGGGCGCCTGTTGCCGAGCACCGCGCTTACTTCGGGAGAGGGTTCGCTTACTTCGCTTCTACAAAAATAATATGCGCCATCTCATCATACTCGCACTCGCTCTGCTCTCGTTCTCTCCGCTTGCCCTCGCCGCGACGCCGGGCGGTACTGCTCCGGCAGGGTCGGTGCCTGGTGGTACGGCGCCCGTGAGTGACACCACGCTTATGAACCCGCTCAAGGCCGGCACCGACCTAGAGTCATTTCTCAACGAGATTCTCAGTTTCATCATACGTATCGGCACGATCGCGATCATACTTATGATCGTGTATGTCGGGTACAAGTTCGTCGTCGCACAAGGAGCCCCAGGGAAGTTGGAGGAAGCGCGGGGCATGCTTCTCTGGACGATCATCGGCGCGCTTGTCCTGCTTGGCGCGCAGGCTATCTCGCTGTCTATCCAAGCTACCGTGAAGGCGCTTGGCGGATAACTTATGACGTTTGCACAATTTGTAGGTAGCGGCAGCACCGGCATCATCGGCGTGATGAATCTGGTCGTCGTACCGGTCATCATCACGCTCTCCTTCGCCGCATTCGTCTGGGGCGTGGTGAACTACTTCTTTATCCACGGAGCAGAAGAAGAGAAGCGTAACGAAGGGCGACAGTTCATACTCTGGAGCATCGTTGGTCTCGCAGTACTCTTCTCGGTGTGGGGCTTCGTCAATATATTGTTATCCACGCTCGGTATCGCGCCGAGCGCGTAATATGCCATACTAATCCCATATGAAATCAATCATCCGTACCGCATCCCTCGCCTTAGCAGCACTCCTTCCGGCAGTTGCATCAGCTGTATACACACAGACAGTGACTTCCTCATACTCCTATGGTCTCGGTCTCATGTCGGGCACTACCGGCTCATGTACGGGGTACGGTATCGGGTGTATCGCCGGACAGATCGTGGCGATCATCAACAACATCCTTGTCCCGCTTCTCTTCGCTATCGCTTTCATCGTGTTCCTCTACGGCATCACCAAGGCCTACATTTTCTCCCATGGCGAGCCGGGCGAAGTGAGCGAGGGGCATAAGCTCATCCTCTGGGGCGTCATAGGCTTCGCGGTCATGATATCGCTCTGGGGTTTGGTAAACATCGTCTCGTTTACCTTCGGGCTCACAGGTCAGGTCGTGCCGAGCCTCCCTAAGACGTACTAGAAGCTATGAATGTAAACGTAAACTTCATCAAGGGGTACTCCACTGGCGTCATCAGCATCATTAACGATGTTATCGTCCCCGTTCTCTTCGCCCTCGCATTCCTGTATTTCATCTGGGGTGTGTACAAGTACTTCATCCTCGGCGCCGCCGACTCAGAGGAGCGCACGAAGGGGAAGGACTTCGTCCTCTGGGCTGTTGTCGGCTTCGCAGTCATATTCTCCGTGTGGGGGCTGGTAAATATCGTCACCAGCACGTTCAACCTGACTTCGGGCGGCACCGCACCCGCCTATCCGACCCTGTGATAGGGTGGTGCTCGCTTATCCACACGTGAGCGCGGGGCGCATTGACCTCTAAGGGCAAAAAGCTACAATTACCACATTAATCGTTTACTTATCTTATGAAAAAAGCACTCGCCATCACTTCAGTAACCCTCGCGACCCTCGCGGCACCGCTCGTATCCTTCGCGGCAGTGAGCAACATCTCGGACGTCGGCTCATTTATCATCAATACAATAAACAACGTGCTCGTGCCGGTGCTCTTCGCGATCGCCTTTATCGTCTTCGTGTGGGGCGCATTCCAGACGTTCATCGTCGGCGCAGGCTCAGAAGAAGTGAAGGACAAGGGCAAGAACCTCATGCTCTGGGGTCTTATCGGCTTCTTCGTGATGGTCTCGGTGTGGGGTCTCGTGAATATCCTTACCGGCTCGGTATCCTTCGGCAACACGGGCATCACCACGCCGAAAACAGGCTTCACGGTTCAGTAATTAAATGGCCGCGGCTCTCCAAGCCCTTAACGATTTCCTCGCTAAGGTCGTCGTACAGATAGTCAACCCGATTATCCTGCTCCTCGCCGCCGCTGCGTTCGTCGTGTTCGTGTGGGGAGTGTTTGAGTTCATCGTGCATTCGGGGGATTCGCATAAACGGAAGGAAGGGAAGGACGCCATCTTGTGGGGGCTTGTCGGACTCGTCATTATCTTCGGGGCGTACGGCATCATCAACATCGCCCTTGGGTCGTTTGACCTGCCGGCAGTGCAGAAGATCTCTCAGTAGTGCAGAGCGCAGAAAAGAAAAAGGCCACCGGAATCAACCCCGTGTGGCCTTTGCGCCCTAAACTAAAGAGCAATTCACCTCATAACGTAAGCGGCGGGCACTTGTCGGCCGCAGGGAAGAGGCGATACTCAACCTCCTCCCCATCCTTCTTCTCGGTTTCAAACCAGAAGTAGGCAGTACCTCCTTCCACGACGCGCTTGAGCACGCCGCCGTTGGAACAGATCTGCATCTGGTCCCCCGGAAGCGCGCCGTCCCGTGCGTTCTTGAAGCGGTCTGACTTGCCGATGACGAAGCACCGGCGAGTTTCCAACGCGCTTGCATTGCGGCACTGCGTCGCTACGGGGGTGTCGGGATGTTTCTTGTTCCCCGTTTTGTAGGTTGACACCAAGCTTGAGACAGTCATGGCAAATGCTGCCACGAAGACGGTAACCAGTAGCCAGCCCTTAAGTTCCGGCGGCCTTGGCGCCGCCACTGCTTTGGCTTCTTTGTTTGTTGCCATGGCGATTCCTTCCTTTCCTGTGTTGGTTGATACCGGCGGCTACGCCGCCGGGCATGCCCATGAACTCAGGCATATCCCGATGCACGAACTCCACATTCTCGCCGCTCACCTTCAATGTTGCAGCGAGTGCGGCGTTTGGATTGACATCGAGATCAGTCAGACCCTTGAGATGCGCTGTCAGGCTTGCCATCTTCACGCTAAGAGTCTTTCCGGCTTGTTCAGCTGCTTGCAACTTTTCGGTGGCTTCCTGCGTGGCAGGGTCCTCGCGGACGTCTGGCACAAAGGCGAGCACGTTGCCGATGCCCCACAGCTTAGTGTTTGAAGCGAATGTTCCCGCTTCGTCTCTGAGCATACGGAGCGCTTCCGGAGAGAAAAGGTCGTCCTCGGTCCCGTCAGCATCCTTGAACTTCGCAGCCTCAAGGCGGGTAAAGAATGCCGCATGCTGCACGTCATCTTCACCTTTCGAAGGGAGCATTACGAAGTCAGGGAACAGACGTCCTTCGTTTCTTGCTGCGGCAGCTTCTGCCGCTTGCCCGAAGAACATCTTCGCCGCCCCCATGTATTCCGCGCAGAGCGCAGCTTCGGGATCGTCTACGACGATGTATCTGACCGCGTCCGTTATGGAGTACTGGATTGAGTTCGGCGCGAATGTGCCGAAGTACACCTCAGTACCGTCCTGCGTCCCGATCCTCGTCCCCGGAATACTGAGCACGAACTTCTCGTCCGGCCCAGGCTCGGTGATTATCTTGACGAAGAAGGGTACCCATTGGATCCCGTCCGTGAAGGTGATTTCGGTGAGAGACCCGAAGATCTTCGCCACACCCACTCGGCCGACCGGCACCTCGTAACGGCACGAGAAGAACATCTCGTATGCCGCAAGGGCGCCAAGCGGAGCCGCTGGTATGTATCTCAGAATTTCTTCCAAGTACCAGAAGTTCAGCGTGTGTTGGATGAACCAAACAACCAGCCCGTATACGACGAGGCCGACGAAACCGCTCATGAGCAGGCCAATTCCTTGGCTTACCCACGGCTTGATGCGCCCCGTGAGGGCGTATAGGGCATATGTTACTAACCCTACTAGCAGGTTAACAACCGATTTGAACATGATGTCTCTCCCGGAGAAATTGTTACGTTATGGGTGGCGAGGTGAACTTCGCTCTGAAGCGAATAATACACGAAACCATGGAAAAGTCAAGTCCTCACAAAGTGGTGCTGGGAGGGAGATTTGAACTCCCATGGGTTGCCCCGCTAGCTCCTAAGGCTAGTGCGTCTACCAATTTCGCCATCCCAGCGCTTCCAAATCATACTATGGTCTGGTATATTTTTCTTATTGCGCCTATAGCTCAGTTGGTAGAGCAGCTCCCTCTTAAGGAGACGGTCCCAGGTTCGAGCCCTGGTAGGCGCACCAAGTTTGTTTTCTCTCAATTAAGTACCGGGAGTGAGACTCGAACTCACACGAGGGTTTTTAGGCTCTCTCCGGGTTTTAAGCCCGGTGCGTCTGACCAATTCCGCCATCCCGGCTTCTTTTGAAGATACTAGCATCTCTGCTATCCTTTCTATACGGCCAGGTGGTGAAGTGGTAACACAGCGGTCTGCAAAACCGCGATGCGCGGGTTCAATTCCCGCCCTGGCCTCCAGTAGCTATCTCCGTCGGTCCGCCCGTCACTGCGCGATTATCAAGAAGAAAGTCTACGCGCGGGAGGGGACGTAAGCGTGCATGTGTCTTCAGGTGGTCGGAGAATGCTTCGCGATGGCGCTCTAGGAAAGCGAGTGCGGCGAGCGCCTTGTCCTCAGGGAACACGCTCACGAAGACGAGTATGCGGTCGCCGTGCGCCGCTGCTTCTGCGCGGATGACCGTGATCAAGGAGCCACTCCCTGCTTCGCGGGTGATGAACTGCGCTGCTTCGCGAGCGATGATCTCGGTAACGCGCCCCCTCCGGTCAGCAGCGCCTATCATACGTGGGCGACGGCGAAAGCGACTATCTCGTCGCCGTAGGTTGCGCCTTCGCGTGACTCCACTTCAATGCCGAAGTCGCCTTCCACTTTGATCTCTTTCACGTCAGCACGGGCTTGCTGAAGGTTCGTGATACTGCCGCGCGCTATCTCCACGCCTTCGCGTACGAGCTTCATGCGGTCGCCAAGCGAGAGCGTACCACTTAGGTAGCGTGCACCGAGGACCTGTTTCTTCGCGCTAGAGGAAAATGCCTTAAGCACTTTCGCGCGTCCGAGCTCCTTGTCTTCTGCCACCGCCGGTGCGCGGGCGTTCAGAAGCTCCGCTACTTTTTCCGACAATTCATAGATGATTGAAAAGGGGAGTATCACCACACTCTCGCGCTCGGCGCGATCGCGCGCGATAGAGTCTGTCCCTGCGTTGAAAGCGATGATCGTGGCGCCTGAGGCGTGTGCCGTATTCACGTCGTTCTCCGACACGTTGCCGACGCCTGACGCGATGATGCGGATCGCAGCTCGTTCGTTCGTGATCTTCTTTAGCTCGTGCGCGATCGCGTCTACCGAGCCGGCGACGTCTGCCTTCACGATAAGCGGAAGCTCTGCGACGCCCTCGGCCGTAGCAGCGCGTTCAGGGAGCGGTGCAGACGCCTTCGCGTTTTCGGCCGCGAGTGCCTCAGCCTCCTTCTTGTTCTTCGCGATAGTGAACAGTGACCCAGCTGCGGGTAGCGAGCTAAATCCTGAGACACGCGCGGGTTCGGACGGGCCGGCACGCTCCACGCGCTTGCCGCGGAAGTCTTCAATAAATCGTATCGGCGCGTAGGCGTCGCCCGCGACGACGAAGCCGTCCAGCGTGAGCGTGCCGTCCTTCACGATAAGCGTCGCCGATGCACCGCGCTTGGGGTCTTGTGTAGACTCCAGCACGAAGCCAGTCGCGCTTGCCTCTCGGTCGCCTGACAGCTCGGCGAGGTCGGAAGCGAGGAGGACGAGGTCAAGGAGTTCGGGTATGCCTTCGCCGGTCTTTGACGACACGAGAGCGTAGGCGACGTCACCCCCCATGCCCTCAATGTAGATGCCGTGCTCCACGAGCGACATCTTCGCGCGATCAACGTCGGCGTTGTTCTTGTCTATCTTCGTGATCGCGACGATATACGGTATGCCAGACTCCGTGATAGCAGCAAGCGCATCAAGCGTCTGCGGCATCACGCCCTCGTCTGCCGCAACGACGAGGATGGCGATATCTGCCGCGGCCGCACCGCGAGTACGGAGCGCCTTGAACGCTTCGTGCCCTGGTGTATCCAAGAAGGTGACGGGACGGTTGTCGTGGAGCGCTATATACGCGGCGACGTGCTGGGTGATGCCGCCTGCCTCGCCCGCGACGATGTTCGCCTTCCGGATATAATCCAGAAGCGAGGACTTGCCATGGTCTATATGGCCCATCACCGCGATGACGGGCGGTCGTGCTGTTCGCGCCATAATGGCTCTATTTCATCACAAAAATCACTTTTTTACAATTAAAAAGGAACTCGCCGGAGCGAGTTCCGGCGAGCTGAGAGGCACCTATCCTTTCCAGGCGAGGGCCTCTTCTACGGCCTCTTTGCACCGCTTCAGTACCTGATCAGAGCTAAGAATCTCTCTGTCCGAAAACATCCGAAGCTGAACGGGTACGTTGTCGGGCTGCTGTATCCGCATGGTGTGGAGGATCATGCCGGCAAAGACATATAACGCCCCAGATTTTCCCCGCTGATTTTCTGCAACATAACGCAGCGGGAAGGAGAGGCCTATCGTACGCTTGACGATAGTCTTGATAGCGTTGTGCGCGGCAAGTTGCCCGTCAAAGGGGCGTCGTGGGTCAAAGTCGCGGCTCTTTATTCTGCCCCCGATGAGCCTCCAATGCTGGAAGTCCAGCCTCTGGTCAAGAGAGAGGACTATTTTCCCCGACATCTCATCCATGAGAACTGCCACTGCGGTGCCGAGCCCGTCTTCCGGTGTATCTGGTTTCAGAAACATGATTGTTCCCTCCAAGTGGATACTACAGGTGTTGTTCTGCAAACGTTCTACCACGATTGCTGCTTTGAGGCTAGTTGGCGAAGGTCATGTAGAATACGAGTATGTTTTGGAAAAGGCGAGTGTATCTTGATGTTGCTTCAGGAGTGGCGGGGAACCCGTCTTCGCCCCATACCGAAGGACGTGCGGCGCACGCCGCGCTTGAGCGCGCGCGAAGCGCGATAGCGCGTCTCGTGGAAGTACAGGCAGACGACATTATCTTCACCAGTGGCGCGACCGAGAGCAACGCGCTTGCTATCCTCGGACGCGTGCGTGCGCTCCGGCTCCTCGCAGGAGCTGACGCGCCAGGGAGGAACAATATGCACGTGCTGTATCTGCCGAGCGCGCATGCGTCGCTCGTAGAGAATATGCGCGTGCTTGCCGAGGAGGGGATTGATATTGAAGCACTCCCAATACGAGACTACCGCGTAGACATTGACGCGCTTCGCACGTGTATCCGCCCAGAGACGGTACTCGTGTCTATGGAGGCAGTGTGTGGCGAGACGGGCGTCGTGTGGAATACGCGCGAGGTTGCGGAGGCGCTCAAGAAAGCACGCAAGGGCGCGAGTGCGCGCATAACGCTGCACGTTGACGCGAGCCAAGCGCCGCTGACCGAGAAAATAACGCGTGACCATTTCGGCGCGGACCTGCTCTCGTTTGATGCGGCGAAGGTCGCCGACATGCACGGCATGGGCGTCCTTGTCGCGCATCGGACTATTCAGCTCGTGCCGCTCTACCGAGGTGGCGGACAGGAACGCGGACTTCGCTCCGGTACGGAGTCGCCGGAGCTTGCGGAACGATTTGCGGCAGCGTTGGGCGCTGCCGCACGCAAGCGCGAACCATTCCGCACCTCCGCACTTTCCGCGCGAACGCGGCTCAAGGAGGCGATCCTAAAGAACATCCCGAACGTGTCTGTACAGGAAGGTCGCGACCAAGCGCCGAACATCCTCTCCCTCTCCTTTGTCGGACGCGATACGGACTATCTCGTGGCGCTCTTAGACGAAGCAGGGTTCGCTGTCGCCACAAGAAGTGCGTGCGAAACCGATTCCGAGGAGGGTTCGCGAGCGGTGTACGTGCTTACCGGCGACTCCGAACGCGCTCGTGCTACCCTGCGTATCTCGTGGGGAACGGGCGTTTCGCAGCGTGCTCTTGGCCGTTTTGCACGCGCGCTTGCTGCCGCGGTCGCATTCATTGACACAAGCGCTAAGCGGTAGCATTATAGTCGTATGGATATTGAGGAACTTTCAAAATCACAACTCATACTTCTGACGATTCTCGTCAACTTCGTCACGTCGGTCGCAACCGGCATTTTGACAGTGTCCCTGCTTGATCATGCTCCTGCGTTCGTCACTCAGACAGTAAACCGCGTCGTGGAGCGCACTATTGAGACGGTCGCCACGGCCGCCCCTGCCGCTATCATCCAAGCGCCCGCACCATCTAACCAAGACCTTGTCACCGCCGCTATCGGCGCTGACGCCGCACGCGCTGTCGCCATCTACAGTGCGGAGACCGGCACCTCAACGCCAGCACTCAGCATCGGCACGTACCTGCCGAAGGCGCGCGCTGTCGCGACCGCTGCGCAAGACGCCTTGCCGAAGGAGGTGCTGATTGAATTCACGAACGGCTCGCACATTCCCGCATCGCTTGCGCGCGCGGGCAAGGGCATCGCCATCTACGGTTTCGCCGACAGCGCTACGCTCCCTAAGATGACCTCACCCACACTTATCGCTTCAAGCGATCTGAAGCTCGGCGAGACCGTGCTCACGCTTGGTGCAGACGGTTTCGCCGCTACGGGCATCGTCGCTCGCGTGAGCGAGAAGGGCATACACACGACACTACCGGATATAGGGACGGGGAGCGCGGTCGTAGACCTGTCAGGGAATCTTGTCGGTATCAGCGGCGGTGCTGCCCCTGGTCTTCTAATCGGTGCCAATGTCATCAACGCGCTTCTTATGGCGACCTCTACCGCTGCGACCTCTACCGCTGCGACGAAGTAATTTAAATAGGTACACATTTACATCTCTTTCTATGCCTCCCTTTAATAATTTCACTACCAAAGCAAAAGAAGCCGTGCGCCGCGCGCACGAGCTCGCTATTGAACGCGGTCAGAACCACGTGTCGCCTATCCATCTGCTTGCCGCGCTCGTCTTGCAGGAGGAGTCGCTCGTGTTCTCCATACTTGATCGCATGGAGATTGACACCATCATGCTCGCTGACATGGTGCTTGAGCACCTAGAGACGCCGGAAACCGCGTCGGTGCTCTCTCCTGCATACCAGATATATCTCACACCCGACCTTGCGCAGGCGCTTGAGGCGGCAGGGAAAATAGCGGCACGCATGAACGACTCTTTCGTCGGCACCGAGCACCTCTTCCTCGCAGTTATTGAGCACCCAGGACCCGCAGCCGACATACTCGCGCGCTTCTCTATAACCTACGACGCTGCGCTTGCCATACTGAAAGAACTGAAGGGCTCTAAGGACGGACAGGCGGGAGAGCCGAAGCGCTTCCGCGCGCTCGCCAAGTACGCTCGTAATCTCACGAAACTCGCAGCAGAGAACAAGCTTGATCCTGTCATCAGTCGCGACCTTGAGATCAATCGGGTCATCCAGATCCTCGCGCGCCGCACGAAGAACAACCCCGTGCTTATCGGCGAAGCGGGTGTCGGCAAGACGGCTATTGCAGAAGGGCTTGCCGCGCGCATGGCGCAGGGTGATGTGCCGGAATCGCTCAAGGGCAAAGAGCTTCTGTCGCTAGACCTCGGTCTCATGATCGCCGGTACGAAGTACCGCGGCGAGTTTGAAGAGCGCATGAAGAACGTGATGAAGGAGGTGGAACGCGCAGAAGGGAAGGTAATCCTCTTCGTGGACGAGCTTCACACGCTTGTCGGCGCGGGTGGTGCTGAAGGCTCGCTTGATGCGTCAAACATGCTGAAACCCGCGCTTTCTCGCGGCGAGATACGCATCATCGGGGCGACGACGCTTAAGGAGTACCAGAAGTATATTGAGAAAGACGCTGCGCTCACACGCCGCTTCCAGTCGGTGTTCGTGAATGAGCCTTCTGTGGAAGACGGCATCGCGATACTTCGCGGCCTGCGCGACAAATACGAACTTTTCCACGGAGTGCGTATCACTGACGGCGCGATCGTGGCGGCGGTAGAACTCTCTAGTCGCTACATCAGCGATCGCTTCCTGCCCGATAAAGCGATAGACCTTATTGATGAGGCCGCTTCTGGTCTACGCATCGCGCTTGAGAACAAACCTCCCTTGCTTGAGGAGACCGATCGTAAGATCCGCCGCCTTGAGATTGAGCGGCAGGCGCTCCAGAAAGATCTTGAGGGCGAGCACGCGAAGGAGATCAAGGAACGCATCAAAGCCATTGATGCGGAAGTCGCCGATCTGAAAGAGAAGACGAGCGAGCTTGAGCTTAAGTGGAAGAACGAGAAAGAAGTGCTGAGCGGTATACGTGTGGCGAAAACCGAGCTTGAGGCGCTGAAGGTACAGGCAGACAACGCCGAAGCCGCTGCCGATCTCGGCACGGTTGCCGAGATACGGTACGGGAAGATACCGCACATCCAGAAAGACTTGGAGACGAAGCTGAAGCGGCTGAAGACGCTGCAGAAGTCGCGTCGCGTGCTCAACGAGGAAGTAGCTGAGCAGGACATCGCTGCCGTCGTCTCGCGCTGGACAGGCATCCCTGTCGCCCGCATGCTTGAAGAGGAGGCGGCGAAACTTACCCGTATGGAGGAGGCGCTCAAGCACGGCATTATAGGGCAGGACGCCGCGGTGAAGAAGGTCACCGACGCCGTGAAGCGCTCCCGTGTCGGTATCTCTGATCCGAACCGTCCGATCGGCTCGTTCCTCTTCCTCGGACCGACCGGTGTCGGCAAGACCGAGCTCTCTAAGAAGCTTGCGGAGTTCATGTTCAACGACGCCGATGCGCTCGTGCGTGTGGACATGAGCGAGTTCATGGAGAAGCACTCGGTGGCGAAGCTTATCGGCGCGCCGCCAGGGTACGTCGGCTATGAGGAGTCGGGGACACTCACCGAGCGTATCCGCCATCGCCCCTACGCGGTGGTACTCTTTGACGAAGTGGAGAAGGCGCACCCCGAAGTGTTTAATATATTGCTTCAAGTGCTTGATTCGGGCCACCTGACCGACGGCAAGGGGCGCAAGGTCAACTTCAAAAACACCATCATCGTGCTCACAAGTAACATCGGCGGTGAGTTCATAGACAAGCTCGCGCATCTCGGTTTCGGTACAGCCGATGCGACCGAGGCGTCGCGGTACGAGGAGACGAAGGAGCGCGTGCTCGGTGCGCTGAAGGAGCACTTCCGCCCAGAGTTCCTCAATCGTCTTGACGACATCATCATATTTGACCCGCTCGCGAAGGAAGCGCTCGCGCGTATCGTGGACAATCAGGTAGAGGAGGTGATGAAACGCCTCGCGCACAAGCGCATCACGCTTGCGATAGAGCCTGAGGTGCACACGTGGCTCGCCGAGAAGGGCTACAATCCTGAGTACGGCGCGAGGCCGCTGCGCCGCACGATACAGGACACCATCCTCACGCCACTCGCGTCTATGATGGTGGACCAAGGACTTCTTGAGGGCGGTACAGTGACCGTCTCTATGAAGAACGGCGAACCGCATTTTGACGTAAAGAAGAGTACGGTTCGCGCGAGGAGGGTCGCCGCAACGACCACTGCTTAGAACTACTCGCTCCGTTGCGGAAACTTACTGATTCTGCTATATTTTTTGCATGTCACAGATACGCCTTATTAAGCTCAAGTCCACGAAGTCTCCGCACGTCATATGGACGCGTAAGAACAAGAAGACCGTAGAGCGCAAGATTGAGCTCACGAAGTTTGACCCCACGCTTAGAAAGCGCGTCACCTTCAAGGAAGCAAAGAAATAAAAACTGCCCCTAGGGGCAGTTTTTATTTCTTTGCATACGTACCGAGGAGTTCAGTGGTAGCGATGATGTGGTTACTCATAGCTGACTCCACTTCCTCTTTTGATGTGCCCTCTGCGAGGTCGAGTATCGTATCAAGTGCGTAAAGCTTGAAGAAGTATCGGTGCGTCTTCGGTTCGTATTCTGGTGGTGGACACGGACCCGTGTAGCGCGCGTCGCCACGCGTGTTTGCTCCCGCCGTGCCGACACCTTCGCCCGCGGGAAGGTCGTTTGTCGCGGGCGATATGTTGAAGAGCACCCAATGAGTAAAATTGCCGTCCTCTCGGAGCGCCTTCGGTACATCGGGGTCGTCTACGATGAGTACGAGCGACTGCGCCGCTTCGGGCACGTCGGTAATCGTAAGGGGCGGTGAGAGGAATCGGTCACCGTCGCAGGTGTACGCAGGAGGGATGCTTCCCGCATGTTCAAAGGCCGGACTCGCGAGCTTCATGCGTAGAGTATATCACTCGCTTTCGTTCCACAGATCCCAGATGTGCCTCGCCACGTCTACGGGCTCGCCGCGAAGCGCGTAGTAGTGCAGGTCTATGAAGGGGAGTGAATTGCATTCTATGATGCCCCAGCGCTCGGTGTCGGGGTCTTGTGTCGGGTCGGCGCTGATAAGGTCAAAGCCGGCGACCGGCGCGCCGATAATCCCTGCTGCTTTTGTGAAAATCTCGTGCATCTTCGGGTGCACGTTGGTGAGCATCTCTTCCGTAGAGCCGCCGTAGAAACGGCCGGTCTTCGCCGAGAGGTCAAGCACGACTCCGTGCGGGAGGACACCCTCAAGCGTGTACCCTGCACGGCGGATGAAAGAAATCAGGTCGTCGGTAATCACGACTTCGCCAAGACGTTCATGGCGCGAGGCATTCTTCTGAGCGATAAGTTCGC
>JBAYHQ010000015.1:0-20135 GCA_041666065.1 Minisyncoccota bacterium | reverse complement strand
TCTACGTCGCTATCGGCCAGAAGGAGTCCAAGACAGCGAAGATCGTGGCAGAGCTCGCAGCTCGCGGCGCGATGGAATACACCATCGTCGTCACTGCGCCTGCGTCTGCACCGGCAGCGCTCCAGTTCCTCTCGCCGTTTACCGGCGCGACGATCGGTGAGTATTTCATGGAACAGGGGAAAGATGCCCTTGTCATTTACGACGATCTCTCCAAGCAAGCTGTCGCGTATCGCCAGATGTCGCTCCTTCTTCGTCGTCCGCCAGGGCGCGAGGCATACCCAGGGGACATCTTCTACCTGCACTCGCGCTTGCTTGAACGCTCCGCGAAGCTTTCCAAAGAGAAGGGTGGCGGGTCGCTCACCGCACTGCCTATCATTGAGACGCAGGAGGGCGATGTGTCTGCCTACATCCCGACGAACGTCATATCCATCACCGACGGGCAGATATACCTTGAGGCCGACCTCTTCAACAAGGGTCAGCGTCCGGCTATCAACGTCGGCATCTCGGTCTCGCGCGTGGGAAGTGCCGCACAAACGAAAGCCATGAAGAAAGTCTCCGGCAAGATCAAGCTTGAGCTCGCACAGTTCCGCGAGCTTGAGGCGTTCATGCAATTCTCGTCTGACCTAGATGCAGAAACGAAGAAGCGCATTGATGCCGGTCGCCGCATGACCGAGATATTGAACCAAGGCCGCGGCGTACCGCTCCCGTTTGAGATGGAGACCGCTATCATATTCGCCGCGACGAACGGCTACCTTGATGGCGTAGACGCGAAGCATATCGGTGCGGTTGAAGCCAAGCTGCAGGACTACCTCTCGCGCGAAGCGGGTGGCGTGCTGGCGGCTATCAGGGAGTCTAAGGAAGTCCGCGAGGATTCTGAGAAGACGCTCCGCGAGAAGCTTGATGCATTCATCGCTCGGCATCTCGCCGCATAACTACCTATGGCGCTGAAGGATATCAAGGCGAAGATCGGCGCGACGAACCGCACGCACAAGGTGACGCGGGCCATGGAGGCTGTCTCGGCGGTGAAGATGCGTAAGACGCAGGCGACAGCGCTCGCTGGTCGTCCCTACGCGCGCGCGGCGCTCTCTATACTCACGCGCTTGTCGGGCACCGAAGACGTGAAGCGCCACCCGCTCGCACGACATCGTGACGGTGCGAAGCTCGCCTTGGTGCTTATCACGAGCGACAAGGGCCTCGCCGGAGGATTGAACGGCAACGTGCTCAAGCGCGCGACAGAGGCGCTTGAAGGCCGTGCGGTAGGCGACGTAACCATCTATGCCTACGGAAAGAAGGGCGAGGAATATTTCAGACGCCGCGGGTACACCATCGCCCAATCGTTTGAGAATAAAAGCGACGATGTCTCGCTTACGCATATGGAGGCATTGACGAAGGAATTGTCGGAACGGTTTTCTGCAGGCGAGTACGATAAGGTGATTACGGTCTACAGCAACTTCAAATCCACCTTTGAACAGCTCGCGACGGTGCGGCGGCTCCTGCCGCTCTCCTTGCCAGCGCTTCGCGACATCGTGGAGGGCATCATCCCTACGAAAGGGAAATGGAGTCATGAAGTCTCGTTTGAAGCACCGGCGGCGTACAGCGTTGAACCGTCGGGGGGAGAAGTATTGGACGTGCTTATCCCGCGGCTCATTGCCGTGTCGCTCTACCATATGCTCCTTGAGGCGAAGGCCTCGGAGCACTCGGCGCGCATGGTGGCGATGAAGAGTGCGAGCGACAAGTCAAAGGAAGTCGCGCACGACCTGACGCGGCTCTTCAACAAGATTCGTCAGGCGGCGATCACGCGCGAAGTGTCGGAGATTATCAGCGGGCGCGAGGCGTTAGCAGCATAATTTTATACCTATGAAAAACGGAATCATCACAGAAATCATCGGGCCAGTCGTGGACATACATTTCAAAGAATCGCGTCCTGCAATCATGGATGCGCTCATTATTGAGAAGAACGACGCGCACGGCCGCATTGTGCTGGAAGTCGCGTCGCACCTCGGTCTTGACCGCGTCCGCGCTATCTCTATGAACGAGACAGCAGGCCTCGCTCGCGGCGAAGAGGTGTTGGCCACTGGCGCGCCTATTTCTGTGCCCGTCGGCGAAGCTACGCTCGGCCGCCTCTTCAACGTGCTCGGCGAGCCGGTAGACGGCAAGGGTCCCATGGAAGCAGGCGTGAAGCGCCTCCCGATACACCGCGCACCGCCCACCTTTGACGAGCAGACTACTAAAGCGGAGATCTTTGAGACCGGCATCAAGGCTATTGACCTCATCATTCCGTTCCTCAAGGGCGGTAAGGTGGGCCTCTTCGGCGGTGCCGGTGTGGGGAAGACGGTGCTTATCCAAGAGCTCATCCGTAACGTCGCGACTGAGCACGGCGGCTACTCCGTCTTCGCCGGCGTGGGCGAGCGCGTGCGCGAGGGCAACGACCTCTACCACGAGATGGCGGACTCAGGCGTACTCGCGAAGACCGCGCTCATGTTCGGTCAGATGAACGAAGTGCCGGGCGCGCGCGCTCGTGTCGCGCTCTCAGGCCTCACGCAGGCGGAGTACTTCCGCGACGAGGGCGGCAAGGACGTGCTCTTCTTCATGGACAACGTCTTCCGCTTCATTCAGGCGGGTTCCGAGGTCTCGTCGCTGCTCGGCCGCGTGCCCTCTGCTGTGGGCTATCAGCCGACCCTCGCTGAGGAGATGGGCAAGCTCCAAGAGCGCATCACGTCTACCAAGAAAGGTTCTATTACGTCCGTGCAGGCGGTGTATGTGCCGGCCGACGACCTCACCGACCCTGCACCGGCGACCACCTTCGCCCACTTGGACGGTACGGTGGTGCTCTCTCGCGCACTCGCCTCGCTCGGCATCTATCCGGCTATTGACCCGCTGGAGTCTTCCTCTGCGGCCCTCACGCCGGAGATCGTCGGCGAGGAGCACTACCGTGTCGCGAACGAAGTGAAGCTCGTGCTCCAACGCTACAAGTCGCTCCAAGACATCATCGCCATCCTCGGCATTGAGGAGCTCTCCGAGGAGGATCGCCTCTCGGTGGCTCGTGCGCGCAAGCTTGAGCGTTTCCTCTCTCAGCCGATGTTCGTCGGCGAGCCGTTCACTGGCATCAAGGGCGCGTACGTCAGCCGCGAAGAGACCGTGCGCGGCTTCAAGGAGATCGTAGAAGGGAAGCACGACGACAAACCAGAACAAGCGTTCTATATGAAGGGTTCAATAGACGACGTAAAATAATTGATGAAAACTTTTCACCTCACCATTGCCAAGGTCGGTACGAATCTCTTTGACGGGGAAGCGGCATCGGTATCGCTCCCCGGCAGTGAAGGAGTGTTTGAAGTGCTTGCCGACCACGAGGCATTCGTCTCGGAACTTAGAAGCGGAGATATCCGCGTGACGGACACCGAAGGCGCGTCACAGACCTTTCCTATCGGCGGCGGCATCGCCGAGATTTCCCACAATCAAGCGACTATACTGCTCTCGTAGTTGCGCTTGGCACAGACGGGGTATACTGGGGGTATGGAAGGGTACGACAGCGATGTGATCCCGCAGCGTCGCAAGATGATGCATTATCACGGCGACGAGGCTCGCGCTCTCTTTGTTGCTGCCGCACTCGTGCTTGTCGTTGCACAATCTACTGGCGCAGCTCTCCCGCTCTCCACGACGGGGGCAATCTTCTCGGCCGTCCTGCTTGTGGTCGCGGCAGGCATCACGAACCCCGATCAGTCGTGGATACACTGGTTCAACGCACTCCTCGCCGCCAGCGGCACGGTGCTCTTCGGCACATCCGCTGTTGAACACTATCGTGCCGGCGTCGGACTCTTGAACCTCTCCTTTACCTACACCGAGACGCTGGCGCTCCTCTCGCTCATCGCGCTCTACTACACCACGCGCACTATACGTGGGTACATCCAGCGCCCAAACCTTTCCTAATATGTCTGTCCAAGGATTCCTCATCAATCAATATGCCAAATGGAAGCTGAAAGATATGCCGGAGGCACAGCGTGAGCAGATGACCGCGCTTATTTCAAAGGACCCGCAACTCTTCAAGAAGATCGGCGAGGAGATAGAGCGTCGCAAGAAGGGCGGCGAGAGCGAGATGAAGGCCTCTATGGAAGTCATGAAGAAATACCGCACTGAGCTCGCTGGTCTCATGCAGAAATAATCATGACTACGACCGCGCTCATCCCGTTCATAGTGTTCTGCCAAGCGCTCGGTGCGCTTATTGGCGCATGTACCACCGTGTGGGGAGAACTTGCGTACCTGCGTGCACTGCGCGACGGAAAGTTTGACCATGCTGAGCGCATGCATATGCGCGCCATCGCTCATGGCATGCATTTCGGCATGACACTTCTCCTCCTCTCTTCGCTTGCGCTCGTCGTCGTCGCGTACCTCTCGCATGCGGCGACACAGCCGGCACAGACCGCGAGCTACTGGACGCTCTCCATCTTCGCGCTGCTTGTCATCTATGTCTCGTGGGCGCTCTCGCGGAAGCGCATCACCTTCGCCCTTGGCTCGGCGATCGCGTTTACCGCGTGGTGGTTCCTCGCCTACCTCACACTCGGCTGGATACCGATACTTTCCTTCGGCGCAAGTGTCGCTTTCTTCGTGGTCGCGACAGTCGTTTTCTACGGGATGCTCCAGTATGTGCGCATGCTCGCCAAGCCGCGCTCGTAGCAGCGCCTACCGACACATCGTTTGACTTCTCTCGCAGAGCGCCTTATCGTGCGACCAGCTGACCTTTGTCAGGGTTCGCACAACAACAGGAGAGGAGACGGTCGTGACTGCACAACCAAAGATACTTGTATTTGCATCAGGCTCTGCCACTGGCGGCGGTTCCGGTTTTGAAAACCTCGTTCGCTGTTCGCGCGCGGGAGTGCTCCGAGCCGAGATCGTCGGTGTGGTTTCCAGTCGGGAAATGGGCGGCGTGCGACAGAGAGCTGACAGGCTTGGCGTTCCATTCGTCTATTTCGCCGGTCCATGGGACGCGAGTCGTTATCAGCAAATCGCGCGTGACAGTGGAGCGGGATTCTTCGCGCTCTCTGGATGGCTCAAGCTCGTGCTTGGTCTTGACCCGCGGTTCACCTTCAACATCCACCCCGGACCATTGCCGGAGACAGAAGGACTGTACAGTCACTTCGTGCACGAAGCAGCGCTCGCGGCGTTTGGGCGCGACAAAAACACACGCTCGGCGGTCTGCATGCACTTCGTCACCCCGAAGTACGACGACGGCCCAATATTCTTCCGGAAGGAGGTGAAGATATGGACGAACGACTCTCCCGACACGCTCGGCGCACGGGTGAACGAGTTTGAGCTTTGTTGGCAACCCATCATCACGAATCTGGTGGTCCAGCGCGAGATACGCTGGGACGGGAGAGACCCCGACTCGCTCCGATTCCCGATCGGATATCGGATTCTGCGCGAGTATGACGAGCATCCGTGATCGTCCTTACAGCACCAGCAACAAAAAAGAGCCGAGTAGTGGCGCACTCGGCTCTTCCTTTTTGCCTCTCTGTACTGTAGTCTGAAAGTATGTTGAAAATAGGAATCGTGGGCCTGCCAAACGTGGGGAAATCCACGCTTTTTAATGCACTCACCAAGGCCTCTGTGCCGGCGGAGAATTATCCCTTCTGCACCATTGACCCTTCGGTCGGTGTCGTCGGTGTGCCGGATGCGCGTCTTGCCGCACTTGAGCAGTTCTCTAAAAGCGAGAAGGTCGTCCCTGCGGCTATAGAGTTCGTAGATATCGCCGGGCTCGTGAAGGGGGCGGCTGAGGGCGAAGGGCTCGGCAACCAGTTCCTCGCGAACATACGCGAGACCGACGCTATCCTACAGGTCGTCCGTTTCTTTGATGATTCGGAAGTGCATCACGTGGAGGGGACGATTGAACCGTATAAGGATATAGAAATAATCAACCTTGAGCTTGCGCTTGCTGATGCCGAGCAGGTCAGGAAGCGCCGCGACAAGATAGCTGGCGATATTAAGGCTGGCCGCAAAGACGCTATGGCCGAAGAAGTGGCGCTTGCCAAGCTCATGCAGGGCTTTGCCGCTGGCAGGCTCGCTCTGCATGCGGGTCTCACCGACGAGGAGAAGAAACTCGTACAGAGCCTGAACCTCCTCACTATGAAGCCGATCCTCTACGCGCTCAACAAGAAGAGCGGCGGACACAACATTGACGAGCTTGGAGACGGACGCGCTGAGCGCGCGTATGAACTGATCAAGACGCTCGGCGGCCGCCATGTGTTCGTAGATGCCGCGACCGAGCGCGAGCTCAACGACGTCGCTGACGACGATCGTGTAGGGTTCCGCCAAGAACTCGGCGTGCCAGAAGATGGTCTTGCCGATCTCATACGCGGCGCATACGACACGCTCGGTCTTATTTCATTCTTCACCACCGGCACGGACGAGACGCGTGCGTGGACGGTCACTCGCGGGAGCACGGCGCCGGTAGCCGGTGCGGCGATTCACAACGATTTCCTTACGAAGTTCATCCGCGCAGAAGTTATTGCGTGGAACAAGCTCTTAGAGCTCGGCTCCTACGCCGCAGCCCGTGAGAAAGGTCAGGTGCGTGTGGAAGGGAAGGAATACGTCGTCTCCGACGGCGACGTTATGGTGTTTTTACACGGTTAGCCGCGCCTGTTACAAGAGGCACCCTCTCCTGACGAGGGTGCCTCTTGTTTGTGGTATAATGCGGGGCATATGGAAACACAAACCACACAGCATCCGAAGTTCGTGCGCTGGGCGCTTTTGATAGGTATTGTCGTTATTCTTAACGTGTTCTTCTCAGTCGTGCTCGCTATCGCGTATCCTGCCCCGAAGTACGAGGACTACTGTCCGTCGCAGCTTAAGGTGTCGCCGACCGACGCCCCGACCTGTGACACACAGGGGGGTGTCTGGACCGAATACTCTCCAGCACTTACCCCAGACGGAAACGGTCCGAAGACGACCGGCTACTGCGACATGTACGCGAAGTGTCAGAAGCCGTTCCAAGCGGCAAATGACCAGCACGCACTCTACGCCTTCGTACTTATGACAGCGCTCGGCGTCGTCGCGCTCATCATAGGCTTCCTGCCGATCGGTTCTTCAATAGTTTCCTCAGGTCTCTCGTACGGCGGTGTTGTCGCTATGATTATCGGCTCTGCTGAGTATTGGGGCACGGCAGGGAACTGGATTCGCCTCGCCATCGCCACAGTCGGCCTCGTCGCACTCCTCTACATCGGTACCCGCCGCTTCCGCGACTAACAGGTCTGTTCGGGTATGGCGTACGATCATCGGGACATAGAGCAAAAAGCGCAAGAGAAATGGGCGGCACTTGATCTCTACCGTACCGATCTCACTGACGCTTCTAAGAAGCCGTACTATCTACTCGTTGAGTTCCCGTATCCTTCTGGCGACCTCCACATAGGCCACTGGTATGCCTTCGCCGTGACCGACATCTACGCGCGCCTGCTCCGCTTGCGCGGCGAGAACGTGCTGTTCCCAATAGGGTTTGACGCGTTTGGCCTACCTGCGGAGAACGCGGCTATCAAGCACGGTGTAGATCCGAAGGAGTGGACGTATCAGAACATTGAACGTATGCGTACCCAGCTCAAAAGCATGGGCGCATCGTTTGACTGGAGTAAAGAGGTTATCGCCTGCGACCCGACGTACTATCAGTGGACGCAGTGGCTCTTCACCAAACTTTTTGAGCACGGCCTCGCCGAACACAAGCTCGCAGCGGTGAAGTGGTGTCCCAAGGATCAGACCGTGCTTGCCAACGAGCAGGTACAAGACGGTTGTTGCGAGCGGTGCGGTACGCCCGTGGAGGAGAAGCGGCTGACACAGTGGTTCCTCAAGATCACCGACTACGCGGAGCGGTTACTCTCAGGTCTTGAGACGCTTCCGTGGCGCAATGAGATAAAAGACGCTCAGAGAGCGTGGATAGGGAAATCAGAAGGGGCGTATTTGGAATTCGGAATCAAGGATTCAGAATTAAAAATTAAAGTGTTTACGACACGGCCGGATACGGTGTTCGGCGCGACGTATGTCGTGCTTGCGCCGGAGCACCCCCTACTTCGCCAAGGCTTCGCAGGGCAAGCGCTCGCAAATCAAGGAGAGGTGGACGCATACGTCAAAGCGACGGCGAAGAAAACCGAGCGCGAGCGCAGTGAGAACAAAGAGAAGACCGGCGTGCAGTTAGAGGGTATCGCTGCGATCAATCCTGCGACGAAGGAAGAGATACCAGTGTATGTCGCCGACTATGTGCTCGGCAGCTACGGCACGGGCGCGGTGATGGCCGTCCCTGCGCACGACGATCGTGACTATGCATTTGCGAAGCGGATGAGCTTGCCAGTACGACAGGTCATCGTGCAGCAATACACGCAGACGACCGAGCCGGGGGCGTACCGCCCTCACGAAGCAACCTTTGAGAAGCAGGGCATCATCGCCATCATTAAACACTGGAAAGACGACACCTATCTCGGTCTCAAGTGGAAACAAGTTGACTGGGGTACGTTCCTCACGGGCGGCGTGGACGAAGGGCACACGCCGGAAGAGACGGTGTTGAAGGAAATCTACGAAGAAACCGGATTCACGCATGCGAAGATAGTGAAGAAACTTGGTCTCGTAGACGGGCTTTTCTACCACGTGCCGAAAGAGAAGAATCAGCTGGTGCACGCGCACATATTTGAAGTAGTGCTTGCAGACGGAGCGCAAGATGCAGTGTCTGAGGAAGAATCAGCGAAGCATGACCTGGTGTGGCTTACCCCTGAGGAGCTTAGGGCGTTCCTTACACCAGAGACGCACCAATATTCTCTCCGCCTCCTGCAGGACGGCTTTGTGCCGAATACTGACGCCGGATCGCTCATAGACTCCGGTGCATTTACTGGCAAGAACAGCGAGGAAGCGAAGTGGGACATCGTCGCCTACGCGGGCGGCGAGAAGGCCACCAATTACCGCCTGCGCGATTGGCTGGTCTCCCGTCAGCGCTACTGGGGCTGCCCGATACCTATCGTGTACGACCCAGAGGGCTCTCCGCACGTCATCCCCGCCGAACATTTGCCGTGGTTGCTCCCGACCGATGTGGATTTCACCCCGACAGGAGAAGCACCGCTCGCTTCTTCTAAGGAGTTGAAGGAGCGTGTGACAAAGATCTTCGGCGAGGGATGGACGCCCGAATACGATACGTTAGACACGTTCGTAGACTCTTCGTGGTACTTCACGCGCTATCTTGACCCGCAAAATACGCATGCGTTCTCCGATGCTGCGCTCATGAAGAAGTGGTTGCCGATCAATCGCTATTCGGGCGGGAGCGAACACACCACGATGCACCTCCTCTATGCACGCTTCTTCACGAAAGCGCTCTACGACCTCGCGCTCGTGCCGACAGACGAGCCGTTTACGGAACGTTTTAATCGCGGGCTCATCATGGGTCCCGACGGACAAAAGATGAGCAAGTCCAAAGGGAACGTGGTGAACCCCGACGACTTCGTGCAGCAGTACGGTGCCGACGCGGTACGTATCTATCTGGCGTTCATCGGCCCCTACAACGAGCCGGGGAATTATCCGTGGAACCTTGACGGCGTCGCTTCCATGCGCAAGTTCCTTGAGCGCGTCGCACGACTCGTTGACCGCCACTTGGGAGCGAAACACCCAAGTGAAATGCCGGAGAAGGTGAGTCAGGCGCTCGCGAAAGCGAATGCGAAAGTGGCAGAGGACGGTGATCGGTTCAAGTTCAACACAGGTGTCGCCGCGCTCATGATCCTCATGAACGAACTTGAGGGCGAGGCGGTTGTGCCGCAGCCGGCGCTTGCGTCGCTTGTCATTATGCTCGCGCCGTTTGCGCCGCATCTCGCCGAACATCTCTGGGAGAAGCTCGAAGGGGAGGCTAAAATTGCCGATGGCAGTTCGCCCGACGGAACGTCTAGAGGGAGTGTGCACCAGCAGTCGTGGCCGACGACAGAACTCGCCGTCGCTACCGAGAAAGAGGTCACCGTACAGGTGAACGGCAAGCGCCGTGGCTCGGTCTCGCTTGCAGTTGATGCCGCCGAGGCAGACGCTGTGGACGCGGCGAAAACTGTTCCCGCGGTGGCAAAAGCACTCGGAAATAACGAGCCAAAACGGGTCATTTATGTGGCGGGCAAGGTCATAAACCTTGTGGTATAATCCGGACTGTTGACTTATTAAATAGCGTTTGGTATAAATTACACCACATGACGAAGGCCACAGGGACGAAAACGGGAAAGAAGCGCATTGGAGCGAAAGCCTCTGCGCCGGCTTCGTTTTCTTTTGACAGTGCGGTGCTCGTAAAGAAGCTCCTCGCAGCTGCGCCGGAGCGTGCACGGGAGGTCCTTACCCGCCGTTTCGGTCTCGGAACGAACGCAAAGCGTGAGACGCTTGAGGCCATCGGCGATCGTTCAAGCATCACCCGCGAGCGCGTGCGCCAGATAGAAGCCGCAGGACTTGATGCTATCCGTGCGAATAAGGTGTTCAAAGAATCGCGCTCGGCATTTGAAGAGCTTGCCGATTTCATACATACGCTTGGCGCGATAGTGCCTGAGGACGAGCTCTTGTCGTCGCTTGGGAAGGAAGAGAAGGTTCGTAATCGTTTCCGTTTCCTCCTCGTGCTTGACTCGGCCTTCTTCCGCGAACGCGAGACGAACGATTTCCTCGCGCGCTGGCACATAGACGCCACGACGGCGAAGAGCATACACGATGCACTTTCGCGTCTCTATGCAGCGCTTCCGGACGACGAGGTTATCTCCGAGAGCGATTTGCTAGACCGTTTCCTTGACGAGCTTAAGGGCATCAACGACGCGTACAAGAACGAGGAAGTGCTGAAGCGCTGGCTCTCGCTCTCCAAGCACATCAGCAGCAATCCGCTCGCTGAGTGGGGTCGCGCCACCGCACCAGCGATCCGCATCAAGGGCGTGCGCGACTACGCGTATCTCGCTATCAAGCGCCACGGTGCGCCGATGCACTTCTCCGAAGTCGCGAAGGCCATCGGCACACTCTTCTCCAAGAAGGCGCACGTCGCCACGACGCACAACGAACTCATCAAAGACCCTCGTTTCGTGCTCGTCGGCCGCGGTCTCTACGCGCTTACCGAGTGGGGCTACAAGCCAGGGGTTGTGCGCGACGTTATCCGCGAGACGCTGGACGAGAAAGGTCCTATGAAGAAAGAGGAGATCATAAAGCACGTGAAGGTCGCTCGTTTCGTGAAGGACAATACTATCCTCGTGAACCTCAACGACCCGCGCTACTTCAAGCGCATGAAAGACGGGCGATACTCCGCCGTCTAAGCTCTGCGCGCACGGCGCGGCAATACACATAAAAATCGGCGAGCGCGCGAGCCTCGCCGATTTTTGTTGCTATACTGAGACCGATGATACCGTTCATGCATGAGCTGGAGAAGGTTGAGAAGAAAATCACCCAGCATCTCGGCATACGCTTTGAAGCATGGCCTCTGTTCATACTGGGGATGTCAATCTTTGTCATGTGCTACGTGTTCATGCCGAACGCGGTTACGTTCGCCATGTCTATCGCACTCTTCCTCGCGCCGGTGTGGATGCCGTACCTACTTATCAAAGACGCGTGGAAAATATGGATCGTGCTGCGACGTTCCGAGTTCATCGCGGCACAGAAATACATTCTTCTGGAGATCAAGCCGCCCCGCAATCTCGTGAAGACGCCGCTTGCTATGGAGGCCTTCCTTTCAAGCATCAACCTGACCGGTGGCGAAGCGACGTGGTATGCGCGCTTCAAGGGTGGCATGCGACCCTCGTGGTCGCTGGAGATCGCCTCCTTTGAAGGGCAAGTACACTTCTTTATCTGGGGGCGTGCGGCGTTCCGCAGAGTCGTGGAGTCGCAGTTGTACGCCCAGTATCCAGGGGTACAAATAACCGAGGCGCCCGATTATACGCGCACTATCTCCGCTAAGACTGGCGAGTGGGTCGTCTGGGGTTGCGATTACAAGCACACCAACAGCGCCCCGATGCCGATCAAGACCTATGTGGAATACGGTCTAGACAAAATTCAGGAAGAACCGGAGCAAGTGGATCCGCTCTCTAACCTCGTTGAGTTCATGGCGTCTATAGGCAAGGGGGAGTATTTGTGGCTACAGTTTGTGATACGCGCTCACCGAGGCGAGCGGTATGGCGCAGGACCCTCAAGCCATGTGAGTACCAAGTTAAACGAAAAGGGTCAGCCCTACACGTGGAAAGACGAGGCAGAGGAGATTGTGCAGGCGATACGCAGGAAGACGCGCGACTCCTACTTTGACGCCTTCACCGGTCAGGAGCGCCCTGGCTTCCCGAACCCAACGAAAGGGCAGATGGAAAAGATGGCAGCTATTGAGCGCAATGTCTCTAAGCTCGCTTTTGACGTAGGTGCGCGCGGTATCTATCTCTCGCGTCCGGCGCATTTCAACGCGATAGTTATATCCCACCTCATCGGTCTTTTCCGCCCGTTCTCCACCGAGGAGTGGAACGGCATCGGCTCTACGAAATGGATGAAAACCTTTGACGACTACCCGTGGGAGATCAATGTAGAGAAACGGAAGGAGCATTATCGTCGAGAGATGATTGAGGCCTATCGTCGTCGGCAATATTTCTACGACCCGTTCTTTGAGGGCGGCGTAACGGGTGACGAATCTATGATCATGAGCACCGAAGAACTCGCGACGGTGTATCACATACCGTCAGGTACTATCGCGACACCAGGACTTGAGCGCCTCAAGTCGCCGACTGCCGAAGCTCCGCTTAATCTGCCGATGTAACTGCATGGAAACTCTCTCGCGGTTCGTGGCGACAGTTCGTCTTGCCTGCACCCCCTCCTCAAAAGCGTGGCTCGCGGCTTTCGTGCTTGCGGTCCTTCTGGTAGTTGGCTATGGAGCATCGTTTGCGCCGCCGCGCGATTTCCCAAGCGGAAGTACGCTGCGCGTAGTTCGCGGTGCGAGCGTACCGGAGATCGCGGACGATCTGTCTACGTCTCACATCATCGCGCACCCGCTACTTTTGCGAGCGGTACTGCGCGCGACCGGTGCGAGCGGGAGCGTACAGCCAGGGGTGTACTTGTTTGCGAAGCCGGAAAATCTGTTCGTCGTCGCGTATCGGCTCGTGGCCGGTGCATACGGCTTGCCACCGGTACGACTCACCTTCATAGAGGGCGTTACGGTGCGTGAAGCGGGCGCACAAATCGCCGCAGCGTTTGCAGACGTATCTGCAAACGAATTCGTCGCGAAAGCGGGATTGCAAGAAGGGTATCTGTTCCCCGACACGTATTTCTTCCAGCCGAGTGCGGACACGGACATCATCATTGAAACTATGCACTCAAATTTTGAGGCGAAAATAGCCCCGCTCTCTGACAATGTGCGTGCGTCAGGGCACTCGCTCTCCGACATCGTCATCATGGCATCGCTTATAGAGAAAGAGGCGCGTTCCACCGAGGCGCGTCGCATGGTGGCGGGGATACTGTGGAATCGTCTCAATCGCGGCATGCCGCTCCAAGTGGACGCCGTTTTCGGATACATATTCAATCGTGATACCTACTCGCCATCGTACGCTGATCTGAAAGTGGATTCGCCGTACAACACGTATACCCACAAGGGTCTCCCTCCGAGTCCCATATGCAATCCGGGGCTTGACGCGCTTCAAGCGGCGCTCAACCCAGCGCAGACGAGCTATCTCTACTACCTCACGGGTAAAGATAATCAGATGCACTACGCCAAGACATATGCCGAGCATCAAACGAATCGGCAGAAGTACCTGCGTTAAAAAACCCGCCATCGGCGGGTTTTTCGTCTGGCCAGTCGCGCGGTCAGAGGGGTGCATGAGCTTCCTTAAGCTCAAGTGAGTGCAGCTTCGGCATGAGCGACCGGAACAACGCTTTCAGATTCTCAGGGAACAAGATGCTGAAGATGACGGTAGCCTTGTCGGCAGGGCAGCCGCTCTCGCCAGTCGCGTGAATCCGCGCGAGCACTTCGCCCTTAGAGGTAGTGAGTTCTGCACATCCTTGTTCGCGATTGAAATATGCAGTGACGAAGCACCCGTGGCGAGACAATTCCTCGGCGAGATTATCAATATCCCAGCGGAGGGAGGCGATATAGTAGCCAGTACTGCCTTCCCATAGGTCTTTGGGCGCAGGCGGCGTGCCTTTCGCTTTTCTCCAGGGCAGAAAATCAAACATGGTGTTCTCCTTAACGGTTCAGATGCGGAATGGTTTTTTGCTGCACAATCTGCGGTCTTTTTAGCACTATAGTCACAAGTTGCCAAGCGTGATTATATGGATGCATGCAAGAGGTACGCGGAAAGAAAATATTTGTCGGTCTCTCCGGAGGAGTAGATTCTGCGGTTTCGGCGGCGCTTCTTAAGCAGGCGGGCGCCGAGGTGACGGGCGTATTCATCAAAGGCTGGTATCCCCCCGACATGCCCTGCACGTGGGCGGCGGAGCGTCGCGACGCGATGCGAGTAGCGGCGCGCCTGCGTATACCGTTTCGCACGCTTGACGCGAGCGCTGAGTACAAGAAAAGTGTCATTGAGTATCTCATCAAGGAGTACCGCGCTGGTCGCACACCGAATCCTGACGTGATGTGTAATAAGGAGGTCAAGTTCGGTGCATTTTTCCGATATGCCATGGAGCAGGGCGCAGACGCTATCGCTATGGGGCATTATCGCGCCGGAGAGAAAGACCAGAGTTATTTCCTCTGGGCGGTGCCGAGGGAGATCCTTGGGACAACGCTCTTTCCGGTAGGGCGGATGGGGAAAAGTGAGGTGCGTACCCTCGCGCAGAAGTTTGATCTACCGGTTGCAGACAAGAAAGACAGTCAGGGAGTCTGTTTCCTCGGCAGTGTATCTGTGGAGGAGTTTTTGCGGGCTGAGTTTGGGGAGGCGCGTGGGCAAGCGATTGACGAGTCTGGTGTGTTGGCGGGCGAGCACGACGGCGTCTTTCTCTATACAATTGGCGAGCGCGTCGCGCTTCACGATATGCGCGAGACAGGTCCATGGTTCGTGCTTGCGAAAGACCTAGAGCGTAACGAGCTTATCGTGGGGAGGAGCCGTCTTCCGAGCGTTGCAGCCCCCCACACCGTGCGCTTCTCTGCGGCGAACTGGCTTCTTGACCCATCTTCGGCGACAAGCGCGCAGTGTCGGTATCGGGGTGCGCGCGTATCGGGACAGATACAAGGCGAGCAGTTTGTCGCCGATATCCCGTTTTCAGAATTGCCCACGCCGGGGCAGTCAATCGTTTTTTATCGCGACGCTGCCCTTGTTGGTGGTGGTACTATTGAGGGATGAGTCACAAACGTCTCTTTGTCGCCGCGACAATCATAGCGTGCATCATCATCGCCGGCTTCGTGTTGTCCGTGCCGCACACACGCGACACTCCCGCTGAGCTTGCAGCCCCGACCGCGTCTGAGCGCGTGCCCGAAGTCGCACTGCACGACGTCTATCGGAAAGGAGTTCACACGATTACGGGTTCTCTTACGGTGCCGAACGCATGCGTTACGGTAAGCGCGAGCGCGTCGCCAGCAAGTGACGGCTCGACTATCGTCGTAGCGGTGACGACCACAGACGACGGTGACGTGTGTTTGCAGCGAAGTCACACGGTGCGTTTTTCCACGACAGTCACGGCGCCTGCAAACGTACCGATAACCGCAAGCGTCAACGGCATCGCCGCGACAACGACCGCTCTATGAGCTCGCTTCCGGTCATCGTAAAGGCTGATGGGTCGCGCGAGACCTTCAACCCCGTGCGTCTCACCGCGTCGCTTATGCGTGCGGGTGCAGGGGCATACGCCGCGGAGCGGATATCTGAGATCATTACCGCCACCGTAGTGTCGGGCATGTCTTCCAAAGAGGTCTACGCGCGCGCCTTCGCTCTTTTGCGTAAGGAATCGCGACCCGTCGCCGCACGATACACACTCCGACGCGCGCTGTTTGATCTTGGTCCGACGGGCCATCCGTTTGAAGACTTCATCTCGCATCTCTTCCGCAACGAAGGCTGGCAAGTGGAGACGCGGAAGATGATTCGCGGCAAATGCGTCACGCACGAGGTAGACCTCTACGCTTCGCACCCAGAGCAGAATACGTTCCTTGCCGCCGAGTTGAAGTATCACAACGATCCGAACTACAAGAGCGATTTGAAAACAGCACTGTATGTGAAGAGTCGCTTTGACGACATCTTCTCCTGCGATCCTGCTATCCGCGCTTGCCCCATTGACCGTGGCATCCTTATCACCAATACCAAGTTCACGTCCGAGGCTATCGCGTATGCCGAATGTTCTGGCGTGGAGCTGCTCGGCTGGGGGTATCCGATACAGGACTCTCTCTTTATGCGTATGGTCAAGGGGCGGGTGTATCCCATCACGGCGCTTACTGGGCTCTCACACTCCGAGAAGCGGCTCCTTGTAGACGCAGGCGTCATCGCCGTAGATGAAATACTGGAAGACAGGAAGCTCTTAGACGTACTGCACCTCCCACCGGACCGCGTGGGGGAGATTCTTTCTGAGGCAGACGGACTGCTTGCACTTCCGAGCGTGCCGCAGGATACTAGTGAGTAATGCTGAAGGGTTTTTCCATGGTTTCTTTCGTGGCGGGCTTCATGCTCGGTGTCCTTGCTGTGGGCGCGTGGTATCTCGGCGACGAGGTGTCTTCCTCTTTCTTCCAGTCGTACTCTGGGTCTCAGGGCGAGAAAACCTTACCTGAAAGCGGAGCGGTCTCTATCGGTAATCAGCCGGCGGGCTCAGTGGTCGTGGTAGACACGGTCACGGTGCCGCCGCCTGGGGTGTGGATAGCGGTCCGCGAAGTCGTCGGCGGCAGCTTAGGGAACGTGCTGGGTGCGGTCCGCGTGAACGGTCCGAGAACCGCTGTAGAGATCCAGCTCCTGAGGGCCACCGAGCCGAACTTGTCCTATGCCGTGGAACTGTATCGCGACGATGGCGACAGTTCGTTTGATCTTGCAACCGATAGTGTGTACATAGACTTCGCTACAGGCGCGCCGGTCGTCGCGCACTTCACGACCACCCCCTGACATGGCGGAATTCAAGAAGAGCTACAATCCGAACCGCAGTGCTGATTGGAATTATGGAGGGAAGAAATGGCGACTCTCCCGTTCAAAGATAGATCTTTTCATTGAGTGCCCACGCTGTTTTTATCTGGACAACAAGCTTGGTACGGGCCGTCCTCGCGGACCAGCGTTCACGCTGAACGTTGCGGTGGACACGCTTCTCAAGAAAGAGTTTGACATACATCGCGTTCGCGGCTCCAAGCATCCGCTTCTCGCGCATTACGGTGTAGACGCGATCCCTTTTCAGCACGACGCTTTGAACACGTGGCGCGAGAATTTTGAGGGTGTGGAGTGTAAGCATGCGCCAACCGGACTTACGGTATCAGGCGCGATAGATGATGTGTGGGTAGACCCTTCTGGTGCACTTATTGTTGTTGATTACAAGGCTACTAGCAAGAGCGGCACGATACAGACGCTCGCGGATTCTTCGTGGGAAGAACAGTACCGCCGACAGATAGGCGTCTATCAGTGGCTCTTGCGGCAGAATGGCTTTACCGTCTCCGATACCGGCTATTTCGTCTACGCGAACGCACGGACCGACAAAGAGGCTTTTGACGGCCAGCTAGAGTTTGAAGTCACGCTCGTGCCCTGCGAAGGCTCTACCGACTGGATAGAGGACACCCTCCCACGCATCAAAGTATGTCTTGAGAGTGACGAGTTTCCGGCGTCCAGCACCACCTGCGAGTATTGTCCGTATCGCACGGCGGCAGGGCAGAAGTTGCAGGCTATCCATCATGCCAAAAGGAAATAGCTCGTTTGCCGAGCAGATCCGCGCTGTGGTGCGCACAATCCCGAAAGGGAAAACACTGTCATACAAGGCGGTGGCCGCCCGTGCGGGTAGTCCAAATGCCGCACGAGCAGTCGGGACGATTATGAAAAACAATTACGACCCAAGCGTGCCGTGCCACCGTGTCGTGCGGAGCGACGGGCAAGTCGGCGGCTACAATCGTGGTGGCGAGGAAGCGAAAAAGCGTCTTCTGCGCGCCGAAGGAGCACTTTGATATGCAGGTAAAGATAGAGCCGTCGTGGGCGGAGCACCTCTCTGGCGAGTTTGAGAAAGAGTACTTCGCCGAGCTCGCGACATTCGTGAAGAAAGAATACGCGGACGGTGTCGTGTATCCAGCACCGAAAAATATTTTCCGCGCATTTGACCTATGTCCGTTTGAGAAGGTGAGAGTGGTCATACTCGGTCAGGACCCGTATCACGGCACGGGGCAGGCGAACGGCTTGGCTTTCGCGGTAGACGAGAGCGAGGCGATACCGCCGTCGCTTCAGAACATTTTCAAAGAGATACAGAGCGATCTGGGGAAGCCGCTCGTGCACACAAGCGGTAACCTCTCGCGTTGGGCGCAGCAGGGCGTCCTGCTCTTAAACGCGACACTCACGGTCCGTGCGCACAGCGCCGGTTCTCACCAAGAGAAGGGTTGGGAACAGTTTACCGACGCGGTTATTAAGATACTCTCCGAAGAACGCGAGCACCTCGTTTTCATGCTCTGGGGTAACTATGCTAAGAGTAAGGGAGCACACATAGATCGCACGAAACACCTCGTCCTTGAAGCACCGCACCCCTCGCCCTTCTCCGCCACCTCCGGCTTCTTCGGCTCTCGGCATTTTAGCCGCGCGAACGAGTATCTCGTCGCCCACAACAAAACCCCGATAGATTGGCTCTAAATCACTTGGAAGCGAAGCTTCCAAGTGATTGACGCACCACTAGGAGAGGCGTACAGTCTCGGCAGATAGCAGTCCCGACTGACGTGTAGATTGAAGGGAGAGTGCAACATGAGTACTATACTTGAGCAGGAAAAAGGGCCCTCCGGCAAACAAATTTCGTGGGAAGACCTCGTGCAACAAGTCGCGAATGATACTCCGGGGCGTACAGTCATCAAAACGAAGAATCATCGGACGAGTCTTCTGCGACACGGGGTGTTGTCTGGCGCTCATTTCAAAATACCCGGTCATATGATCGCATTTGAGTCGTCCAAACTGCACATCGCGCAGTACTTCGCGCCGAACGGCGATCCTACGTGGGTGCCTGCCAGTGACGACTCCATTGAAGTCGTGATCACTAAGGACGCTCAGGCACCTTCAGTGGCGCCCAATGGCGACATATCGTTTCGTATCGGCGACACCGACTACACGATATGCCAATCGCGTTAGCGGCGCAGACCAGCGTCGCCCTACTAGGCCGCGGAGAAAGGACTCTCCGCGGTTAGCTTTTGCTAAGGTATACTCGGTACATGAATCACACGCCACAGATAAAGAAGGCCATACAGTTCGCAGCCCGCAAACACCACGGGCATATGCGTGTCTCAAGCACGACTGAAGAACCCCTGCCGTACATCACGCACCTCTTCTCGGTCGCTCTTCTCGTGGCTGAAGACGGCGCTCATGACGACGTTGTCACTGCGGCACTCCTGCACGACACGGTTGAAGATACCGACACGACGCGCGAAGAGATAGCGAAGGCGTTTAACGAGCATGTCGCTGAGCTTGTAGAGGCGGTGAGCGAAGACAAGTCACTTGCGTGGAAAGAGCGCAAGCAGGAGTACTTGCGTCGTATGGAGCAGGTAAGCGACGAAGCGCTTCTCATCGCCATCGCTGACAAGGTAGATAACGTGGAGAGTCGCATAGAAGAGTACGAGAAAGAGGGCGAGGCATTCCTCGCACGCTGGAAGCGGCCGAACGGAGACTACCTATGGTTCTACGGCGAAGCGCTCCGCATAGCCGAGGCACGCTTGCCTGACCACCCGCTCACGCTCCGGTACGCCGAGGCGCATGCACGCGAACTTGCTGTTTTCACAAAATAAATCTCAGTGATCAGACGGGAGCAACGAAAAACACTACCTTATATGGTAGTGTTTTTCGTTGCTCCCCATTTCACCAGATCTTTGCGCGGTCGGCTGGAGCGCGATAGAGCTTGTCGCCCTTCTTCACCCCGAACGCCTCGTAGAATTCAGGGAGGTTTGATGCGGGGCCATTGATACGGAATATTCCAGGGGAGTGCGGGTCGGTGAGCACCTGTGTCTTCTCAGCTTCCGGCCGGCGGTTCTCGCGCTCAAAGAGCGCAAGGCCGAGGAAGAAGCGCTGTTCGGGGGTGTATCC
>JBAYHQ010000014.1:0-20876 GCA_041666065.1 Minisyncoccota bacterium | reverse complement strand
GCCGTTGTCGCCCCCATCGTCTTGATGCGGTCGCTGAAATCTCCGGAATACGTCTTGAGCGGTGTCCCCGCCGGTGCTGCTTCATGTACTGAAACCTGTTCCAGCACGGGTGCGGGTGCAGCGAGTGCCGGCGCGGCACTCGGAGCTGTAGTCGGTGCTTGCGGCGCAGGTGTTGCTTCGGGTGTCGCGAGCGGCTCAAGATTAGGCACACCCCCCTTGCTTAGGGTCTGCATGTCACCGGCGAAGGTGCGAATGTACTTCTTCGGCGCGTCGGCGCTTGCTTCAGATGCTGGTAGTGGATTCCGTGTGTCCATGCACTACGTATAGTAACGCATGTTTTAGCTGCGTGATGTGGCGGAGATGATGTACTTGTGCGGATCGTCGCACATGTCGGTGAAAGCGTGCGCCGCTTCCTTAAGCTTGCCCGAAGATGACTTGCCGAAAGAGATGACCTCTACCTGACAGCCTTCGTTCATATCAAGATACTGAATGAGCGGTATGAAGTCTCCGTCGCCGGTCACGAGTATGACGGTGTCGAGCTTCGGCGCGAGCTTGACCGCGTCTATCGCGAGCCCCACGTCCCAGTCGGCCTTCTTCGCACCATCGGCGAATATTTGGAGGTCCTTGGTCTTCGTCTCTATGCCCATCTTGGTAAGCGCCTCAAAGAAGTTCTTCTCCTCGCCGCTTTCTGTGGAGATCACGTAGGCGATAGCGCGCACGAGAATGCGGCCGCCGACCGCCTCGTCAAGGATCGCTCCGAAGTTGACGCGCGCCTTATAGAGATGCTTCGCACTGTGATAGAGGTTTTGCGTGTCTATGAATACGCCCACACGCTGAGCTGGATGTTTGATAACTGCCATAAATAAATAGTTAGTAGGTTGTAGGGAGCAGGTTGTAGTAAGAAATCAACTCCCAAAAATGCTATTAAAATCTTGCGGTGAAACCGCTATGTACATAATACCACTCTCTCAAGACTTCTCGAAAAGCTTCAGATGCAAGGCGCGGGAGGAAGATTTTCGGAGACGTACTCTGATGTACGGCGATAAAATCTTCGGGACCCGCAACGCCGCAGGTGAAGATTTTAGAAAGTCTTACTTCTTGAGACCCAATTTCTTTATGAGAGCAGTGTAACGGCGCTTGTTGTTCGTCTCAAGATAGCGCAAGTGTACGCGGCGATCGGCAACCATCTGGAGAAGGCCGCGGCGAGAGTGGAAATCCTTAGGATTCTTCTTGAGGTGCTTCGCAAGCTCGTCAATCTGTTTGGAAAGAAGTGCGACCTGCACGTCCGGCGAGCCGGTGTCAGTGTCGTGTCGTGCGGTGCTCTTTATAATAACCGCCTTTTTCTTAGTGGTAAGCATGTTCCGCTACCTTACCACGCCTTGCGGAAATGTGCAAGTCTCGTGTAATCACGAGACTTGCACATTTCCGCCCTTCGTAGCCTTTGGCGAAGTAGGGCAAAATATTGTGCGCACATTATTGGTATACTTTCGGCATGAAAGCTGAGGACGCGAAACGCCAATTCCTTGAATATATTGAGATTGAGCGCGGGCGCGCGGTGAAGACGGTAGAGAATTACGACCACTACCTCTCTCGCTTCTTTGAACAGATGCGGGTGAAGAACATCGGTGACATCAGTGAGCAGACTGTCCGCGAGTTCCGCCTCTGGCTCAACCGCCAGCCAGGGTCGGGGAACGACCCTATGAAGCGCCGCACCCAGAACTACTACATGATCGCGCTCCGCGCCTTCCTGAAGTTCCTCCGCAAGCGCGATATTCCCGCCATTTCTCCAGAGAAAATAGAGCTCGCGAAGCTCCCTGAACGCCAGATAGACCTCATCAACTCCACCGAGCTTGAGCGCCTGATGCGCGCACCGCGCGAGGCGTATGAGAAGGAGAAAGACCCTGAGAAAGCACTCCCCTTCTTGCGCGATACCGCGATTTTGGAACTCCTTTTCTCCACCGGACTGCGCGTTTCCGAGCTCTGTGCACTCAACAGCGACATAGATCTCTCTCGCGACGAGATGTCGGTGCGTGGCAAGGGCGAGAAGGTGCGAGTCGTCTTCCTTTCAGACGCCGCGAAGTCTGCCGTGCGCGAGTACCTGAAAGCGCGCAAAGATATGGAAGAAGCGCTCTTCGTGGATGGTCGGCCTGACAAGCCGCACCGCATCACTCCCCGCGATGTGCAGCGACATTTGAAGGCCTATGTATCACGCGCAGGCATCACCTCGGTCGTCACGCCCCACACCCTCCGCCATGCCTTCGCGACCGACCTGCTCTCTAACGGCGCGGACATCCGCTCAGTCCAACAACTCCTTGGCCACGCTTCCATCAACACCACCCAGATCTACACCCACATCACCGACTCCCACCTCCGAGAAATTCATAAAAAGTTCCACGGAAAGAACCGCGGCTAGTGGTATACAATAGGCGCATGAGAATCGTCTCGTGGAATGTGAATGGCCTGCGCTCGCTCGCGAAAGATGGTTATTGGGAGTCGTTCCTGAAGGGAGTGAAGCCCGATATCTTCTGCCTCCAAGAGACCAAGGCCTCGCCAGAGCAGCTCTCTGAGCAATTCCTCTCCCCTGCCGGCTACTCGGCTTTCTTCTCTTCCTGCGAAGTACGCAAGGGCTACAGCGGCGTAGCCATCTATTCCAAAGTTGAGCCTCTCAAAGTGATATACGGAATGGGCATCAAGGAATTTGACCAAGAAGGACGCTTTATCGGCGCAGAGTTTGAGGATTTCTGGCTGGTAAACGCCTACTTCCCCAACGGCGGCCAAGGGCCGCACCGGCTTGATTATAAGCTTCGCTTTTACGACGCCTTTCTCGCTTTCGTAGAGAAACTGCGCAAGCAGAAGCTGGTCATATTCTGTGGCGACGTGAACACCGCCCATGAAGCGATAGACCTCGCCCGACCAAAAGAAAACGAGGAACGAACAGGCTTTTTGCCAGAGGAGCGTGCGTGGATAGATGAGGTCATAAACGCTGGCTACGTGGACTCCTTCCGTCATGAGCACCCCCACACCAAAGAGGCCTACTCCTACTGGGATATGAAGACGCATTCGCGCGACCGTAACGTCGGCTGGCGCTTGGACTACGTCTTCGTCGCGAGCAAGCTCATGAAGCGCGTGAGGAAAGCAGAAATCCACCCCGAAATCTACGGCTCCGACCACTGCCCCATTTCCATCACGCTATAAAGGACAGTTATCCACAGGGTGTCCTTTACATTGTCCTTGAGCAGGCTAGTATCAATACCAGAGCGGCGAGCTGGCGAATGAAATCGCAACACGCCGTGAAGGGATGCTCTTTATTGGCTCTTTTACACGGCGTCCTGCCTTCCCCACTGGGTGTCTGCCCACGCTGCAGCGATCTGCAATCACAAGCCCTACGGCACGATTATTTAGTTGAGGGAGCGACAGTACGCACATCAGAATAAAAACTAAAGCTACCCACATCTCGACCTGAGGCACCATTTACGCCCCCAACTCCTAACCGCCGATGGTCACCCAACTGGGTGGCTTTTGTGTTTTCATACCGAGCGCCCCTTGGAGGCTAAGCCTCCAAGGGGCGCTCCTCCTACCTGTTACACGTGGAACGTTTGTTGCAGTCTGGCCTCAACAAACGTGGTGTTTGCTCATTATTTTACTGATTTCTTCGTCCTCTGCTGCTTCCCTCCTCTGCTTCCCTGACTCCCCCAGCTCGCAGAGTTCCTTTTCGGGCATCTCAAGCAATTCTGCCGTGCGTTTATCTAGATATTCCTGAGTATTCTTGTCGGCATCATCAAGAACTTCTTCAAGGAGGGCGTTGAGCACGTAGCCTATCTTGGGTCCCGGTTTCATGTGGAACGTCTCCATGATGTGCTCCCCGTCGGTCTTAAGCATCTTCACCGAGATGGGATCGCGGAGTGCTTGCTCCACCATCGCCTTGTACTTGCGAAACCTAAACGGCTGCTCCTTCGGACGGCCGGTGCCTATACGGTCGCAGATGCGGAGATTGAGCAAATCCCATATATTCTCCTCTCCTACGTTGGTTATCATTCGCCGGACGGCAGACAGGGTGATCTGCTCTGGGTCAGAGAAGAACATGTGCCAGCGGACCAGCTTCGTGACTTTGTCTATTGTTTCGCGTGAAAAGTGGAGGTCTTCAAGCGCCTTCTTAGTTACACGTGAACCAATCACCTCGTGTCCGTGGAAGGTCCAATCTTTCTTCTCCTCTGACCAACGACGAGTTTCCGGCTTAGAAACGTCATGGAAGAGGGCTGCGAGGCGTATATCAAATGACCAGCCTTTATCCGCAGCGTGTTGCATGGAGCGCATCAGGTGTCCGAACACGTCGTAGCTGTGTGCCTGATTCTGATCAACACCAATACCGCGAATGAGGTCAGAGGCTATGTACTCCAGTATTCCCAGCTGCTGTGCGAGCACGAGAGCGTCCATGGGCTTATCGGAATTGAGGATACGCGTCAGCTCATCACGAACCCTTTCACGTGAAACATGGCTTAAATGCTTGCTATTTTCGCTTATTGCTGCCGCTGTATCTCCGTCTATACCAAAACCAAGCTCAGCTACAAGTCGCACAGCGCGGAGCATGCGCAGAGCGTCCTCGTTGAGGCGCAGCGAGGCGTCGCCCACGGCCCGCACCAGTTTGTCCTTTATGTCCTTTTGTCCCTCGTAGGGGTCAATCACGTGTCCTTTATCATCATCTAGGGCGATAGCGTTGATGGTGAAATCCCTCCGCGCGAGATCCTCCAAGAGGGAGGCGCCGAAGGCCACTGCGTCTGGCCGACGCTTGTCGGAATACGCAGATTCGGTGCGATACGGGGTCACTTCTATTATCGCGAGGCGAGCGTCTTCCGAACCAGTCTTCACACCAACCGTGCCGTAGTCGTTCTCGTAGAAAGAGTCAGGAAATACGCCTTGTATCTGCTCCGGCGTAGCGTTGGTGGTGATGTCCCAGTCCTTTGGTTCGCGGCCTATGACGAGGTCGCGCACGCACCCACCCACGAGGTACGCCTCGTGGCCGGCCTTGCGCAAGCCATCTGACACTGTCTTGACCTCGGTAGGAATGCGATACTGCATTTCCAAATCGTACCACGATGCCGTACCATACAGATACGCCCCGATGGTGAAACGGATATCACATCAGTCTTCGGAACTGACGGTCCAGGTTCGATTCCTGGTCGGGGCACCACAACAGGAGTACTTCGGAGAATATAGGGGATTATTATAGTTTCTGAACCCCTGTCTGGTAGAATAGTAAGATGCGAAAAGATAAGGAAATAGCTATACAAATGCGTAAGCAGGGAAAGAGCTATCGGGAAATTCATGCTGCATTAAAGATCCCAGCTAGCACCCTCTCGGATTGGTTCAGTAAGAAAGAGTGGTCCGCCACAATACGAAATCGTCTCACTGCTTCTGCACAAATCACCAGCACCATTCGCATGGTGGAGCTAGATAAGATACGCGGCCAACACTTGGCAAAAGCATATGAGACAGCACGAGAGGAGGCTCGGCAGGAATTTGAGTCGCTCAAATATGACCCGCTCTTCATATCGGGAGTGATGCTCTATTGGGGGGAGGGGGCGAAAGATCCTAAGCAGGGGGTGAAGTTCACCAATAGCGACCCAAAAATGATCAAGTTTTACGTCCAGTTTCTCCTGAAGTCGTGCCGTATCCCGATTGAGAAGGTAAAGGCCTATGTGCTGATTTATCCGGAACTTGAGGAGAAGACCACCCGCGCGTACTGGTCCAAGGCTTCTGGGCTCCCTTGGGAGCAATTTACTAAGAGCGTTGTAATTGCTGGGCGGCACGCGACACGACGGCTCGGCTGGGGCGTCTGCACCATTTCAGTCTCCAGTACTTACTTCAAACAGAAGATGCTGGAGTGGATAAAGCTCCTGCCGGAGGAATTGCTCCGAAAAGAATATTATGAGAATATAGAGCCTAGCGCGGGTATGGTTCAATGGTAGAACATCTGGTTGCCAATCAGATGATGGGAGTTCGATTCTCCCTACCCGCACAAAATACAAAAAGCCCCTTGGTGGGGCTTTTTGTATTTTGTGCGGGGAAAACGTGATTTCAAAACGACTTTATGGGTGTGTACAAAACTGTGCATAGTGGGGATAAAGGACGAAGGACTTTTTACTAAGTCCGTGAAATACTTAATGAATGAGCCGTATTTTTAAAAGCCGTGGACGTATCCTCTAAGACTCGGAAGGAGGTTGGAGCACTTGGGGAAAGCGTGGCTGCCGAGTATCTCCGCCGACATGGATTTGCCCTCCGCGACAAGAACGTTGCACGCAAGACTGGTGAGCTAGACCTCGTGGCCGAAAGAGAAGATACCCTGCATTTCGTTGAGGTAAAGACTATCCTGACCGACGAGTTCCCACGCGAGGAAAACGCCTCTGACGACTACGATCCGTCGCTCAACCTGCACGAGGCGAAGGTGCGAAGAGTCGCACGGACGGGGGAGTGGTATGTCCTAGAGAACGGTTGGGAAGGGGATTGGCAGGTGGACGGAGTGCTCGTTTGGCTACGCCGCCGAGACGGCATGGCGAGGGTCAGCTACCTGCCGCAAATCGTCTGAAGATGGTATGGTGAAACCACGGGTTGTATCCGCTGCTTGCACGGATACGTTCCCTCACTCTGGAGAGAGCACCCGCAAGGAGACTTGCGATACGTTCCCTCCATTCGGGCCGTAGTATACCGGTAGTACGCCTGCTTTGGGAGCAGATAGACCGAGTTCGATTCTCGGCGGCCCGACTAGAATCTAAAAGTATATAGAAGTCCTATATGGTGCTGGAGTGCAAGTGCACTGCTAGCGATATCGAATGGCCTGTTTGCTCGCCCCGTAAACGAGAGGGGCCGCGTCTGTGCGGCCCCGTTTGGGTATCAGAATCGCCCCGCTCCTCCATTAACTGTTAGCGGTGTTTTACACTTCGGGGAGGAGGCCTGCTCGACGACCTTTCCTCAATCTCAAGACATTTGTGGCGTCGGATGGTAGGACAACGATATCCTTACCTTCGTACCACTTAGGTACCTCAGGAATAACAAGCGGATCGCCCGCAAACACTCTGCGAACTTCGTCGAGCATTTGTTCTTTCCCCTTTAGACAGTCCGAGCAATCGCAGAAATTCAAAAGAACGAGCTGCCCCTCTTCCCGCGCTTTTATTGCTTCGTTCAACGAGTCTCCAATTGGAGCCCCTAGCTGTGCGAAGTATATTTCTTCGGCTTTGAAATAGACGACATTCCCTAATACTTCCATTTTTCATCTCCCGTCTATGAATGAATTTGCGGTGCGGAGGATTCCACGGATTTGATTCAATGTGCTTGCTGCTAGGAGACAGGTTACCAGTTCCGTCAAATGATGTTGCTTGTTTCGTCATAAAAATCTATGGTCGCATAAATAGCCTTACAGGACTTGGTCTTTACGGATAACTATTGTCAAATATTCCGACAACGGTTATGCTTATGATATGCTTATTAACGAACTCGCCCACATTGGCCTGAGCAAAGAGGAGGCGAGGGTATATATCGCCGCTCTTGAATTAGGTGAGACCACGGTTGCTCGCATAGCGGATAAATCAGGGCTGAAGCGCACTACCATTTATGGCTACATTGAAGAGCTGAAGAAAAAGGGCTTAGTGGAACTCTCGGTGCGGCGCGCCCGCACCTATATCTCGGCAAAGAACCCTCAGCAATTGAAGATCCTGAACGACGACCGGGCACGTCTGATTGAAGAAATAGTCCCGAAGCTTCGAGCGGTGATGTCTGCAATTGATAAAGTGCCGGTGGTCCGCCGCTTTGAGGGGAGGGAGGGGATAGAGCAGATATACCGCGAGACACTTGAATATTCGGGGCAGGAATTACTCACTTGGCTAAGCGAAAGAGACCTTGAACATACCAACACGCCCTTCTGGACGAAGTTTTATATCCCTGAACGTCTTCGCCGAAAGATTTCTACCCGCGCAATCGTTGAGAGCGGGGAGGAGAGCAATAAATATAAACGTGCCGAGAAAGAAAGTCTGCGACAAGTGCGCGTTGATAGGGAAGGTGGAGTTGCTATTCGCGCTATCATTCTGCTCTATGGCGGAAACCGTGTCGCGATAATCTCGTATGACGAAATGGTTGGCACCGTGATAGAGAGCAAGAATTTCTTTGATACACAGAAATCTCTCTTTGAGATGCACTGGGGGATTCTTGGAGAAACTGGACTAAGGTAGACCAGCAGTAATGATCGCCTCAAGCATAGGTATCTGAGTGGCAAATTCAGACACGGAGACTGCAGGAGACTGTGCGAGGAGCAGATCAAGCGATATTCCCATCTCACGCGCGAACTGTGCGCGTATATAAGAAGCGGTAATGGCATCAAGGGAGCGCGATGCGGTGTCGCCCTGCACTGTGCTGGTGGTGATAGTGCCTATAAGCTCGCCAGCAGCGTTTGCCACGCCGCCGCCCGAAGAGCCTTCTTGTGCCGCTGCAGAACCACCGAGGGCAAGTACGTCTATAGAGTTCACGTCAAAGGTGAATATGTCTTTCACTGAGCCAAAGACGACGGTAGGGTAGAGCGCAGAACGTATCTGGCTCGTCTCTAGGAACTGTGCGCCGTAGGAAGCGAGGACGACCGGTGTGCCGGTAGGGGGCGGTAAGTGTGCGAGGGATACCGAGGGGAAGGACGCCGGTAGAGAGCCCGACGTCGCGCTCTTGGTCACCGCGAGCAAGGCGAAGTCGTATTCGCCCGTCCCAAGAGGCGCCTCCTGATTGAGCACCGTCGCATTGGCGCGAAGCCACAGCGGAGATATGTATATGAGCGCTGCTTTGTACTCATCAACAGCGGGGTTCCCACCGCGGACCGTACAGGAGACATTCCGGTCGGCGAGAAGGAAGTATTGGGCGATATGCGCATTGGTGAGGATGACGCCCTTAGCGTCTACGAACACACCGCTGCCTGAAATGGAGCGCAGCTTACTGCCAGCAGGGGCGTAGCAGACGATGTTCACGAGTGCGCCGCGCAGGGAAGCGGCGGCGGCGTCAAACGATGTGCTGCCAGAAGATACGACGGGAGTGGGGGCAGTCGGTGCAGGTTCTTGTGCGGCGACTGGCGTCGCCGGCTTCGGAGGGGTCGGCTTCTCGGTCTTCACTGAGGGCGCAACTGACTTCTTCGCTGTAGTCGTAGCCGCTGAAGTTGTCGCCGCTTGTCCGGTAAGATCTGGCAAGGACAGGTCCGGCAGAACAGATGTCGGTACGACCGACACGGTAGAGAGACCGGTTGAAGACGCGGTGAGGGATGCCCGCGGGACGACCGACACCTCGTTTGATAAGGAGAGGACGAAGATGCAGGTGAGTACCGCGAAGGTAACGCCCAGATAGGGGGTGAAGCGAGACATGTTTATACGCTAACCCAAAAATGGTATTCTCACTAGTGCGAAAAGGCGGGATTAGTTTAATGGTAGAACGTCAGTTTTCCAAACTGAGAGCAGGAGTCCGATTCTCCTATCCCGCACCAAAAGAGAGGAGTACCATAGGGGTATGGAGCCCCTCGCAAACCGGATACGACCCACAGCGCTCGGCAACGTCGTCGGGCAAGAACACCTCGTAGGGGAGGGGATGCCGCTGCGCGTCGCGATAGAGAAGAAGCACAAGTTCTCCTTCATACTCTGGGGTCCGCCAGGGACGGGGAAGACGACCATCGCGCGCATCTACGCATGGGCGCTAGACGCAGCACTCTTTGAGCTCTCGGCGGTGTCGGCGGGAAAGGACGATATACGGAAAATCATCTCACTTGATACGGGCGGGAGAGACAAGGTGCTCTTTCTTGATGAGATACACCGATTCAACAAAGCACAGCAGGATTTTCTCCTCCCGTACGTAGAGAGTGGGGAGCTGACGCTTATCGGCGCGACGACTGAGAATCCGTCGTTTGAGGTCATCTCCGCACTTCTCTCGCGTTGTCGCGTCTTCGTGCTTGAACCGCTCTCTGAAGAAGCGCTCCGCGCTATCGTGAAGAGTACGAAGATAAAAGTAAATAAAGATGCGTTCCAGTGGCTCTTGGGCTACGCGAGTGGGGACGCGCGCAAAGCGCTCGGCATGATAGAGGGTGCACAGACGCTCTACGGAGAAGTCACGGTTGCTACGCTCAACAAAGCGCTTGAGTCGCCACACTTACGCTACGACAAGAAAGGCGACGAGCATTACGACACTATCAGCGCATTTATTAAGAGCATGCGCGCGTCGCAAGCCGATGCGGCACTCTACTACCTCGCACGCATGGTGGAAGCGGGGGAGGACCCGCTCTTTATCGCCCGCAGGATGGTCGTCTTCGCCTCAGAAGACGTGGGGCTCGCCCAGCCTACTGCACTCGTGGTAGCGAACGCTGTCTTTCGCGCGTGTGAAACGATTGGCTACCCCGAATGCGCCATTAACCTCGCGCACGGCGTCGCCTACCTCGCGCAAGCTAAGAAAGATCGTTCCGCCTACGACGCACTCCGCGCGGCGCAGGCCGACGTCGCCGCGCACGGCAACCTACCCGTGCCGAAGAAGATCCGCAACGCACCGACCCAGCTCATGAAAGAGCTGGAATACGGCAAAGGATACGAGATGTACGCCGATACTGAGTCGTATCTCCCCGACAAACTGAAGAAAAAGAAGTATTTGAAATAAGAAACTGCATGGTATCCTCGGCATATGTTACATCTGTTCACCCCTGAGGCTATTTCATTCCTCACTCCCATCGTCGGGCTCATGCTCATCGCGACCGCTGCACGAGCGGTCCACTTTGAGCTATTTGAGAAATACTTCAAACTTACGTTCGCAGATGCGCCGGTGTGGTCGCTCTTCTATTTCAGCGCATGGATTGCACTCGTGGTACTCCTCTTCCCGCTACAAGTGCAGGCACTCTTTGCGGGCGTATCGCTCCTCGGCTACCTCGCACTTACGTTCATGCTTCTCGTGGTTTTCCCTGTGCTCTACCACGCTATGCGCACGAGGAACGGGACACCCGAATGGCTTGCAGCACTGTATCCTAACGAAGGTATGCTCACGCTTGGCGAGCGTTACATACTCGCGAAGGTGGCCGACGTAGTGTTTCAACAGCTCGTTGCCGGTGCGCTCCTGCTTACTCTGTCAGTCGCGGGTGTTTCTTATCCAGCTATCGTCGGTATCTTCGTCGGGCTATTTGCAACAGCGCATCTGTATATTTTCCGTACGGGTGGGCTTCTCTGGGGTCTCTATTACACGACCTATGCGGCGCTCAGCGGTTTCGCCTTCCCATTTCTTATACTCTTCGTCCAAGGAGGTATCATATACGCCATCCTTATCCATATGCTCTTCTACGTCCTCTCCGGCATCTTCTTCGCCAAGTTGCCGCGACCGAGCGTTGATGTCGCTCGCGAGTTCAGCGGGGCATAGCCCAGAAGCAAAACAACACGGCGCCAGAGGCGCCGTGTTGTTTTCTCACAGAAACCACTACTACCAAGCGAGCGAGAGAAGAAGAAATTCTTATTTCATTCTTCCGAGCGAGCGCTGGGAGAAAGCTCGGCTTTGCGAGCTTATTTCACCGCGTCCTTGAGCGCCTTTGCGGGGCGGAACTTCGCGGTGCGAGTTGCGGCGATCTGGATCGTCTCGCCGGTGCGAGGGTTACGACCCTGACGTGCCGGGCGTGCCTTCGTCGCGAAGATACCGAGGCCTGCGATAGAGACTTCGTCGCCGGACTTAAGACCGCGAGTGATAGAGTCAATGACCGTCTCAACGGCGCGCTCTGCATCGGCCTTCGTGGAACCGAGGACGCTGTGCACCTTGTCTACGATGTCTGCTTTGTTCATGAGAAATTTTTCCTACTTGATAATTACCCTGCCCGCTCGGTCTCTGGTGGGCCGTGCCCTGCCGAAGCCGAGCTTCTGAGCGAGGCGAAGGAGGGTATGCAAGAAAGTATAGGAAATGCGCCATATTGCGCAATGGGGCTTGACCACCCTGCGTGGATAGCGCGAAATCACTACCAAACTACTTCTTGTGCTCACTGGTGAGCCTCTTCCGGTGAGAAGTTGACAAGATTGAATAGCATGATATGCTGTATTACGTACGTAATTGAGGGCAATTCCGAGCGATACACCATTTTGGAGGTCACGCGTGATGTCACCAAGCAAATTAGTTGAGATTCTCCGAGAGAGAATCTCTGAGTTCGGAGAGAAACCGTCGTACATTCTATTCCCCGAAGAACTTTCGGCGGGCCGCACATACGGCCTCTTTACTGTCCAAGAGCCCGAAGACCGCGGTGATGGGACAGTCATCACCAAAGCGACCTTTGAGGGGAAACTGTTCATTTGTGCGACAGAAAAAACAGGGGAGAAACACCCATGAGGCGGCTACTTGGTAGTCGCCTCACTTTTTATACTTTCTCTATGTACTGCTCCCGACCACTCACGAGGTGAGCGAGGTTAGCGATTCTTCGCAAATCCTTATGGTCTCTAGCTGCGACAGCTGCGTGATCCAAACCGAAAATCATAATACAGAGCTGATTGTGGAGTTGCCGCCGCCTTGACTGGCTCTCACTCGGATTTGCCTCTCTCCCCACCATCTCAAGATGAACCTCTTTTGAATAATCCTTACAAGTATCCCAGAGCCTCGCATACGCCGCAGTGCCAACTCTTGGGAAGGTCACCCCCTTGAGCCCAGCATCCAAGGCGAACTCCTGAAGGAGATTCTCCTTAAGCTCTCCTGATTCGGCCTTACCGGTGGGGAATGTCTCCATGACGGTATCTTACTACAATTTAACGAGCGAACTCCACGACTCTGTTCTCACGGATGATGTTCACCTTGATTTCGCCCGGATACTTCAGCTCTTCCTGCACACGTTTCGCTATGTCACGCGCGAGCTTGTGCATCGCGATATCCGAGACCTTACCCGGATTCACGAAGACGCGTATCTCGCGCCCCGCAGCTATCGCGTATACCTTCTCCACACCTTCAAAGGTTGCTGCGAGGCGCTCCAAGTCGCCCAAGCGTTCCAAGTAGCGGTCTACCGTGTCACGACGCGCACCCGGACGACCGCCTGAGATAGCGTCTGCCACTTGCACGATGACCGATTCTGGCGTTTCGTACGGATACTCGTCATGGTGCGACTGCATCGCTAGGATAATGCGCGGATCAACGCTGAATTTCTCAAGGATGCGGCGGCCTATCTCCACGTGCGTGCCCTGCACCTCGTGGTCCACCGCCTTACCGATGTCATGTAGGAGTGCTCCGGCACGGGCGACACCCACGTCAGCGCCGAGTTCCGTCGCGAGCATACCAGCGATGTGCGCCATCTCTACCGAGTGTTGCAGGATATTCTGCCCGAAACTGGTGCGGAAGTGCAGACGGCCTAAGATAGCGATGAGTTTCGGATCTAGCCCGATGACGCCAGCCTCATACGCTGCCGCTTCGCCCTTCTGCTTCACAAGCTCCGCCACTTCTGCACGAGTTTTCTCAACTATCTCCTCAATCTTCGCCGGCTGTATGCGCCCGTCGGCGATAAGCTTCTCAAGCGCGATCTTCGCGATAGCGCGACGAAGCGGATCAAACGACGAGAGCGTGATCCGATCCGGTACATCGTCTATAAGCACGTCTACGCCGGTCGCGCGCTCAAACGCCTTGATATTGCGGCCCTCCTTTCCGATAATCTTCCCCTTCATCTCTTCCGAAGGAATAACGACCGAGAGCGACATCACGTCGGCGTTTACCGCATTCCCAAGACGATGAATGATAGCCGTGAGTATGTCTCGTGCCTTATCCTCCAATCGTTCGCGGCCGTTTGCAGCGAGTTTCTGTATGCGCAAGAGTATAGACTCTTCATACGAACGTTCAATCTCGGCAAACAGTTCCTCGCGCGCTTTTTCCTCTGAGAGGTGCGCGACCTTGGCGAGCTCCTTGGAGCGTTCGGCAGTAAGCTTCTCAGCTTCGGCCTTCGCACGGAGCGCCTCCTGTTCGCGCGTGCGCACCTCGTCTTCCTTGTCATCAAGGTCGCGCTGACGCGAGTCCATGAACTCTTCGCGGGCTGCGAGACGCTCCTCTCTCTGTATGACTTTCTCCTCACGCTCTTCAAGCGGTGCAAGACGCTCCGTCTCAATCACGGCACTGCGGAACTCCGCGTCCGCAAGGATTTTCGCCGCCTGCTCCTTGGCATGGAGCAGCTTGTGCTTGGTATCCAGCTCCACCGAGCCCCGCTGAGCGAGGCCTATGAGAACACGGAGCACGTAGCCGAGCGCGATACCGCCGACGCCCGAAAGCGCCAGCATTATCAATATGATTTTGAGTGACATACGCCCTATTTGGTTATTCCTGCCCGCCTCTAGGTGGACAGGGTTGCGGTGCTAAAAAGGGGAGTGGCGGAGCGGCTTTCGGAGCAGTCAATCGGCGGGGCGGGAGTAAGGAGACACTACCATAAACAGAACGCGCCGGCGAAGCCGGCGCGTTCTCCTTCTGTCTTGCTGTTAGTTGAACACCTTGTCCACGAGGCCGTACTTCTTCGCCTCGTCAGAGGTCATGAAGAAGTCGCGTTCCACGTCTTTCTCAATCTTCGCAAGTGGCTGGCCGGTAGTCTTTGAAAGAATCTTGTTCAGGACCGAGCGAAGCTTCAAAATCTGCTTCGCGGTTATCTCAATGTCGGTCGCCTGACCCTCGGCACCGCCGTGCGGCTGGTGGATCATCACTTCTGCGTTCGGAAGCGCGTAACGCTTGCCCTTCTCACCCGAAGCGAGCAGTATCGCCGCACCGGAGGCCGCCATACCGACGCACACTGTGGAGACCGCCGGCTTCACGTGGTTCATAGTATCTACCATCGCGAGGGTCGCTGTGACCGAGCCGCCAGGGGAGTTGATGTAGAGCGAGATGTCCTTCTTCGGGTCCTCGCTCTCAAGGAAGAGGAGCTGAGCGATAACGAGGTTCGCCACGTCGTCGTCAATCGGACCGCCGAGGAAGATGATGCGTTCCTTGAGGAGGCGAGAGTAGATGTCGTAGGCACGCTCGCCGAACTGGCTCTTCTCAATAACCATCGGCACCATCATGGAAGCTCTCGTTTGTGTGTGTTTCATAGGTAAAAGTTAATTCATTGCACGGCGGCCGGAGCGAGGATGTTGTTCTCCTCGGCGATACGCTTGCCCCACGCGTAGAATGCGCCGATGGTGACCATCAGCACGATGACGACAATAGAGATAAGCACGCCCCACTGCTGCTGTTTCGGCGACGGTATGCCGCGAAGCACCACTTCCGGCACGTCAGTCGTGACTACCTCAGGAGTAGGTTCACCCACGGGGAGAAGTTTCCCGTCCATACTATTTGCTCTCGGCGTACATCTTCCGAGCGCGCTCGAACGCCTCGCGCGCCTTCTCCGCGCCCTCGTATCCGCCAATCTCAACCGGCGATGGCTTCCCCTTCAATTGCTTGTAGGTTTCAAAGAAGTGTACGAACTCCTTGAGCTGGTGCTGGTTGACGTCTTGTATATCCTGCACGTCGTCCCAGCGCTTGTCCTCTACCGGCACGGCCAGTATCTTCTCGTCTGCCTCGCCACCATCAATCATATGGAGGATACCGACCGGACGTGCCGTTACCAAGACGCCAACATTGAGCGGATAGGTTGTGAGCACCACGACATCAAGCGCGTCGCCGTCGTCCCACAAAGTCTGCGGTACAAAGCCGTAATCAAACGGGTATGCGGCAGACGAGTAGTTGGCGCGATCCAGCTTGATGAGGCCCGTCTTCTTGTCTATCTCGTACTTGTTATGAGAGTCCTTGGGTATCTCAATAATGACGTTCATCTCCTCCTTCGTCCCTGGATCAATATCGTGTAGCAAGTTCATATACAACGATTATACCGCACTGATAATTTATTCGTCTTTCGCTTTGTCGCGATCTTCTTCAGCATCTGCAACCGTCTCGTCGCTCGCAGGAAGTGTCGCGAGCTCCTCTTCTGCTGACAGGGTAGTGGTCTCTGGTACGGCCCCCGTGATGAGCTCTTCGCTCTCGGTCGGCATGACGCCAGCCGCCTCAACAGGATCTTCTTCCGGCTCTACGATAGCGACTGATTCGCCATTACTCTCTGCTACCTCAACACCTGCGGCCGAGACGATATCTATGTTCCAGCCAGTAAGCTTGGCAGCGAGACGCACGTTCTGTCCGCCACGGCCGATAGCGAGCGACTGCTCGTCTTCAGCGACAGTGACTGTCGCGCGATGATCGGCTTCGTCAAGCACCACTTCAAGCGGCGTAGCAGGAGAGAGCGCTTCGCGCACGAACTCCTTCGCGTCGTCGTTCCACTCTATGATGTCTATGCGCTCGCCACCGAGCTCGCTCATGACGGTAGAGACGCGCACGCCGCGCTGACCGACGAGCGAGCCCACGGGGTCTACGTGCGGATCAATAGAAGCGAGGGCGATTTTCGTGCGACTTCCCGGTTCGCGAGCAAGCGCCTTTATCTCAATGCTGCCTGCAGCGAGCTCCGGCGCCTCAAGCTCAAAGAGCTTCACGACGAAACGCGGGTGCGCGCGCGAGAGGCGCAAGTACACGCCGCGGAACCCTTCATCTACTGCGTAGAGGTAAGCGCGGATGCGCTCGCCCATGCGATACCGCTCGCCAGGGATCTGCTCCTCGTAGGGGATAATGCCGGTCGTACGGCCGAGGTCCACAAATATCGCGCCGCGCTCTATGCGCTGTACGATACCGCTCACTATCTCGCCCTTCTTCTCGCCGAACTCCTCCATCATGGAGAGTTTCTCGGCTTCGCGGACTTTCTGTATGACCACCTGCTTGGCGGTCTGCGCCGCGATACGGCCGAAGTCGTCTTGCGGTTCAAGAGGGAAGACTATCTCTTCGCCAACGGAGGCGCCGCGCTTCATGAGTTTCGCGTCAGCAAGCAAGATATGCTTCTCCGAGTCAAAACGAGGTAGCTCGCCTTCGGCGAGATGCTCTTCCTCTGCATGATAGGGGTGCGCATGCAGGTGTTCCTCCACTACCTCTTCGCCCTCTGCGGGGAAACGCACCGAGGTCTCATCCACGACCGTCTTTACCTGTTCAAAAGCGATGGTGCCGGAATTGAGATCCAGTTTCGCACGCACGACCTGCCCGCGCTTTCCATATTCGCGCTTGTAGGCGGTCGCCATCGCGTTTTCAATGGCGTCAACCATCGTCGCGCGGCTGATCCCGCGATCTTCAAACTCTCCGAGCACTGCACCCATGGTTTTGAGGTCTATCATATGGATTGTGTATGTCGCACTTTTATAAAGAAAGTCCGCAGAACGGACATTTCAGGTAATGAGAGTATACCAGATCTGCCTTGCGCGTCAACTCATGTGTGCAACGCATGGTTTGTGGGTGGCAGAGCACGGTATACTTCTTTCTATATGCACGTTTCAGAAGGGGAACTGAAGGAATTCATCATAGACTCCGGCCTCGTCGCGAAAAAAGAGGTGGAAGATGCGGCCATAGAGGCGCAGGCGCGGGGGCAGTCCATCGGCGACATGCTTATCGCGCGCGGGTCAATCACTGAAGATGCTCTGCGTCGCATCCAAGCCTACGTGCTCGGCATCCCGTTCATCAGCCTGAAAGACCACAAGATACAGCTTGAGGTGCTCTCGCTCATCCCCGAACCGATCGCACGCACGCACAACATCATCGCCTACAAGAAGACTGATAGCGCTCTTGAGGTCGCGATGCTTGACGTAGACGATCTCGCGTCTATTGAGACGGTCGGCAAGAAGACTGGTCTGAAGATATTGCCGCGGCTTACCGACTCAGAAAGCATTAAGTACGCCCTTCTGCAGTACCAGAAGTCGCTCAAAGACGAGTTCGGTGACATTATCTCCGCAGAAACAGGGAAGCTCTCGGTCGTCGCCGAAGGAGGGAAAGACCTTTCCGGTGACGACCTTAAGAAGATGGCTGAAGACCTGCCGATCGTGCGTATCGTGGACACCCTCCTGCGCCATGCCATCGTGCAGGACGCGTCTGACGTTCATATAGAGCCGATGGAAGATCAGGTGCTCGTGCGCTACCGCATAGACGGCATGCTCCACGACGCTATGACGCTCCCGAAAACCGCAGCGGCCGGCATCATAGCGCGCATCAAGGTGCTCGCCAATCTGAAACTAGACGAGAAGCGCCTCCCGCAGGACGGACGTTTCAAGATGGAGACCGAGGCTGACCGCGTATCGTTCCGTGTTTCCATACTCCCGACCTTCTTCGGCGAGAAAGCCGTGATGCGTCTTCTGCGCGAGACCGGCGAAGGGTTCACGCTTGAAGCACTCGGTTTCCACGGAGAGAACATGGAGCGCATCCACAAAGCGCTCAAGCAGACGACCGGCATCATCCTCATTTCCGGCCCAACCGGCAGTGGTAAGACGACGACGCTCTATACCATGCTAGACATCCTCAACCGTCCAGACGTGAATATCTCTACCGTAGAAGACCCGATTGAGTACCAGATGAAGCGCATCAATCAGACACAGGTCAACCCGCAGATAGGCTTTACCTTCGCCTCTGGGCTCCGTTCGCTCGTGCGCCAAGACCCCGACATCATCATGGTCGGCGAAATACGCGACAGCGAGACAGCGTCACTCGCCATCAACGCCGCGCTCACCGGCCATCTCGTGCTCTCCACCATACACACCAACAGCGCCGCAGGCGCAGTGCCACGCCTTATAGATATGGGTGTGGAGCCGTTCCTCATCACCTCAACGGTGAAAATCATCGTCGGTCAGCGACTCGTGCGGAAGCTCTGCGACAGTAAAGAGGCGTACTCCATGACCGAGGAGACGCGTGCGAAGATCGCCTCAGCGAGCGAGTTTGAAACGGCATTCAAAACGCTCCAAGAAGAGAAGCTTATCAAAGAGGGCGCGACACTCAACGATATACCGTTCTATCACCCTGTCTCTTCCATTGAATGCGAAGACGGCTACAAGAGTCGCATCGGCATACACGAGGTGCTCGCCACTTCGCCGGCCCTGCGAGAAGTAATGCTCCACGCAAGCACGAGCGATGCTATAGAAGCGCAAGCGAAGAAAGAGGGGATGCTCACCATGTTTGAAGACGGGCTCTACAAGGCCGCTCGCGGCATCACCAGTCTTGAGGAAGTCCTCCGCGCGATCTCTGAATAAATACTATGAAATTCCGCGTCACGATACGAAAGGGAGGCATGCCTGACCAAGAGCGGGAGATAGAAGCGCCGACGCGCTTCGCGGTGTACGAACAGGTCTCGGCAGAAGAGGGTGCGGTAGTGAACATCGCGGAAGAAAGCACGGGGTTCAAGCTCCCTGCGTGGCTCTTCATATCATTTGGCACCGGTATCAAGCGGTCTGAGATAATACGTTTCGCAAAAAACCTCTCAGCCATGCTCGGCGCAGGTCTCTCGCTCGCTCGCGCGCTGTCGGTGATTGAGCGGCAGTCGGGCAATAAGAATTTCAAAAAAGTTATCGGCGGTCTCGCCGAGGCCATCAAGCGTGGAGCCTCCTTCCACGAGGCTCTCGCCGCCTACCCGAAAGTGTTCTCGGACCTGCTCGTGGCGATGGTGCGCGCCGGCGAAGAGTCAGGCTCGCTCACCGACGCGCTCGCAGTGGTCTCGCTCCAGATGGAACGCTCCGAAGAATTACTCCGCAAGGTTAAGGGCGCGATGATATATCCGTCTATCGTCATCTCAGCTGTTCTCATCGTTGGCGTCCTCATGCTGATCTTCGTCATCCCGACCTTGACCAACACCTTCACCGAGCTTGGGGTGCAAGTGCCGCTCGCCACGCGCATCATTGTAGCTATTTCCAATTTCATGGCGGCGCATGCGTTTGTAGTGCTTTTTGGGCTGGTCGCCTTCATAGCCTGTATGGTAGCCTTCGTGCGTTCCAAGACTGGAGGGCGCATCGTACTTACTCTTGCGCTGCATACGCCCGTCATAAAAGAGCTTGTGCGCGAGACCTACACGGCGCGTGCCGCACGCACACTCTCATCTCTTCTCTTTGCCGGCGTGCCGGTACTTGAAGCGCTCGCGATAGCCAAAGAGGTGGTGCACGCTGAAGCGTTTGCACTTGTGATAGAGGAGGCGGAGACAAGTGTACGCAAGGGAGGTCTCCTCTCCGCCGCATTCGCTGAGCACACGAATCTCTACCCAATACTCATGAGCGACATGCTTACCGTGGGGGAGGAGACAGGGAAAGTCACTGACATGCTGAAACAGATAGCGGAGTTCTACGAAGCAGACGTCGCTGAGAAGACGAAGGATCTCTCTACCATCATTGAGCCCCTGCTCATGCTCGTCATCGGCGCAGCGGTCGGAGTCTTCGCCGTCGCTATCATCTCGCCGATATATCAGCTCTCATCGGCAATCTAAGAGATCAGCGCACGATTGCGTACGTCCCTAGTATGACGGCCCACGAGCCGCCCGGCCCATTGGAGAAACTCGCGTTCTGCAGTCCGTTTACGTAGTTGATACTTGCGTTGTTACTGAGTTCTAGCTTCCTTGCGGTTATCTGGCTCGCGCTCGCGCCGTTCTCTATCTCAGCGTTTCCATAGGGAGCATATAAGATGACGCTCGCCGCATTATTTGCGAGTTCAATAGCGTTGGACCCAGTTTTCGTACTGATGATCATAGGGAAGCTGTTCGCGTTTCCGCTCCCGCTGATGGTTACGTTATTGGAAAGATTGACGATGCCCTTGGTGGCAGTATTGCCCGTCGCGTCAGCGATGATGATCGCTCCGTTTACACCAGCCGACGGCGACACGTTCAGCGTCGCATTGTTTGAGAACGTCACATTCCCATTGACCCACACCGGGCCGGTGAGGGTGAGGGTGGCGCCGTTCGCTATGGTGAGGTTGCCGTCAATCTTCTTCGGGCCGAGCGTCACCACACCAGAAGGCGCGTATGGTCCGGC
>JBAYHQ010000013.1:0-22825 GCA_041666065.1 Minisyncoccota bacterium | reverse complement strand
TGATCTGCTTCGCTATGAAGAGGCCGTAGCCGGTAGAGTGTACATTGTATGTCTGCGAGTCCTTACCGTGCCCACCCTCGGTGAAGAGGCGCGCCTTATCCTCATCGGTGATGCCGATACCGCTGTCTTTCACGCTGAAGACGAGCTTTGTACCGTCCCGCTTGAGCGAGACCGCGATAGAGCCCGATGGCGTGTAGTTGATAGCGTTATCAATCAGATTGCGCAGCACGTGGTCGTGTATCTGCGCCTTGTCGCCAGTCATCTGATACGATGCGTCGTCTGCCGTAAAGGTGAGTGTAAGGCCCTTCTGCCCAGCGAGTAGCTTCGCTTTTTCTACCGCTTCAGCCGCAAGCGCTTTCAGGTCAAACGGTTCTTTCGTATACGCGACTGTGCCCTTCTTTAAGTTTGCAGCTTTCAGAATAGTAGATACCGAATCCACGCCTTGGCGCGTCTCAGCGAGCGAGTGCGCGACGAACGGTTTGAGCTCCTCTGGCAACTGCCCGAAGTCACCGTCAGTGAGCGCTGCGAATGCGCCCTCAGCCTTGGTGAGGAATCCCTTCACCTCGTGCCCGATGAAGTGGATGAGCCCTTCCTGTCGGGCATTCGTCGCTTCTAGCTCCTCCGCAAGCTTCTGTATCTTCTCGCGCTGCTCAACTTCTCGCAGGACCCCGCGGATAAGATTGATGCCGAAGATAAGCACCAGCACGAACACGCTTGTGCGAAAGAGTACCAGCGAGAACGTGTCAGAGAAGATGATTTCCCCGAAGGAGACGATAGAGAGGACAAAGACGAGCGACGATGTCGCGATGACTTTGATATTAAAGAGTTTCTCTCGCAAGATGGCATATGCGGCAAACGCCACGAAGGGGAATACGAATACCGAACCGTACGTCACAAAACGCGCATCATTAAGAAATGCCGGCAGGATGAAATTGAATGCGATGATGAGCGCAAATGTAAAAAATGTGCCGATCTGGATCTCGGCGTACGGGCGTTGCTCGGCCTCTTTCGCCTGATGCATCTTGCGGAAAAAGATGATGAGCCCCCACACGACGAGCACGACAGAAACCATGCCGAATATCGGGATCGCCGGCCCATTCGCGATAGCCGTGATGGTCCCGTCCGAACCGATCTCGGTGATATGGTCTAACACATACGGCGTGAGCGTCAGAATTGATGTGGTCGTCACGATCGGAATAAGGAGGAAACGATGCGTAACACGAAACGCATGAGTATGTTCCGGAAATACGGAGAAAAAGAGGAAGAGCGAGTACGCCTGCCACACGGCAAGGAAGAGCGAGACGCGGAGAAGCCAGATCCCGATACCCGGTGCGGCGTGATACTCAGCATAGGTAACGATCCCCCAGAACGCGGTGATGACAGAGAAGAGGAGGAAAGCTTTATTGGTGATGCTCTCTCGGTTATGAAAATAAACGGTGAAGCCGAGCACGCCGGTTGCTGCAACGACAATGCCGACCGAGAGTAGGTCGAGATTCGCAAGTATCTCCATACACGTATTCTAACCTAGCAACACTCGAAACGAGCGACTACTCACACGAAATCTACCTCCGGCTCTTTGCGCGAAGAATACGTAGAGGGAGCGGGTGCGACACCGGTACGAAAGAGGATCGCGAGCATCTCTTCTTTACCGCCACCGAGTACCTGCTTCGCACTCGCGAGTGCCGTGTGCATCTCCCTCGCGAGCAGACTCGGCAACACACTGCGCCCCGTCTCTGATTTGTATGCGATGAAACTCATGCCGATGAGCGGCTGGAAACCGAGATGGTGCTCCGTCGCCGTGAGCCAGAGGCGCTCAAGCGCGCGGCCAGCCGCGATGAAACTCTCCCGCGACTCGTCCTTGAGGAACATACCCCCCGTTACGGCGCCAGTAGCATAGAGCTTCGCGTCCTGATCGGCAATAAACCTCGGCAGGCTGAGCATGCGGAAAAACTGCATCATGCGCGGTTTACTCGCGAGCCAGAACACGAATGTCTGTAGAGGATTGAACTCAAGCGACCGTACGAAGAAGCCGGACTTCTTGCGCTTTTCCTCCTCAAGGGTCCACACTATGTCTGCGAAAAAGTGGTCCGCGATGGGCTTGTGATCTAGGACCACCACTTCCGCGCGGCTCACCGCTCGCGCAAGCGCGACTCGCTCATTCCGACCAGTCACCAGCACCAGCCGTACATCGGGGATCTGCTCAACTGAAGCGGCGAGTGCGGAGAATGTCTCTTGGGCAATGGCATCTTCCTTATACGGATGACGATTGGTAGCGCGCGTCGCTATCGCCGCATAGAGCGGATCGTCATTTTGCGTCTGGGGCGAGAAGCGAAACTGCGCTACCAAGTGTTCGTCGGTCGCGTCTGGGAAGAGTGTCACTGCCGCTGCGTATCCGTAATGCGGCGCCGCGATGCAGAGGTTCTCTATAAGCGCGCCATGCGCGATATACGCACCGCGCTCATCAAAATCGAGATGCGGGTTATGGATGCCTGGGATGTTGTAGAGGGAGAGAGAGGAACCGTCATATCGGAAACGCCACGGCTGGACATTGTCGCCCGATGGCGCACGGCACGCGTCTTTGAGTAAGGAGACGAGGGTATCGTTTGGAATCATATATCAGCGGAGCACCCACTTCTGCTTGATGCCAGGACGGAAGAAGCGTTCGTGCTCATACTGCCAGAAGACGATATGCGGGAGCACGCGCTGCCCCTTCATGCGATACGTCTCGCGGTACTCGGAACTTTCTTTGAGCAACTGGTCGGTCACGAGCCTCGTGATCTCTTCCTTGAGGGCATCGGTCGGCGGCACATCTTTCTTAAGCTCTAGGTTTATCTCAAACTGCTGGTTCTGGTCCTGATCATATTCAACGCGCATCGCGAACTTCCCCGTTATCTTCGCGTCAAGCGAGGAGTGTTCAAACGCACGCCGTATGGTCGCTGGATATATCTGGAATGCGTGGAAGCTCACCGAGAAATCGTTCCGCTCATACACATACACGAACGGCAGTTTCCATCCCGTATGTGCGAGGCCCTTCGTTGCGAGATCCTTTTCGAGATCAATGCCTGTCGCGCGGTACGCATCAAGCATCTCGTCGTACCGGTACACACCGCCGACATCCTTCAGGTCATACCGTACGAGCGGCAGGCCGGCAGCGGCCGAACACGCAAGCGTACCGGCGACCTCTTCAAAGTAGAAGAGGTTTGGCAGATACTGCGTCAAGGTCGGGACGCGGATAGAATCATCAAAAAGCTTCTGATAGAGATCGGGGTGCGCGAGCGCCTCGCGCCTCGCGAGGATAGCGAGCGGCGTCTCGTACGACATGGTCCCTAGGTCTACGGTGCCATAGTGATTCAGTGTCGCCGCAAGATCGTCCTTCTTCCCCGCTGTCTCAAGCACGTAGTCACGAAAGCCCTCCGAGAATCCCTCGGCTGAGAAAATGAAACCGAGGTTGTATTTTTTCCAATCCACACCCTCGTGGATGCCGTCATCAAGCGTGTCTTTGAGGAAGGGACCGTAACTGCCGATGATGATCTGGTCAAAGTCGCCGCCGAGCTTCTTGACCGCTTTGATAATCTCTATCTTGTTGATGCCCGGATTGATGATGCTGAGCGGATAGGTGCCGCGCTCCGCGAGCATCGTCACCGCCTTATAGGTGAACACGCCGCCGATCCACGCCCCCATCGGGAAACCGTTGATGTAGAGCGTACGCTTCTTGTGTATCTGAAAATTGGCGCGCAGATAGAGCTCAGCAAGAAGCGCATACTGCGCGTCCTGTCCCACGCCGTGCGGGAAATAGAAGGGCTCGCCGGTAGAGCCGGAGGTAGTACACACCGTCCAGGCACGCTCGGAGAACTCGCCGTCCCAACAAAGGTCCGCAAGCGGATAGGCACGCAGATAATTCTGTTTGTCTATGAGCGGGAGCTTGGTGAAGTCCTGTATAGAGCTGACGGAATCGGGATTAATGCGATTTTTCTTGAGTACATCCTTATATGCCGGCACACGCTCGGCCATCGCATGGAACAGGGCGAGCGCCTGCTTCTCTCCCCGCTTCTCCCAGAGGCGCGCTTCGTCACTCCGCAGACTCTTCTCCAGACGTTCTATGTTGCGAAGCGTCGGCGGGATCTCAAGCGTGCGAAGTCCCGATGTGAGCGATTTCATAGTGTGCTTAGGCGGCATGCGAGCCGAGCTCCACGCTCTCAGGGCTCACCCACATGCGAATATCCTTATCTCCTGCCTCGCGAAGTGCGATCTTCTTAACAGCATAGGTTGCGACGACCGCGCCGAGTATGGCCGCTGAGCCGAGCTGACTCCACGAGACGAGCTCGCGCGCGAGCACGCGCTGTACCGAGGCGATCATGTTCGGGTCTACTCGGTGCACGCCGCCGACAACGTCGCCCATGATGATGCCGCCCGCTTTCTCTCTTGTCATCGGCCCTTCGGCGAGTTTCTCCTCATAGTAAGAATGCGGCTTGCCCCATATCTTGTCGTGACCAAGGTCATACCGCTCAACATGGAGCACCACGCCGTCGCCGTTATCGGTCACCATCACAACCGGTATCTTATATTTCATCGCGAGAAGCCGTGCGTGGATCTTGAACGGCAGATCGTCTATCTCTTCCACGATGCAGTCCACGCGACCCGCCTTGATGAGCTCTTCAAGATTACTCTCATCCACCCCCTCAGGGAGGGTTGTCACCTCTGCAAATGGATTGTCCTCGTAGATGCGGTGCGCGGCAACGACGGTCTTGTTAAGTCCCACTTCGTGCACGCCGGCGAGAATACGGTTGAGGTTTGTGGTATCCAGCTCGTCAAAGTCAGCGAGGATGATGCTATTACTGATGCCAGCCTGCGTAAGCACGAAGGCGATGTTGGAGCCGACACTCATCCCAAGCACTGCCACCTTGTAATCGCGGAGCTTCTTCTGCTCTGCGGCGGTGATAAGGTCCTGATTGCGGTTCGTCTTGAGCGCATAGTAGTCGTCGGCGCCGACAGTCTTCACGAGCGTGTTGATCCACGGGAAATAGACGTAGACGTGTGCGCTCGCCTTTGCCGCCACGTACGCCTTGAACTCGTCAGTGGCATACGCCTCCTCCTTCGGCGTGCCGATGAAGGCGTGATTCTCTATGAAAAAAAGTTCTTTCAGCTGACGCTCAAATGCGTCCACCTCCACGAGCTCCTGATGCGTATCCCGCAGTTGCGCGACTTCCGCCTCGGTTTTCAGTATCTCTGGGCGTTCAAGCGCGCTCATATGATGTGGGGACATTTTACCATAAAACGCAATTAAAGAACTGCTTTCTGGAGCGCCTGTATGAAGAACGCTTCGGATTCTGGGGCGGGGACGACGATGCGGAGCGTGTTGGCGAGAAGCGCCTTCGCGTCTCCGACATCACTCATTGATTCCCCGCTCGCGACGCGGATACCCTCTGCGAGAAGCATTGTGCGTACACGAGCGGCATCACCTACGCGGATAAGCACGAAGTTCGTCTCAGACGGATACACGACAACACCCGGAATCATACGGAGCGACTCTATGAGATGCTCGCGTGCCGAGATGAAGATTGCACGGCGCGACTTCACCGCATCCGCGCGATTGAGGAGGGCGAGTGCAGCGACTGTACTTTGATGCGCTATCGCCCAAGGAATCATGATGCTCTCCAACTTCTTCACAACCTCCGGCGCAGCGATCGCGTAGCCCACGCGAGCACCCGCAAGCCCGAAAGATTTGGAAAGCGATCGGAGGAGGATGAGATTCGGCAGTTCGGTGAGATACGGCAGGAATGATGCGCCTGCGGAGAACTCAAAATAGGCTTCATCAACAGCGAGCACGGTCTCGCTCCCCTTCGTGGCCGCAACCAGTGCTGCGATGTCTGTGCTTGTAAGCGGGCATCCAAGCGGATTGTTCGGGTGGCAGAGAAAGAGCACCTTAGCTGAGCTGCTCGCAAGCGCCTCAAGCGTCTTAGCGAGCGGGAATACGAACTGGCCGTTCCGTTCTTCATACACAATAGGTATCGTCTTCGCCCCGACATACTCAAGTATCGTTTCGTAACCGTAGAAGGTCGGCACGGGTAGAAGCACGTCAGCACCATCGCCCGCGTACGCGCGGGCGATGTGCTCTATCGCTGAAGCGGAGCCAGGAGCGGCGAAGATTTGTTCGGGAGTAACGCCCGCATACGCGGCAAGCGCCTCCTTCAGTTCGCCATAGTCTGGGTAGGTGGAAAGTTCGCGTGCCTCTGGCGAGTGCACCGCACCCACAAGCTCCTCATCCAGCAGCCAGTAGCTCTCGTTCCGATCAAGCGGCATCATGTACTCTAAGTGTACTACTAAATAAGGCTGCGGCCTCACGAAAAACTCCCTAGACGGGAAATGTGCGGTGCTCGCCCGTCCTATGTACAGAATGTCCAGTTTATTGTATATTTCCACCGGCTGTTTTGCAGCCAAGTTCCTTGAAAATTCGCGAACTTACTGCAAGCCATTCCTCCTCTGTTCCCCTGTCCAACTGTCCTTAGAAGGAGCTGTGATGAAGAAAATATTCGTGTCTGACCTGCATGCGTTGCCTGCAGGAGTTGCCGTGGTATTGCCCTGCTGGCTGAAAGCAAGACGGCATAGCGGCGGCATCTGTTTCCTCGACGTGGTGGATTCAACCGGCCAGATTCAGGTCGTCGTTGAGAAGAAAGCCTTCCCCGCCGAGTACTTCGATGCGATCGGGCGTATACCGCTTGAGTCCGCAATCGAGATAACCGGTGCTGTCGTGTCCCACCCGAACAAGCCGCGCGAAATCGTCGCTGGGAACATCGGGGTGGTCAATCCGGCGGATCTGCAGATTTCTCCGCAACCGCGCGGCGACTTCGACATATTCGATCCGAGCCTGGCCGACCAGCTGCTCAGCAACCGTCACCTGTATCTGCGGAACCCAAAGATCATGGAGATCCTCAAGTTCCGCAGCCTCATGATGTCGGAAGTTCGGCGCTGGTTTGAAGATCGTCAGTTCTTGGCGATTGACGCGCCGATCCTTACGCCAGTCCCGCTCTACGACGACGGTTCAGCCGTCGGCGTGGATATCGGCGGCGAGCACATCTTCATGACCCAATGCGTCGGGTACTACCTTGAAGCGGCGGTGCAAGCCTTTGAACGCGTGTACAACATGGGACCGAGTTTCCGCGGCGAAGAGTCACGGAGCCCGCGGCACCTCATGGAATATCACCATATCAAGGCGGAAATAGCGTTCACCGACCTTGAAGACATCATCCGCCTCGTGGAGAGCCTCATCGCTCACCTGACGAATGCGTGCTGGGAGAAAAGCCCCAACACGGCGAAGACTCTCGGCAAACCCATGTGTCTGGACGGCATGCGAACCCCCTTCCCCCGTATCTCATACGAGGACGCGGTCAGCTACCTCGCGAAACACGGGTTTGACATCGCATTCGGGAAAGGTCTCGGCGGCGCCGAAGAGAAGAAGCTCTCCGAGCTCTTCCCGTCAACGCCTTTCTGGGTCACGGGCATACCGCGCGTTGTGGAACCGTTCCCGTACTGCATTGATCCGACCGACACACGCATCACGCGTGTCGCCGACCTGATCGCTAGCAACGGTTACGGTGAATTACTCGGCGTTGCCGAGAAGATCCACGACCTCACCATGCTCGACGAACGACTTGCCGAGAAGGGGAAGCTGCAAGACCCACGTTATGAATGGGTCCGTGAAGTGCATCAAATGGGGTGCGTTCCGCACACGGCATTCGGTATGGGCGTTGAGCGGATGGTCCGCTGGCTGCTCAATATCCCGCATGTCCGTGATGCGATCCCATTTCCGCGCATCTTTCGCAGACGGGTATACCCCTGAGCGTCTGATGCGGTCCAACTGTCCCAATGTCCTACGGAGAAACATCATGAAACGTACTCTTATCAACCAGCTTCCCTTTATGACTCCCATTCCGGGAGGAGAGGTGCTGATCAAAGGATTTGTTGAGGCGGTGCGCAACCAAAAGCGCATGGTATTCCTCACAGTCCGCGACCACACCGGCTTAGTGCAAGTAGTGCACGACAAGCGCGAAGGCGATGTGTCCCTGACTCTCGTCCTTGAAAGCGTCACCCAGGGTTCCGCAGTCGAAGTTATCGGACCACTCGTCGTTGATGCCCAAGTCAAATTGGGTGGCGTTGAAATCCCTGTCAGGGCTTTCCACGTTGTATCGGCGGCGGAAACTCCGCTTCCAATTGACTCGGAATCCTCGCTCGAAAAACAGCTCGACTGGCGGTATCTGTCGCTCCGGCGGCCCGAAAACCTACTCATCTTCAAGGTGCAAACCTTGCTTGAGCAAGCCATGCGCGAATTCTGGAAAAGCAACGGCTTCTTGGAGATCCATTCCCCGAAGCTGACGCCTGCCGCGACCGAGTCCGGTTCCGAACTGTTTACGGTCCCCTACTTCGGGAAGCAAGCCTGTCTCGCCCAGTCGCCGCAGTTCTACAAACAGATGGCGATGGCGGCTGGCTTTGACCGCATCTTTGAGATCGGGCCGGTGTTCCGCGCGAACCCGTCGTTCACGACGCGCCACGACACGGAGTTTACCTCCGTTGACATGGAGGTCTCGTGGATTGACTCGCACGAGGAACTCATGCGGCTTGAGGAAGCGTGGCTGTTGTACGCTATCTCGCGTGTCGCGGGCGAATACGGTTTGGAGATTGAAGCCGTGTTCGGGGTGAAAGTGGCCGTGCCAACGGTCCCGTTCCCCCGCATCTCGCTGGAAGAAGCGCGCGGCATACTCGCCACACAGGGCCACTTCATCTCCCACAAGGAGGACTTGGACCCCGAAGGCGAACGTATGCTTGCGCGACATATCCTTGAGACGACCGGTAACGAGTTCGTGTTCGTCACGGACTATCCGGTTAGCGTGCGGCCGTTCTATCACATGCGAAAGGAGGGCGATCCGGAAACCACCAAGAGCTTTGACCTCCTCTGGAAGGGGCTTGAGGTGACGACGGGCGCTCAGCGAGAGCATCGGCATGAGATACTCACGCGGCAAGCTGAAGAGAAAGGGATTGACTTGGACAGCATCCGAGACTACCTGAACTTCTTCCGCTTCGGCTGTCCGCCGCACGGCGGCATGGGCGTCGGTCTCACTCGGCTGCTCATGATCCTGCTCGGCCGCAGTTCGGTTCGCGAAGTTACGTACCTCTACCGAGGTCCAAATCGTCTGACCCCATAAGGGAAAGACAACGGCCTAGGCGCAATGCCTAGGCCGTTTTTTTATTACTTGTCCGTTCCTATAAAAAGAAAGGTCGTCCCGCAGGATGACCTTTCAAGATTACTGTCGGGATCTTCGTCAGAAACCAAAGAAGTCTGACGCATTGCTGCAAAACACCCGTTCCTTGAGCATCGTCTGTGTCCCTTTGGGGAATCGCGCCACAGCGACCCGTATCGCTTGGAGGCATTGCCAATGCGCGTGAGTGGCCTTCGCTGCGAGGTGCCCGTACGAGGCATACTCAGCCGGATCAACCCAATGATAGCGATAGTCGGTTGCAATGCGCTGCCCCTTCTCCGGATGAAGAAACGCGACTGAACGGATGAGGTTCAGCGGTTCATCAGAGCCGAACAGGACGCGATTACGACCCAAAGAACATAGCGCGAGCTCAACGACATCGCTTGAGGGGTTGAGCGACGTATCCATGACGACGTTCTCGTAGCGGGCGATTTTTGCATACGCTTCTGCGAGACCCGCTACGACCATCTTGGACAGCCCAAGGTGCGCGATACTGATTCGCAATCTTGGGAAATCTGCGACAAGCCGGAGCAAGTCATCAAGAGAATGCACGATCATGCGCGGGAGATGCAAGATGATCGGCACACCGACAGACTGCGCCTCCTCAAGCACCTCCCTCGGAAAGAAGTCGTAGATCTTCTGCGCCGGAGGGTCCACGTACGACCAGTACATCTTCAGGGCTGAGGTCCGCGGATGCCGCAGCAGCTTACAGGTATACCCAATATCTTCAGGAAGGCCGAACACAGCGACACGATCTTCCGGTGGACTATTGAGAAGAAGGTAGTCGTTCGCGGCACGGTGGTCAATGCCTCGGAACGTCTTCGCGAACCGTAGCGAGCGCACGTTCTTCTTGGGGAAAAACAGTGCCCGCAGACGGACTGACTCGTCAATACTGAAATACGGGAATGTTGAGAGCATATGCCCAAGCGCGGCCGTGCTCACCGATAGCACGTGTTGCTCTAAGCCAGAGTGAGCGTGGCAGTCAATGATATGCTGCGGCAGCCACTCGGACATTCTCGCGCGGTGTAGCTCTTCCTCCGGCTTAAGACACAGTGCATGAGCGAAGTATTCGCTCGTTGCGAACGGGATCATGATCGGGTCTCCTTGGTAACAATCTGCCAGAAAGATACCCGCCCTAAGGATTTAAATCAAACTAGGCACGCGAATTAGAAATCCGCAAAAATCCTTTTTTCCTTCGCGTCTATCCTTATGCGCCCACCGTACGGCAACGCTATCTGCGGGTTCGTATGTCCAATATCAAGATCCTGTACGACGGTAACCGTTTTGTTGTACTGTCGGACTACCTGAAGGATCGCTTCGCGTTGTGCCGCACGGTATTGCCTCTTCTCTTCTGAAGTCTTTTGGTTATCAAATCGCCATGCTTTCGGACGTCCGACGATGATGCCGCGTACCCGCTGTAAAATGCCGCGCTCGCCGAGTGCGCGGTATACGCGAGACACATACTCGGCAGTAGGGATTTCTTCCGACGATTCGGTAAACAAAATGATGTTCTCAAAATCCTCAAGCGAGGGTATCGGTATATTGTGCCGAAGAATGTCGTCAATGGATTCAATACATCCTCCCCATGAGATACCCTCGGCACTTTCGGTGCCGGCCCACTGCCACCCGTCGCTCGGCTCATACACGCGCTCCTTCCCTAGGTTCTCAGGATCATTCCAATCAAGATCAATATCGCTGTACACCGGGCTTGATTCAAGTTCGCGTTCGCCCGACTCAAAGAGGGCGTAGCTCAGATATTTTTTCGTAAACGCTTCCACCTTTTGGTACGCAAACTGTATAAACAATGCCCCGCCATAAAACGATGGGATACCCTGCAACCAGAGGAAGTTCGCGAAGTGGGTGTTGTCGCTGAAGCCGAAAAACGGTTTCGGATTGTTCGCGAATGGTTCAGGTGGAAGGTTTTTTATGTACGTAACCTGATCGCTTCCACCAAGCGAGGCGATGACCGCCCGCACCTGCGCCTGATCAAATGCTGCAACAAGGTCTTTCCCCCGCTCCTCTCCCGACGCTCCTATCTTCTTGGTCGTGGGAAATTCGGTCGGCTCAAGCCCGAACACTTCGCGCACGTTCTTGAGCCCAAGCTCGTATACCTGCGGCCATTTCCCAGGAGCTGCAAACGACGGCGATACTATTGCAACGGTATCTCCTTGCTGAAGCTTCGGGAGGATTCGCATCTTCTTCATTTCACAAGTCTAGCATCTATGTACATTTTTGAGAAAAGTTGTCACTTCGGAGGCATCGTCAGACAGGGGGCGCTTCCTGTCTGCTGCTCCTAACCAAGAAAGGATTCGGGTCTTCAAAGGTCAGCCTCAGAACCGTGTCCTTAGATAACTTATCAGGGTGAATCCCATAGACCAGCTCGTAGATCTTCCCTGCGCCGCAGAACTTCGCGTCCTGCCACTCATAGCCGAGCGTCTTGACTACGGACCGGACTTTCTCTTCACTATCCGCCTCAATCTCCACGTACGGCTCAAGATACGGCCACGTATCAATATCTATCTCAGCACCGTCAAGCTCCCAACGCTCGCGTAACGTCTCGGAGTAATTTGTCATGCGCGCACCAAGCGTTTTCAGGAATTCAATACCGGCATCCATATCGGAAATCTCAAATTCAATTTCTTTCTGCTGATCAATTGATGAGTCGGGCGGAATATTTTTGTATGCCATCGTGACCTTATCCCCCTCGTCACGAACACGCGCCCATTCCCAGAAATCTCTTCCGAAACTCTGCAGATCAAAGTTCACGCGCCGCTGTGTATACTCAGGGCGCACCAAGGTAGCTCCGACGCTCTTCAACTTCTCACGAACAGTATCTTTCTGAACATTAAGAAATGTCGCCTCAAATTCGGTCTTCATAGCACAAGTCTATCCTATAGCGTGTACGCGCCGAAGCCACTCGTCAGAGTGGCCGTGCCGTCCTTGGCGATAGCGTAGCCCTCAAAACCTGAGAGACGCTCAATAAACGCGATGCCGCCCTTCCCCATCGCAAATGCCGCCGTCGCGAAGCGGTCCGCCTCAAGTACGTCAGGGCCGATGATCGTGATACTCACGATATCGTGCAGCTCCTCCGTAGGCGCATGCGGGTTGTAGATGTGGTCGCCCCGTATGTATGAACCGGACGTCGCGATACCCTCCCCTCGCGGGTACACGACCTTCACTATCTCGTGAATATTGAAGGGGTTCCTGATGCCCACACTCCACTCTTCGCCCTTCGCGTTCTTGCCACGCATAGCGATATCCCCACCAGCGTTCACAAAGTAGTTCTCGTAACCCGCACTACGGATAAGCGCGGCAGTATTTTTAATAGCCCAGCCCTTTACGATGCCGGAGGGGTCAAGGCTCCCGTCCGGCTTCCGTATATCAAAATACCCATTCGTTTCTGCCTTCGTCTTCTCGGCGAGCGCGAAAACCTCATTCATTTCTCGGCTCATCTCGGCGGGTGCGATTTCGCCGCGATTGATGCGCGATATCTCACTGTCGGCTCTGTACACGCTGAAGCGGTCCTCAACCGCCGCCAGATACGAAAATGCCGCCGATAACGTCTTTCTAGCGGCGTCGCCCCCAATCTCTATCTCAACGGGCATGCCCATGAGTATTCTTGTTTCTTTCATATATAAGTACGCATCTGCAGCGCTTTCATTTTATACCAACTGTTCTAGAATAGAGACATGAACGAATATACTGTCCGACAGTCTTTCCTTACCCACTACCTTACGGAGAGCAAGGCGAGCGCACCGCTCTGGCTCGTCGTCCGCCTCTACCTCGGCTACGAGTGGCTCATCGCTGGCTACGAGAAGCTCATCAACCCCGCGTGGTTCGGAAGCGACGCTGGCGCGGCCCTAAGCGGGTTCGTACAGGGCGCCCTCGGCAAGACCGGCGGCGCTCATCCAGACGTACAGATGTGGTACGCATCCTTCCTCCAGAACGCCGTGCTGCCCCACGTACAGGCATGGTCGCACGCGGTCACGCTTGGCGAGATGGCGATAGGGCTCGGCCTTATCGTCGGCCTCTGCACCGGCGTGGCCGCCTTCTTCGGTTTCTTCATGAACTTGAACTTCCTGCTCGCCGGCACGGTAAGTGTCAACCCGATCATGCTCGTGCTCGCACTTGGCATCATGCGTGCGCACCACGTCGCCGGCGACTGGGGTCTTGATCGCTTCGCGAAGCCCTATCTGCGCCGCTTCTGCCGTTCTCTCAGACATGCCAAGACTGCGTAACGCATTTGCCTCTGCGTTCTCCCCAAGAGAAGATTGGGTGCGCGACCTGCCCCGCTCGCGCATGGTGTACCCCACCACACCCCGCGAAAGAGTGAAATATTGGTTCTGGATGTTCTACACGCCCTTTCACCCTCCCCTGCGTGAAGTCTTTTATAAAATCGGCATCGGGGAGCTCCTTGCGCGACGCGTCGTCCCTGAGATGGTAGAGACTGGTCGGCAAGATTTCCTTATTGGTACGATTCGCCCAGAGTATTCCGTGCAGGAGATTACCACGTACCTCGTCTCGCAAGGATTCGGCAATCATTTCATAGCATGGAGGGATGCCGACGAGGTTGTCAGCCTGCGTCGCACCGTTGATTTCAAGAACCAGTACCACATCCGTATCTTTACCGACGGCGAGATACGCGGCCACTACGAATACACGCCGGAATACCGCACTTTCCTTCACCTCGTCCGTATCGGCTTTGAAGATCGCCTTGCCGAGTTCAACGAATTGCTCCGCGATTGGATCATCCCAGCTACCGAACCAACTGCCTAACACCAGTATCCGTCTGCTATAGTGATACGAAATGGAACGGGTCATACGGAACTCTGAGACGCTTGCCACAAACAAGATTCGTCTTGACGCACTGTCCATCGCCGAAGCTGGTTACGCTGCACTCAACACCGGCGCAGCGCTCGTGCGAGACCTCACGATTGACGGCGACCGACTCCGATTCAAAGACATGACCTACGAGCTCGCCGGACGGCGGGTTTTTTTCATTGGCGTGGGTAAATGCTCCTTTGCGGCGGCAGAGGCAGTAGAGCGGATACTCGGCGAGCGACTGACGGGCGGCATAGCGCTTGACGTGTCTTCGCCGGACACGCTGCATGTCCAGACGATTGAAGCGTACGCCGGCACGCACCCTCTGCCGAGCGAGGCGAACGAGCGCGCGACGAAGCGCATCCTTACCCTTCTCTCTGCATGCCGCGAGGACGACTTGGTGCTCATGCTTATCTCCGGCGGCGGCTCCACACTCCTCTGTCAGACCGAAGCGCCCATGGACTGCGAAACCGAGAGCGCCTTCTTCACCGAACTTACTCTGCAAGGAGCGACTATACAGGACATCAACACAGTGCGTAAGCACACCTCGCCCGCACGCGGCGGCGGCCTCGCGAAGGCCGCCTACCCCGCCGAAGTGCTTTCCCTCCTCGTCTCTGATGTGCCGGGTGACGACCTAGCCTACATCGCTTCCGGACCGACCGTCCGAGACGATTCCACCGTCGCCGATGCCGAGCACGTACTTGCGCGCTACGGCATAGACACGGCAGTGAAGCTGATTGAGACACCGAAGGAAGAGAAATATTTTGAGCGTGTCACCAACGTACTCTTCCTCGCCAACCGCAACGCACTTACTGCGATGCAGGCCGAGGCCGGAGCGCGCGGGTACGCCGCCACCATCATGGACGATCGGTTTACCGGAGACGCCGACACTCTCGGACGCTCTATCACCGAGACGCTCCATACCATGCCCCCGAAGACGGTTCTGCTCTACGCCGGAGAGAGTACCGTTACCCTCCCTACGCGCCACGGTGCGGGCGGACGCAATCAGGAGATGGCGCTTGCGGCACTCCCACACGTACGCGAAGACGAGCTTGTCCTACCTCTTGCCTCTGACGGACACGACAATACCGCTCATGCGGGAGCGATCGCCGACACGGCAACGCGCATGCATGCACAAACGTGCGGTGCATCAATTGAAGAGTATCTTGCACAGCATCGTTCGTATGACTTCTTTGAAACGACCGGCGACGCGGTCGTCACAGGCTATACTGGATGCAATGTGTCGGACATTATTATTGCGATAAAAGAGTAACTCATGAAAGACCCCTTTATTCTCTGGTTCAAAGATATTGGCATGGACGATGTCGGACGAGTCGGCGGCAAGAACGCCTCGCTCGGCGAGCTTATACGCGAGCTTGAGCCGAAGGGTGTCCGTATACCGCACGGCTTCGCGGTGACTGCCGACGCGTACTACCACTACCTCAAAGAAACGGGGCTGGATACGTTCATAGAGGAAACACTCAAGGGACTCAACACCAAGAACCTGAAAGAGCTCGCGCGCTGCGGGAAACTCGTCCGCGAGAAAATGCGCGCAACACCGCTTCCCGCTGACCTCGCCTCTGCCATCGGCGAGGCCTACGAGCGCATGGAGAAGCAGTACGGGAAAGAGACGGATGTGGCGGTGCGCTCAAGCGCGACCGCCGAGGACCTTCCCGGAGCGTCGTTCGCCGGCGAACAGGAGACCTATCTCAACATACGCGGCACCAAGGACGTCATACGCGCCGCGGTCTGGACGATGGCCTCCCTCTTTACCGACCGCGCTATCTCGTACCGTGCCGACCGCGGTTTTGACCATATGAAAGTGGCTCTGTCCGTGGGCGTCCAGAAGATGGTCAGAAGCGACAAGGGTGCCTCCGGCATCATGTTCACCGTAGACACCGAAAGCGGATTCCGCGATGTTGTCGTCGTGAACGCGACCTACGGTCTTGGCGAGCTGATCGTGCAGGGCCACGTGACGCCAGACGAGTATCTCGTCTCCAAGTCGCGCATCGGGAAGGTGAAGTCGCCGATCATCTGGAAAAAGATGGGTACGAATACGAAGAAAATGATTTATGCATCGGGGCGCTCAGCGGTACAACAGACCAAGGTCATCGCGACTCCTCTGCGCGACACGGAACGGTTCGTACTAACCGACGACGAGATACTCACGATGGCGACATGGGGCGCAACCGTAGAAGAGCACTACTCGGCACGAGCGAAGAAATGGACGCCGATGGATATGGAGTGGGCGAAAGATGGGATAACCGGCGAACTCTTTCTCGTGCAAGCGCGCCCCGAAACCGTCCAAGCCGGACGCGACTTCTCAAAGATTACGGAATACAAAGTGTCCGGAGCAGGTAAGGAGCTCGTGCGCGGCATCTCCGTCGGCTCAAAGGTCGCCACGGGAAAGGTGCACGTGATCCGCGACCCGAAACAGATTCGGGAATTCAAGAAGGGCGAGATACTCGTCACGACGATGACCGACCCTGACTGGGAACCGATCATGAAGATGGCCGGCGCGATCGTGACGGACAAAGGTGGACGTACGTCCCACGCTGCCATAGTCTCGCGCGAGCTTGGACTGCCGGCGGTCGTAGGAGCGGGAAACGCTACCCGCGAGCTCAAGAACGGGATGCTCGTCACGGTGGATACGACCGGCAGTGCAGGCGTGATAACTGCAGGGCAAGCGAAGGTAACCGTGCGCGAACACGCTATCGGTGCTCTGCCGCCGACGAAAGCCAAGATAATGGTGAACATCGCCTCACCGGATATCGCTTTTGAACAATCCTTCCTGCCAGTGCAGGGCGTCGGACTCGCACGCGAGGAGTTCATCATCGCGTCGCATATAGGTATCCACCCGCTTGCGATCCTCAATTTCAAGAAACTCTCACCGAAACTGCGTGCTGCCATCGCGAAGAAAACCGTCGGATGGAACAATCCGGTTGATTTCTACGTAGACAATCTCGCATACGGCATCGCGAAGATAGCCGCGGCGTTCGCACCGCGTCCAGTTATCGTGCGTTTCTCCGACTTCAAGACCAACGAATACGCAACCCTCCTCGGCGGCGAGGCGTACGAACCGAAAGAGGAGAATCCGATGCTCGGCTGGCGCGGCGCGTCCCGCTACTATGATGCCAAGTTCAGAGAGGCCTTCGTGCTTGAGTGCCGCGCACTCGTGAAAGTCCGCACGGAGATGGGGCTGGAGAATGTTATACCTATGATCCCCTTCTGCCGCACGACCGAGGAGGCCCAGCTTGTGCTTGGCATCATGGCAAAGCACGGTCTCGTCGCGAAATCGCTTGCGAAGGGTAAGGAGAAGACGACGCCGGTCTACATGATGTGCGAGATACCGAGTAACGTGCTCCTCGCCGAAGAGTTCCTTGATCTCTTTGACGGTATGTCTATCGGCTCTAACGACCTCACCCAGCTCGCCCTCGGTCTGGACCGCGACTCCGGTATCGTGACACACATCGCGAACGAGAACGACGAGTCTGTCCGCGCACTCATCTCTATGATCATCCGCAAGTGCGCCGCACGCGGCAAGTATCTCGGCATCTGCGGCCAAGGCCCCTCTGACCTGCCCGACTTCGCCGAGTTCCTCGTGAAGGAAGGTATTCCGAGTATGTCACTCAATCCGGACTCCGTGTTGAAGACCATAGAGCATATCGCGGAGATAGAGGAACGAACCTCCCGCTAGTCGTATGCGATTAGACACGGTCATCGCCCGCTCGGTAGCAGACACGCGCGGGCGCGCGACTATAGAGACGACGCTCTCCGCAGGAGCAGGTACCGCAACAGCATCAGTGCCGTCGGGGAAAAGCACCGGCAGTCACGAAGCGTGCGAACTGCGGGACGCCGATGGGAGCGTCGGGCGTGCAATCGGGAACGTGAACGGCGAGATACGAGCGGCGCTTCAAGGGTGCGACTTCGCCTCCGCCGACGAGCTTGACGCGCTCCTCGTCGCGCTTGATGGGACGGCCGACAAATCGCGTCTCGGCGCGAACGCTCTACTCTCAGTCTCCATCGCTGCGGCTCGGCTCTTCGCTCTTTCAGAAGACGTGCCGCTCTGGAAAGCTCTTGCGAAGCGCGCAGGGACTCTGCCAAGCGCCCCGCGGCTCTACGTAAACGTCATGAACGGCGGTGCGCATGCCGACTTCAAACTTCCTTTTCAGGAGTACCTGCTCGTCGTTGAAGGAAAAACGAGTGAGGCTCTCCCTGTCGCCCGCGAAGCGTTCGCGAAACTCGGTGAACGCCTCGGCAACGTCCCTATGGGCGACGAAGGCGGGTACGCGCCGACCTTCGCCACACTCGCAGAACCTTTTGAGGTACTCGCCGAGCTCGTACAGGGATTTCCACATGCTTCTATCGCACTAGACGCTGCCGCAAGCGAGTTGTATCACGACGGCAGGTATCACCTACTCGGAAAAGCCTACTCTGCCGACGAACTCGCTACCCTATACGGTAGTATCGCCACTCAGTATCCCCTCCTCTCTATTGAAGACCCATTCGCTGAAGACGCTCTAGGAGATTTCGCCCGCCTTACCGCGACACTTGGCGAGAAGCTGCTTATCATAGGTGACGACTTGACCGTCACGAATCCAGCGCGCATCCACACGGCGATAGAGCAGAAGGCCATAAATGCCGTGCTCGTGAAGCCCAACCAGATCGGTACGGTACGCGAAGCGATACTGGCCGTGCAGACGACCTATGCCGCAGGATGGCAGGTGGTCGCGTCGCATCGCTCCGGCGAGACCGCTGACACATTCATAGCCGACTTCGCGTACGGCGTCGGCGCATACGGACTCAAAGCTGGCGGCCTCGGTCAGAAGGAGCGCGTCCTGAAGTATGAGCGGCTGCTCACTATAGAGAAGGAAGATGCAGCGTCATAATGCCGCTGGTATAGTGTTTGTATGACGCGCATCAGGAAAACGCCGGTTCTCGCACGACTAACCCTCTCGCTAGGGCTTCTGTTTGTATCTGCGGTGTATGCGGCGTGGCAAAACCTGAACGGCCAGCGCGCCCTCCCCTCCCCGTCGCAAGAGTTCAAGAACGCGAACGAGGCGCTGCAGCAAACTCTCTCAGGTACCGGTCAGCCGACAGCCGCAACACCCTCGCGAGGACCGTCACCGATGATGCGCGGGCCGATGATGGCCGGACGCTACACGGACGGCTCGTACACTGGTCCGGTTGTAGACGCGTACTACGGCATGTTGCAGGTGCAGGCGGTCATACAAAACGGCAGGATCGCTGACGTCGTCTTCCTGCGCCATGCCGATGCCCAAGAAAACTCTCGTTTCATCAATAATCAGGCGATGCCGCTGCTGACCCAAGAGGCGATCACAGCACAAAGCGCGCAGGTAGACGGCGTCAGCGGCGCCACCTTCACAAGCGAGGCATTCAAGAAATCCCTCTCAGGAGCTCTGGCGCTTGCAACAAAATAAATGACATTCGTAGACAAATTCTTGAACTCCATAACGATGTACCGCCTCGTGCTGTACTACCTCGTCGCACTGCTTGCAGTCGCGATGCTCTTCGGACTCTTCGGCGCTCTCCCCTACAACCCTGCGTATCTCGCGTTCTCAGCGATCGTCGCTCTGCTCTCCTCTTGGCTCACCAATACACTCTTCGCTCGCGTCTTCGGCGCCGACCCGAACGTAGAATCGGTCTACATCACCGGCCTTATCCTCGCTCTCATCATCACACCAGTCGCGCCGACTGATGCGAGCGGTATCGGATTCCTCGTCTTCGCCTCGGTATGGGCGATGGCGTCAAAGTATATCTTCGCTATCGGGCGGAAACACATCTTCAATCCGGCGGCATTCGGCGTGGCGCTCGGCACGATCGCTCTCGGTAACGCTGCGACGTGGTGGGTCGGCGGCAACCTCCCGCTCCTGCCTTTTGTGGTCGTGGGCGGGCTACTCATCGTCCGCAAGATACGTCGGACAGACCTCGTCATCGCTTTCCTCGTCGCCGCATCTCTCGCCATCACCCTCACCACGCCGAGCGTAGACCTCGTATCGCCCATGGAGAACACCCTCCTCCATTCCGCGATATTCTTCCTCGGCTTCGTGATGCTGACCGAGCCGCTGACCATGCCTCCCTCCCGCGGACTGCGCGTCGTCTATGGTTCAATCGTCGGCCTGCTCTTCGCGCCGCACGTCCACCTCGGCTCGTTCTACTTCTCGCCGGAGCTCGCACTCCTCATCGGCAACATCTTCGTCTATGTCGTGAGCCCGAAGGGGCGCGCGCTACTCACGCTCGTAGAGAAACGCCAGATTGCTGACAGCACATACGAATTTACCTTCACACCGGATCGGCCAATCGCTTTCCGCGCAGGACAATATATGGAGTGGACGCTCGGTCACCGCAGAAGTGACAACCGCGGCAATCGCCGCTTCTTCACTATCGCATCGTCACCGACCGAGGCCGTCGTACGACTTGGGGTGAAGTTCTACGAACCCATGAGCAGTTTCAAGCGAGAGCTCGCCACTCTGCAGGTACAGGACACGCTCTCCGCCTCGCACGTCGCCGGCGACTTCGTCTTGCCGAACAATGCGAAGAAGAAGCTCGTCTTTATCGCCGGTGGTATCGGCGTCACGCCCTTCCGCAGCATGGTGCAGTACCTCATAGACACGAAGGACACCCGCGCAGTCACCCTCCTGTACTCAAACAAGACCTTCGCCGAGATAGCGTACAAAGACATCTTTGACCGCGCGGCTACGGAGCTGGGGCTCAAGACGGTGTACGCGCTTACCAACGAGCCTGCGCCGGTAGCCGGCACGTACAGCGGACCGATTGATGCGGCACTTATCGTGCGCGAGATACCCGACTATAAGGAGTGCACGTTCTATATCAGTGGTCCGCATGGCATGGTTGAGGCGTTTAAGAAAACGCTCCACGACATGGGCGTCTCTCGCTTTAACATCAAGTCTGACTACTTCCCTGGTTTCGCCTAGGCCCTCCCCCTCCATAGGGTAGAATGAATCCATTACTTACCGTAATTACCACACCCATGATGAAGAAAAGTATGTTTGTTGTGCTCGCGTTCGTCCTGTTCGCGGCAATGGTCGCACCGGCGTTTGCTGAAGAGGCTACAACGACTTCGGCCGCTACGACAAGCGCCTCCGCTACGACTGCGAAGATAACCTGCGTCGGCGCCGCTGTCGCAGCTCGCGAAGCGGCACTTGGCGCGGCTATGACTGCCTACACGAGTGCCGAGAACGCCGCCTATACGGCACGTGCGCAGGCGCTCGCAGCCGCATATAGCAGCACGACAGCGAAAGAGGTCCGCACCGCAGTGAACGCTGCGTGGAGCACTTTCCGCACTTCGGAGAAGACTGCCCGCAAGGCATGGCAGACTTCGCGCAATGCCGCATGGGCAACAAGCCGCAAGGCCGCGAACACCTGCAAGGCACCGGCAGGAGTGAGTGACCATGGGAATTCTGGCTTGGAATCTTTTGCGAATTAACATCTGCCAGCCGAAATCAAAAGCCGCCCTTTCGGGCGGCTTTTGATTTCCTTGTTGCGGGGGCCGGACGCTTCGCTATCGAACTCTCTGGAAACCCACGGTTTTCCAGCGCTCGCTATGCTCGCTGCCTTCCTCCACGGGGAACTCCCGTTTCCCGACCCCTTCCCGGTTCGATTCTGTCTCTCCACACAGAGAAACGAAAACACCCGGCGCACGGCCGGGTGTTTTCGTTTCTTGTTGCCCGTGTCGGTACTGTACCCGTACCCATAGGGAGTTACAAGGTTTTTAGGGGGCCTTCCTTCCCCCTTAGTCGATGGGGGCCGGTATGGGTCGCTTTCCAATGATTTGAAGGGTTTTCGCACACTTCCGATCGGCTAAATAGGGCGGCGGTACTGTACCCTTCAATAGACACGATAGACACTATAAAAAGGAGGGCAAAGTGTCTATCAGCAGTGCTATCATTCCAATAATGTTAGCCCCTCGGACACGAATAGTGCTTGTACGACTCGTGGCGGGCATCACTGGTGTACTCCTTCTGATAGCCGCTCTCGGTCTCTCTACTGACTTCAACACTCTAAGACTAGGTATCATGGTCGGATTTTTCGTGCTCGCCACCCTTTCCTTCTTACTCAAGTATCCGATTCTTGGAATAGTAAGTATTGCGATTGGAATTCTATTTAACCCCATCATGACGGTCCATCTGCCTCGGCACATTTGGGTAATCGTGGATATCCTCGCCCTTATTGATGTTGCCTATTTCTCTTATTGGGCAACCAATCCATACTGGAAAGGTACTCGGTTTGAACAGTATGTTTCGACTCTCTTCCCAGAGCCAGAATTCATTATCCACGACCGAACGCGCGATGTATCAAAATTTCTAAACCGCCGTGTTGAATCGGATGCTCATCCTGATTTTGTATTCAGAAACCAAAAGACCGGGAAGTCGTTTTCTATCGAATGCAAATGGCGTGGTCGCTGGGCACAGGGGAAAAGTGGTGAACTAGGGTTATGGTGGAATCTCGCACAAGGGAATCGTTACCTTGCGTACGAAAAAGAATCTGGTATTCCCGTATTCGTTGCGTTCGGAATCGGTGGTACGCCAGAAAAGCCGCACGAAGTGTACTTTATAGAAGCCAAACAGCTTCATTATGTATTCTTAAATCAGTCGCTAATAATGTCTGGTAAAACGATTCCTCAATAAACCTGAGCACTATTTAACAATTTCAAAGACATCCTTCGGGTCTTCAATAACTTTGAATTCCCATGTGCCAAAATTACCATTGAG
>JBAYHQ010000012.1:0-23141 GCA_041666065.1 Minisyncoccota bacterium | reverse complement strand
GACGGCGGTCCTGCCGAGCTATGTCTCGTACGTAGGGAAATCTTCGGGAGCGGGAGCATTTTCATACGACAGCGTGTCGCGCACGATTACGTGGACGGCCGGTGACGTGGCACAGGGCGCAAGTGCGCAGGGCGTCTTCCAAGTTACACTCACTCCTTCCACTTCGCAGAAGGGAGGGGTGGTGCCGCTCACAAGTGCTGCCGCCCTCTCTGGCTTTGACCGTTTCGCCGGAGTCTCAATCGGTGCTACCGCCGACCCTGCGACGACCGAGACGCGGGGGGATGCTGGTTACACCCCAGCGAGCGGCGTCGTGCAGTGAGCGTACGGTAAAAAGCCTGCATCTGCTGCGGTATGGGTCCCAACGATTTCTTCCGTCGTACCAACGTACGCCTCCAGAAACCGTTTGCCCATGCCTTGCATCCGAGGGCTTTTTACCGCACTCTTAGCGTATAACTCTATGGCGGATATGAATCTCATGGAAAAAATAGTCTCGCTCGCAAAACGGCGCGGCTTCGTGTTCCCTGGCTCTGAGATATACGGCGGGCTCGCCGGTACGTTTGACTACGGTCCCCTCGGCGTGGTGCTCAAAGAAAATGTGGAGCGCCTCTGGCTGCAGATGTTCCGCGACGACCGCGACGACATGTACGGTGTGGATGCCGCGATCCTCATGAATCCGAAAGTGTGGGAGGCGAGCGGTCACGTGTCCGGTTTCTCTGACCCGCTCGTGGAGTGTGAGAAGTGTAAGCGGCGTTTCCGTGCTGACCATTTGGAAAATACGGAGCAGTGTCCTGAATGCGGCGGGAAGCTTGGTGCGGCGCGTCAGTTCAACATGATGTTCAAGACGCACGCGGGTGCGGCGGAGGACGATTCTGCGACGGTGTACCTGCGCCCTGAGACGGCGGGCGGTATTTTCATGAACTACAAGAATGTCGTGGACTCGCTGCATCCGAGATTGCCCTTCGGTATCGCACAGATAGGGAAAGCTTTTCGGAACGAGATCGCGCCGCGCGATTTCATATTCCGCCTGCGCGAGCTCTCACAGATGGAAGTGGAGTATTTCGTACAACCGTCTGAGTGGGAGCAGGCCTTTGAGGAATGGCGCAAGATGATGTACCTCTTCGCAGAGGCGCTCGGCCTCCCGCACGGCATGGTGCACGAGCTGGAGGTGGGCGACGGCGATCGCGCGCACTACTCTAAGCGCACGATAGATTTTGAATTTGATTACCCCTTTGGTCGCAAGGAGCTCTGGGGGCTCGCGTACCGCACCGACTTTGACCTCTCCGCGCACGAGAAAGGATCTGGTGCGTCACTCTCGTATCTTGATGAGGAGACGAAGGACAAGTTCATACCGCACGTGATTGAGCCGTCCTTGGGCGTGGACCGCACTATCCTTGCCGTACTTACAAGCGCGTATCGCGAAGACGAACTTGGCGGGGAAGTGCGTACCTACCTCGCACTCTCTCCGAAGATTGCGCCGGTGAAAGCGATGGTCTCGCCGCTTCTCAAGAATAAGCCGGAGCTCGTGGCGAAAGCGCGCGAGGTGCGTGCAGAGCTGAAGAAGATACACCCAGCGATTGCGTGGGACGACAACGGCAATATTGGCAAGCGCTACCGTCGTCAGGATGAAATCGGCACGCCGTTCTGTGTCACGATAGATTTTGACACTCTCGGAGAAAATCCGGATTTGAAGGATACAGTGACGCTTCGTCATCGCGATACGGGCGAACAAGAGCGCCTTACCCTCACCGAGGTCGCTAAGCGTATTCGGGAGGCGATAGCGTAAGAGCACGAAAATAACGGCTGTATATACGGCCGTTATTTTCGTGCTAGGATTCCCGTATGGATAAGGAAATCCGTGTCGCTATAACCCCCGGAACGGTCGTGACCACGCTGCTCGTCATCGTCGGCGCGTACGTCTTCTGGCTTTTGCGCGATCTCGCGCTCCTCGTATTTACCGCAATTGTCGTCGCCTCGGCTATTGAGCCGGAGATAGCATTTCTCATACGCCGCCGCATACCACGCTTCTTTGCCGCGATTCTCGTCTACGTCATCGTTTTCGGTTCCATTTTCGCACTACTCTACTTCTTCTTCCCGCCGATTATCGCCGACCTCGCCGGGTTCCTCTCGGCGCTTCCTCAGTACCTTGAGACACTAAACGCGACAAACTCCTTCTCAAGCCTCACGAACGCATCAAGTCTTGTTGGAAGCTCGCGCGACATCCAGTCATTTGTGCAGACGCTGTTCTCTCTCCAGTCGGTCTTCATGGCAGGCTCAGGTGGTGCACTGCAGGTGCTCGCCGCCTTCTTCGGCGGGCTTGTTTCGCTTATGCTCGTCATCGTGCTCTCGTTCTACTTCGCCCTACAAGACACTGGCGTGGACGATTTCCTCCGTCTCGTCATGCCACTTGAGTACGAAGAGTATTCTGTTGACCTCTGGAAGCGCGCGCAGAAGAAGATAGGGCTCTGGATGCAAGGGCAGATACTGCTCTCGGTCATTGTCGCCATACTAGTCTACCTCGGTCTTCTTATCATAGGCGTGCCGTACGCACTCCTCCTCGCGGTCTTCACGGCAATCGCCGAGATCATACCCATCTTCGGTTCGCTTATCGCGGGGACGATAGCAGTTATCGTCGCGTATTCAGGCGGCGGCGTGCCACTCGGCGCTATCGTGCTCGGCCTCTACGTGGTCGTGAACCAGTTTGAGTCAAATCTCATTTACCCGCTCATCGTGAAGAAGGTCGTGGGTGTGCCGCCGCTCCTAGTTATCGTGGCGCTCGTGGCGGGCTACACGCTCGCTGGATTCCTCGGTGTACTGCTCTCGGTACCGGTCGCAGCGGTGCTGCTTGAGCTCATCACCGATTTTGACAAACGAAAACGCAAAGCGCTTCCTACCCGATGAACCGATACATCACTACCACACTCCCGTACGTGAACGCCGACCCGCATATCGGGTTTGCGCTTGAGATACTGAAGGCCGACGTACTCGCGCGCTCGTGGCATCTGCAGGGCGACGAGGTGTTTTTCAATACGGGCACCGATGAACACGGGCAGAAGTTGTGGCAGGAGGCGGTCAAGAAAGGGGTGAGTCCAAAGGAATATGTAGACGAATATGCAGCGAAGTTCAGACTGCTCAAAGAACAGCTCGGCCTCTATCCCGAACTTCATTTCATACGCACGACCGACTCGCACCACGAAGCAGCTGCGCAGGAATTCTGGAGACGGTGTGCCGCAAACGGCGATATTTATAAGAAGAACTACCAGATAAAGTACTGCGTCGGCTGCGAGCTTGAGAAGACCGATTCTGAGCTGGTCAACGATCGTTGCCCGCTTCACCCGAATACTGCGCTGGAATTGATCAATGAAGAGAATTACTTCTTCGCATTCTCAAAGTATCAGCAGCGGCTTCTTGACCTGTATGCGGCGCATCCCGACTTCGTTGTGCCCGATTTTCGGCTCAGGGAAGTGAAGATGTTCGTAGAGCGCGGTTTGCAGGATTTCAGTATCTCGCGGCTGAAGGAGAAGATGCCCTGGGGTGTAGCAGTGCCAGGCGACCCTGAACACGTTATGTACGTCTGGTTTGATGCGCTCGTCAATTACGTCTCCACGCTCGGTTGGCCTGAAGATACGCAGACGTTTGAAAAGTTCTGGGGCACACAAGACGGGCCGAACGCACTCCAGCTCGGCGGGAAAGACAACCTGCGCCAGCAATCGGCCATGTGGCAGGCGATGCTCATGTCTGCAGGACTTCCGAACTCGCGACAGATATTGATTCAGGGGTTCATAACAAGCGGCGGACAGAAAATGAGCAAATCACTCGGCAATGTCATTAATCCGCTTGAAATCGTGGAGAAATACGGCACCGACGCTCTGCGCTACGTGCTGCTGCGGCACACGAGCTCCTTTGAGGATTCCGATCTTACGCTCGCGGCTGTCCACGACCACTATACGGCGCATCTCACGAACGGGCTCGGCAATCTTGTCGCGCGCATCATGCAGCTTGCGCAGACACATCTCTCTGCACCGATTGCGCGGCCAGAGCCAGCGCCGTTCCCACAAGAGTACGCTGATGCTATTGCCTCGTTTGAGTTTAATCGTGCGATGGATCTGGTATGGACGCGCATTACCGCGCTTGATGAGCGCATTACCAATGAGAAGCCCTTCGTTCTCGTGAAGGAAGACGCTGAGAAAGGACAGCTACTGATAGCTGAACTCGCGCTTGAGTTGTACTGGATAGGACGACTCCTCAGCCCGTTTGTACCGAGCACGAGCGAGACAATAAAGAATGCGGTGCTTGAAAACAAAAAACCAGAGAATCTTTTCCCTCGTATATGACCCCGCGCTATATAGACGCGCACTGCCACCTGCAGTTTGACCAGTACGATACCGATAGAGATGCGCTCATTGAACAGATGCGCGAGCAGGGTGTCGCGGGTATTGTTGTCGGCTGCGACCTTGAATCGTCAAGGAAAGCGGTTGCACTTGCGCAGATGCACGAACACCTATATGCATCCGTCGGCCTGCATCCTAATCACGAGGCAGACGAATGGTTTGAAGCTTCGGCATATCGCGAACTCGCTAAGCATCCTAAGGTTGTTGCGATAGGTGAGTGCGGTTTGGACTTCTTCCGGCCGACTGAAGTGACCGACGAAGTGAAGAGGAAGCAGGAGGCTATTTTCGCTGATCAAATCGCTCTTGCTGCGGAGCAGAATAAACCGCTTATTATCCATGTCCGTGCTTCAAAAGGGACGAAAGACGCCTATCACGACGTGGCGACTATCCTTGCCGAAGCGAAGAAAGTGCACCCCAACCTTCGCGGCGACATTCACTTCTTCGCAGGCGGCGTCGCCGAAGCCAAGGCATTCCTCGCGCTTGACTTCACCGTTTCGTTTACCGCAGTCATCACGTTTGCTCGTGACTACGACGAGGTTATTCGTGCTGTGCCGCTTGCGAACGTGCTTGCCGAGACCGATGCGCCGTATGTAGCTCCCGTAAGTCGCCGTGGCACTCGGAACGACCCACTCGCTGTTATTGACGTTGTGGCGAAACTGGCAGAGATACGCGGCGAAGACCCAGAGGCCGTCCGAGAGGCGCTTCTTGCGAATACGGGGAGGATGTTTGCGCTTTAGGGTGCCGAGGCGAATCCCTAGGCTTTGCATTTGAGCTTGGGCGTGCTAGGATGCTGGAATTATGGCTAAGAATCAAGACGAAGACGTCCTCGTAGAGGAAACTGAAGACACGGGCGCAGAGCCGCGTATATACGAGCTCGGCTTCCACCTTGACCCGGAATTGCCGGTAGAGGAGGTCAAAAAGGCATATCAGGCTATTCGCGAGACTATAGCAGGGAAGGGTACAGTCATCGCTGAGGTTGAGCCGGAGAAGATCCAGCTCGCGTACACCATTTCCCGTCAGGAAGTTGCTGGACGCCGCGATTTCAGCTCCGCATACTTCGCATGGATCGTGTACGAGATGACGGCTACCGACCATGCTGCGGTTGTATCTGCAGCAGGCGCAAACAAGCTCATCGTCCGCTTCATAGACCTCACGACGACTAAGGACGCAGCGCGTCACGCACTTGAGGTGCATGAGCTCATGGCGAAAGCCCCTGAACTGGAACCGAGCTCAGAAGAAGTTCTCTCCACCGAACTTGATGCCGCCCTTGAGAACGTAGCGGTATAATAGAATCATGTACCTCAACAAAGTCCTCCTCTACGGCAATCTCACTCGCGACCCTGAGCTCAAGGCGCTTCCGGGCGGCAGTCAGGTCGCGAATTTCGGCATGGCGACGAACCGTACCTTCAAGGACAAGAGTGGCGCGAAGCAAGAGACGACCGAGTTTCATAACGTTGTCGCCTTCGGTCGCACCGCAGAAGTCATAGCGCAGTACTGCAAGAAGGGTCGCCCGATATACGTGGAGGGGCGTTTGCAGACTCGCACGTGGGACGACAAAGAGAGCGGCAAGAAGAACTACCGCACCGAGATCATCGTAGATACCTTCCAGTTCGGTGCTGACGGTGGTAAGGGTGCCACGGGCGGGCAGTCTTCCTCGCACGACGAACAGCCTTCTCCAGCTGGCGCTGACGAGATAAAGTATCCCGACGAGGAGATAAATCCGGAAGACATACCGTTTTAAACTTTTAAACATTTCATCATGGCATACCAAGCAGAAAGAGAGGAGATAGAGCTCAAGAAATTCATTGACTACAAGGACGTTGCGTACTTGAAGCAGTTTACCAACCCTCATGCGAAGATACTCGCGAAGAAGCGCACCGGTATCCCTGCCGGCAAGCAGCGCGAAATCACGCAGGCGGTGAAGCGCGCACGCTATATGGCACTTATGCCGTATATCGCTGTATAAACAGCTAATCAAACAAAAGCCCCGCTTTTCGCGGGGCTTTTGTTTTGTATCTATTAGGACTTCGTGACGCGTTCGGTGTATTCGCCCGTGTCGGTGTTGATGCGGACGATGTCGCCCGAATTGATGAAGAGCGGCACGTTCACTTTCGCTCCGGTAACGAGCTCCACAAGCTTCGTGCCACCTGATACGGTATTGCCCTTCACTGCCGGTGGGGCATCCTTTACCTCTAAATCCACTTTGACCGGAATCTTGATGGTCATCGGCTTCTCCTCGTAGGTCAGTACCTCCACAACACTATTTGGCGCGAGCCACTGCACTTGATCGTGCACTGTTTCGGCAGGGAAGGAGAAGCGGTTCTTCGGGTTGCCCTCTTCGGCAAACCAGCTTTCGTTCTGGTTGCTATAGAGATACACCGCATCCATGCGGTCGGTCTCAGCCTCGTCTACCGTCTCACTTGAGTGGAAAGAAATCTCAAGCACGCTCCCATTTACCATGTTGCGCAGGCGCGTTTGGTTGACCGGTTTGCGCTTTTGCATGCGGAAAATATGCGCCGACAGCACCTCATACGGCGCGTCGTTGTAGTTGATAATCTTTTTCGGGAGGATTTCGTTATACGAGAGTACAGCCATGGTTCTGAAACTAAAGTCTAATAAGTGTCGTTATAAAAAGTACCGCTTGGGGCGGATTCATGTATGCTAGCAGACATAATGACTTTTTCAAGCTTGACGGAAGACACCGGCAATCTCTCAGACGCCGAAATCCTTGCCCGCTCGCAGGCGGAGCCAGAACTCTTCGCTGTGTTGGTGCGGCGTCACGAGGCGCCGCTCCTGCGCCGCGCCCGCACTATCCTCCGGAGTCCCGAAGAAGCGGAGGAAGCCGTGCAGGATGCGTTTACTAAAATGTACCTCTACGCCGATAAATACAAACCGCAGGAAGGCGCGAGTTTCGCGTCGTGGATGTATACCATCCTGAACCGTGTTGCGTACACGCGGTACACGGCCCAACGCAAAGAGTGGGGGAGGACGGCGGAGCTTCTGCCGGAGCACTATGAGTCTCTGCCGGACGCGCGCGCCGAATTCCTTGAAGATCTCTCCATACGCGACGAGGTGGTCGCCGCGCTTTCCAAGTTGCCGGAGACGGCCTCGCGGCTTCTGCGGCTGCAGTTTATAGAGGGGAAGACTCAGGAGGAGATAGCACAATCAGAGCATCTCTCCATACCCGCAGTAAAGACGCGCGTGCATCGCGCGAAGAAGATGTTTAAACACGTGTATGATACTCAACGCCATGACTAATACCCAAACCGACATAGAACGTATCGTGATGCGCCGCGTGCACCTCATACGCATACTGAAACTCATCATCTCCACAGCTGTGCTCGCAGTACTCACGCTTACCGCCGCTCTCTGGGGCATCGGCAAAGAGGTGTGGGTCGCGCGCGTGTTCCAGAATGCGCCGGCCGACCCAACACAAGCATTCGCTTTCTATCTCGCTGCGTTCGCACACACTCGCATCATCGTGCAGGCGCTTACGGTGCTCACGCTCGGCTCACTCATTTTCCTCGCACGCGAAGTCGTGCGGCTTGCGATTAATATCTTCGCCTCTTCGCGCTAGCTCTCGGCAAGCTTCGCCTTAATCTGTTTCAGAAGCTCTTTAGCGACATCTTTGTTGTCGTGGAGGAAAGTGCGAGAGGCGTCGTAGCCGCGGCCGAGTGCCACGTCACCCATCTTGTAGGACGCACCTGATTTCTGTACAAGGTCGTATTTCTCGCCGAGAGCGAGGAGCTCGCCTTCACGGCTGATACCCTCGTTGTAGAGCAGATCAAATTCAGTCGTCTTAAAGGGCGCGGCGACCTTGTTTTTCACGACCTTCACGCGTACGCGTCCTCCGACCACTTCCTCACCCTTCTTTATGGACGCGATGCGGCGTATGTCCAATCGCACTGAAGTGTAGAACTTGAGCGCTTTGCCTCCTGGGGTCGTCTCCGGATTGCCGAACATGACACCGATCTGCATGCGTATCTGATTGATGAAGATGACGATGGTCTTACTGCGTGCGGCGATAGCCGTAAGTTTCCGGAGGGCTTGGCTCATAAGGCGCGCCTGTTTGCCCACGTGCTGCTGACCCATCTCACCCTCAATCTCGTCTTTCGGTGTCAGTGCAGCGACTGAGTCTACGACGATGATGTCTACGTTGCCGCTCCGAACGAGACTCTCCACAATATCAAGCGCCTGTTCGCCCGTGTCCGGCTGTGAGATGAGGAGTTCGGTGAGTTTGACGCCGATGCGGCGCGCGTATTCGGGGTCAAGCGCGTGTTCTGCGTCCACGAAGGCGGCGATACCGCCAGCCTTCTGTGCTTCGGCTATGGCATGAAGCGCGAGCGTCGTCTTACCGGAAGACTCCGGACCGAATATCTCAATGATGCGACCGCGGGGAAGTCCGCCCACGCCGAGTGCGGCATCAAGACCGATAGACCCTGTCGGTATCGCGGGGATTTTCTGGGGCGTGCCCGCACCGTAGGTGGAAATGGCTTCATCACCGAATTTTGTACGGATATCCTTCAGTGCTTGGTCTATAGATTTCTGCCGCTCGCTTTTATCGGAGCTCGCTGCGCTGACGGTCTTGAGCACTTTTTCTTTTTTTGGTTTTCCGAATGCCATACGGTGATTATTTACTAGGGTACGAAAATGGTACGCGTGGTGGTAATGCGCCTTCCGAAACGGTCGGTGGCTATGAAGGTAAGTATAGACCCTCCCCGCGGAAAGGTAAGGGTCGTCTCAAACGCCCCGTCCTCGCCGTGGAGTATGGGTGCGCCGTTTAAGGAGAGCATCGCGATACGCGTCGCGGTGCCCCGCACGCTCACGATACCGCTTGGAAAGGGGGCGCCGTCCCGCGGGGACACAACGTGGAGCGAGGGGCCGCGCAGGAGCGGCCACGCTTCCATGAAGCCGTAGCTGACGAGAAGGAAGAGGACGAGAGCGAGGAGAGAGCGGGTCATGCTAGAACCCCTCCTCGTCTTCAGGCACACTCGCGCCGGCCGTTCCTGCTGCCGAGAGTATCTCGCGCGGCTTACTGCCGTCGGCCGCTCCGATGACGCCCTTTGCTTCAAGTACGTCCATGAGTCGCGCAGCACGCGAATAGCCTATCTTCAGTTTACGTTGCAGGTACGAAGTGGATGCGCGCCCTGCCTCTTCAACTGCCGCACGGGCATCTTCGTAGAGATCGTCGTCTATGTCGTCATCGTCAAAGCTCCCATTCACGAGTCCGATAACGTCGTTTGGTTCTGACGACTGTATGTTCGTGCCGTTCCCACCAAAATCAATGGAAGAGAGGTCGCCGGCGTTGTGACTCTTGATGTAGCTCACCACTTTCTTCACCTCGTTCTCGCTGATATAGGCGGTCTGGATACGCACGGGCTTCTGCATGTCGCTTGAGAGATAGAGCATGTCGCCTGCGCCAAGCAGGGTTTCTGCGCCTGAGCCGTCTAAAATGGTGCGCGAGTCTATCTGGCTTGCGACTTGGAGCGCCATACGGGTCGGCACGTTCGCCTTAATAAGGCCGGTGATGACGTTCACCGACGGGCGTTGGGTAGAAAGGACGAGGTGGATACCGACGGCACGGCTCATTTGTGCGAGGCGGACAATAGACGCCTCTAGCTCGCGAGGGTAGCTCTGCATGATGTCGGCGAGCTCGTCTATGAATATCACTATGTAGGGGAGCGCTTCGGGGATATCATCACCGCCTTTCTTCTTCGCTGGCTCAAATACGGAGGAGTGGTACGAATCAATATCGCGCACGTGGTTTTGTTCCAATATATTGTAGCGTCGCTCCATTTCTTTCGCGGCCCACTTGAGCGAGAAGATGGCCTTCTTCGGATCGGTGATGACCGGCGTGAGCAGGTGGGGAATGCCGTTGTAGAGCGTGAGTTCAACGCGTTTCGGGTCAATCATGATAAGACGGAGCTGGTTCGGCCCGTTCCGATAGAGGAGGGACGTGATGAGGGCGTGGATAGCGACCGACTTGCCCGACCCAGTCGCACCGGCCACGAGCCCGTGCGGCATCTTGGCGATGTTTGCATAGTGTGGCGTGCCGGTGATGTCGCGGCCGAGCGCAGAAAGGAGCGGCTTCGTACTCTCTGTCCATTCGGGGGAGGAGAGGAGGCCACCGAGACCCACCATCGCTTTAACGGTGTTTGGCACTTCAATACCGACCAGCGACTTGCCAGGGATCGGCGCTTCAATGCGTACGGGGTGGGCAGCGAGGGCGAGCTCAAGATTGTTGGCGAGCGAGACGATCTTGGAGAGGCGGACGCCCTCGGCCGGTTTCACCGCGTAGCGCGTGACGGTCGGCCCGACAGATACCTCGTCCATTTCAAGATTGATGCCGAAGTTTTGGAACGTGCGTTTGATGATGTTTGCATTTGCCTTTATATCACCGACGCCAGGCTTGCCCTTATCAGCACCGAGTATTGAAAGCGGGGGAGGGTTGTACTCGGCGTCAAAATTCGCTATGCCAGCACCGTTTCCGGTATCTCGGCTAAACACAGTGACGGTCGGCTCGCGTTCCGGAAGAGGCGTCGCTTCGTCTGTGTCCTGCGCCGCGTCCTCGTCAGTCTCAGGGACGCCGACGACATCATTGAAGTCTTCTTCATAGGACTCCTCCTCGTCGTCCTCTTCTCCGTCATGCCGTGCTGCTCGCGATGCTTGGAAGCGTTCCCAGATTTCCGATACGTTTTCGGTCATGAGAGCCACGAGCGCCTCAATATCGCTTACGATAGCGATACCGACCGCTATAGTCGCGATGAGCAGTACGAAAGCACCCCAGAAACCGAAGAAGCCTGAAAGCATGGTCCCGAACCACGTGCCTGTGTAGCCGCCGAACGATGCACCAGGGAAGAGTCCTGCGAAGGCGAGCACCGAGGCTGTCAGCAGAACAATGCCGGAGGTCGTGAGTGGCTCAAACGAGGGCCGTCCGAAACCTGCGTAGAGTCCAACGGCGATAAGAGCTAAGGGTAGGAGGAAGGAGCCGACGCCGACGATCGCGTAACTGGTCGTGAACACCGCGGTCCCCACAGGGCCTGCCGCACCGAATATCGCGAGCGTGAACAGCACGCCGGCGGCGAGCAGAACTATCGTGGAGGAATAGCGGATAAGCGCCCCGTATTCTTTGACGTCCTTTTCTCGCGTGCGTGTTTGTCGCGCTTGATTGCTTTTCCGACTCATAATAATAGGTCTATTGTAACATCACCTTACGCAAAAGGATGAAGAGCAGGGAGGTGCGCACCACAAGAGTATCCTCGTTTTTCTAAGTTCTACGAGTAAGGAAATTGAGCGCTCATGCCGCTAGGCTAATTCAACCCTCTTACGCCCTTCCTCCTCTTGCGCGGTCAGACGGCAGACGTATACTGTCCTAGACGGTATGAGACACTGGCAATCAGACAAGGGACACGGTTCCCAGATTCAAACAAACGCGAATAGCGGCAAGGGCGCAGCCAATGATGATTTTGTCCTAGAAAAAAGCATATTCAACAATATATTTGAAAAGGACATACGCAGAGTATTTATATACAAAAAGGCCGAACGACTGGCGAAAGCACTCCATCTCATCGCACCGGCGTTCGCTGAATCAACGTCGCTCCGCAACCGTATTGATGCCGTCGCGATAGGGTTGGTAGACGCGGCGATACTCCCGCCGCCGGTCGCCCGTACCGCGCTCTCACGCGAGCTTCTCACTCTCTCAAGCGTGCTCTCCATAGCGCGTACTGGGGGGCTACTCTCGGTTATGAACGCCGATCTTATATCCCGCGAGGCCCATGCTTTACTTCATGAAATAGCCGCATACGAAGAGCCGCGGCTCTTTCTGGATGATGCACCGACACTTTCGCTCATAGCGAAGAATGCGGTCAAACAGCAGGCGGCGCAGAGTGCGCACGCTCTACCGACACGGCATGCTGCAGGGCCGAAAGGAGCACACGGCAAGGGGGCGAGCTCTAAAGGACACATAAAGGACACAACAAACGTGGGAGGCGGAATAAAGGACAGACAGGAGTCAGTCTTGTCCGTTATACGCGCTAAAGGGAGTGTTAGCATTAAAGACATATCCACGCTTATACGGGGCGTCTCCGAAAAGACCATTCAGCGCGAACTTGCCGCTCTTGTTTCCTCAGGGCTAGTAATAAAGCAGGGAGAACGCCGTTGGAGCACCTACTCTCTAGCCTAGGATCCTCGGCTGGATGCCGTCTTTGACTTAGCGGCACGTTTTTGCTAGTATCTGTCTGTGGTAGCGACTAGGGCATAGGGGTGAAAAAAAGACCGGAAACGGTCTCTTTTGCATTGTTATTCCTGACTCGTTATCCACACGTGAGCACAAGGGAATAGTGGTATTCGCTATATACTAGAGTCTAGTCCTTGCGGGAACTCTATATGTTCCCGAAGGGCGTACTTTGAAAACGAAATAGTGGTCAATGACCACCTCAACTCTTGCCAACTAATCCATGGCGCGCTGGTCGAAACCGTGCGCTGTGGGATAGTGTGAAAGTGCTTTATGTGTGCGAACTCAAATTGACTTACTACGTGCTTCTAAAATAATTAACAATCGTTATGACAACAGTAACTACAAAAGCGATGGCAAAGGTCGCAGCAGTAGCAACGGGTCTCGCAATGGCGACCTCAATGCTCTCGCTCGCGCCTATAGCACACGCGGCGGACTACGTCTTCACGAGAGATCTCACGATCGGCTCGCGCGGCGCAGACGTCACAGCGCTTCAGAACGGTCTCATCGCAGCAGGCCAGAGCATTCCTGCAGGCGCAACTGGATACTTCGGTGCCCAGACGCGTACAGCAGTGTCAGGATGGCAGAAGGCTATGGGCATCTCGCCGACAGCCGGCTACTTCGGTGCTAAGAGCCGTGCAGCCTTCACCGGCGGCACTGCTTCTACCGGAACGACGGGCACTCAGGCAGGTTGCACCGCGGGGAGCGCATACAGCTCCACGACGGGTCTCCCTTGCTCTGGTGTAACGACGACTGGTGCAGGAACAGGAACCGGCCTCAAGGTCGCGCTCGCAGCATCCTCGCCGTCCGGCTCGGTCCTCGTGCAGGGTCAGGCGATCGGTGTTCTTGGAGAGTACATCTTCTCTAACCCGACCTCCGCTCCTATTAATGTCACCGCATTGTCGTTCAAGCGCACTGGCGTTTCCAACGACTCAACGTTGACAAATGTGTACCTCTACAACAACGGTACGCGCATCACGGACTCGGCAGGTGTCTCCAACTCGGCGTTCTCGTACAGCGCACCTACAGGGATCTTCACGGTCCCAGCAGGCGGCACGTACTCCGTCGCAGTTCGCTCAGACATCCTGAGCACGGCGAACGGCCAGCAGATCGGCGTCGGCCTCGTCTCGGTCACGAGCACAGGCACGCTTGATTCTTCGGTCAGCTTCCCAGTCAACTCTGGCTACCAGACTGTCTCGGCAGCAACGCTCGCAGGTGTTGATTATGTCAGCGGCACGAGCAATGGCTCGGTGATGCCGTCGGCAACATCAATCAGCCCGCAGAACGACTTCCCAGTCTGGCAGGTGAACGTCGCGGTCTCCACCAATCCGGTGAAGCTCTCGTCAATCAAGTTCACGAACCTCGGTTCTATTGACTCGGCATACGTCACCAACCTCCGCCTCTATGTAGACGGCGTGATGGTCGGTTCGGCAATGCCGTCGATGTCGGCAGATCGCACGGTCACCTTTGACCTCACTACGAATCCTACCGTCCTCTCAACGCAGAGCCATGTCGTGAAGGTTCTCGCAAACATTACTGGCGGATCAAACCGCACCATTCAGTTCTCGGTGCAGCGTTCGTCCGACGCGATGTTTGTTGACAGCCAGCTCGGCCAGCCGGTCACTCCGACCAACGCGAACGCAACATTCTCCGCAGTCTCGGCAGGTATCATTACGATGAACTATGTCTCGTCGACTTCGGGTGTGTCTGTTTCGCTCGCACCGTCCTCACCGACGGCAGCAGTCGCAGTCGGCGCATCAAGCGTCAAGTGGGGATCCTTCAACATGCTTGCTTCGGGTGAGAACGTAAAGGTCTCTGACCTCTACGTCTTCGCCTCAACGACAGCAAGCTCAGGCGCCCTTGACGGTGTAGGCGGTCTTAAGAACGGTAAGATCATGCTCAACGGCGTGCAGGTCGGTTCCACCAAGGACATCGGCTCGCTCACCGCAGCAGCAACTGACTTCTCGCTCGGATCATCGCTTATCCTCCCTGCAGGCCAGACAGTCGTTGTTGACGTCTACGGAGACGCCAAGACTACTGCCAGCGCAAACCTCGCTAACAACACGGCAGTCGTCGTGACCTTGAAGGCAGGTTCCAGCAATGGTCAGGGTATGTCCTCGCTCAACTCAGTGAACGTCCCAGCATCGGCAGTCTCAAGCAACTCCATGACCGTCACGACTTCTACGCTTACCGCAACGAAGTACACCGGCTATGGCAACCAGACGATGATTGCAGGTGCAACGGGCGCAAAGCTCGGTTCGTTCACTCTCGCAGCGGGTTCAACCGAAGGGGTAACCGTGAACACGATCAACTTCTCGCTCTCAACAGCGAATGCTGCATCTATCACGAACCTCTTGATCAAGGATGAAGCTACGGGTACGCAGCTTGGCTCGGTTATCTCAACCCCGTCCACCAGCAACTCGTACGCAGTCAACCTCAGCATCCCAGTATCTGGCTCTAAGATTATCGGTATCTACGGCGACATTCTCTCGAGTGCCAACGCAGGTCCGATACAGGCCACGATCACGACTTCAACGTCGGGTACTGGCGATATGACCGGTACAGCCGCTGCAGCTGCTTCTACGGCGCTTCAGACGATTACGCTCGGCTCAGGCACACTCACCGCAACTCGTGGTGCGGGTGACCCAGTCAGCAACAACGTCCTCGCCGGAGCATCTTCAGTGATGGTCGGTCAGTTCAACTTCGCGGCCGCAAACTCGGCATACACGATCCAGAATCTCGCGATTCTCGTTCCGTTTGATGTCGCAACATCGGTCACGAACGTGACGCTCAAGTACAAGGATGTAAATGGCACGCAGCAGTCGGTTACTCAGCCGCTCACGGTATCCAACGTTACCGCAGGCTCGTACGCAACGGCGACCTTCACTGGTCTCACGATGTACGTTCCGTTGAACGACTCAGCAAACCTTGATGTGTACGTCGGTACGCCGACCATCGCATCGGGCGCAACCTCTGGCTACGGCATCAACGTCCGTCTTGATGAGGGCAACTCTTCGACGTCTATCGACAACACCTTCCGCGCAGTTAACTCTGCAGGAACGGCAGTCACGACAGTCTCGTCGGGTAACACGCTCGCTTCAAACGGCACGTTCTACGTCCGCAAGTCGATCCCGACCTTCGCAATGCTCTCGACGGGCGTAACTGTTCCGTCAACGGGCACGCCGATCTACAAGTTCAGCGTCACTGCTGATCCTGCCGGCGCAATTGAGTGGTCAAAGCTCGTCTTCAACATCGCTACGTCGTCAACAGCAGCTTCCTCCGTCACCAACGTCTACCTCACGGACGACGCTTCTGGCGTGAACCTGCTTGACAACACGACTACCTCAGCTTCTACGACAGCAACAACCATCACGGTTGACCTGACGAAGAACGCAACGGCGTCAACGTACGCGCAGGTCGCTGCTGGTGCAACCAAGACCTATGACCTCTACGGCACGGTCGCTGGCTTCACCACCGGCTCCACAGTCACGATCTCGCTTGCTGCTGATACTTCGCATGTTGCGAACGGTGCAGCATCGGCTTCTGGCAACACAAGCTGGTCTGATCGTTCGGCTGCAAGTCACACGACAAGCACGCTTGACTGGACAAACGGCTACCTCATCAAGAACTTCACCAGCAACGCAACGACCTACTCCAAGTAGTCTGAGCATTGGTTGAAATTCCTGAGCGGAAGCTCCAGCTAGGGTAGGCCTAGCAAAAGAAAAGAACCCCGCAAGGGGTTCTTTTCTTTTAAGAACGAAAAACCGCCCTTTCGGGCGGTTTTTCGTATATGGTATCCTCTACAGCATATGCAAATTTCAAAGAATCAATGGATTATCGCGGGGGTCGGTATATGCGCCGTGCTGTTACTCGGTATCTTGTGGCGCTCAGCACAGAAACGGACTGCCGAAGAGTCTTTGGGCGTACCACCGGTTGCAACGTCTTCTGCTCCCGTCGCGGTCGCGACGGCAAGCACCACTCCGACGGTTGCGTACACTGGACCGTTTCCGGTGAACACCGCCGATACGATTTCCTCGTGGGTGTTCAAGGGACAATACGCCGACAGTGCCGTGCTTATGAAGCAGGCGACCGACGACAATACGCACCTCTCCGGTCTTATTGGGAAGGGGCAGTACGACGATTATGATCTCTACAACGGCCTCGGCAACAACTACAGCATGCTCGGAGAAGGGAAGCTCGCGTACGAGAATTACAATCGCGCCTTCAGTATTCATCCAGACAAGGGGCTCGGCTACGTGAATCTCGCGCATCTCATGGAGGCGCTGGGGGCGTATCATACGGCCGCCGATGCGTATACGAAAGCGGTTAGGGTGGAGGCGGGACAGCTTGAATACCATCTTGAGCGGCTCAAGTTCCTGACCGCACGCTTCGCGAACGACAACACTGTCATCCTCGCTGCGTTCACCGACGCAAGCAAGCAGTTTGGTGATAACGCAGCTATCCTCGCCTTGGAGGCCGAGTGGCTTGCCGGAGAGCATCGGTACGCTGACGCCATCAAAGCATGGGAGACGGTCAAGAAGCTGTCGCCGGAGAACCGCCAAGTATCTATAGATGCCGAGATAGCACGGCTTACCGCGAAGCAATGAAATATATAGAACGCGCGTATCCTTGGATACTCATCGCACCGGCTGTTCTGCCGGTCGTGGTGGTACAAGGACTCATCTATCCGTACCTCGTGCCGAAGACACTCCTGTTCTACACGCTCTCGTTCCTCGCTCTCAGCGCATTCCTCGTGCTCGTTGCGCACGGCCGCACCTTCTACTGGGCCCGCCTCTCACGCAAAGAAACATGGATTCCCGCCGCCCTGCTTCTCGTCGCGTATGCGACGAGCCTTATCGGCGTTGGTTTCTATAGGAGCTTCTGGAGCCTTTTTGTACGCGGCGACGGACTGCTGATGCTGACCTGCGCGACGGTGAGTTTCTATCTCATGATGCTTGCCGCCGACCGAGCGTTTTTCAAACGACTGACACGCACGGTAGCTGTCGTGGGGAGCGCTGTCGCGCTCTACGGTCTCGGCGAGGCGCTGGTAAACGGCGGACGTATCGGAAGCTTGCTTGGCAACGCGGCGTTCTTCGCAGGGTATCTTGCGCTCTCGTTCTTCGCCACGATTGCCGCTATGCCCTCGCTCTCTACGCGGTGGCGCCGCATCGCCTACTTCGGCGCATTGCTCCAAATACTCGCCATCATCTTCTCTGCGACGCGCGGCACGATCCTCGCGCTCGTGCTTGCGGGTGTCGCGTGGCTTCTGGCCCTCGTGCTACGAGGCACGCCGAGATATCGTGCCGCGTCGCTTAGCGCTCTCGCTGTTGTGCTCTTGTGCGGCGGGCTATTCTTCACGTTTCGGAGCGATATCGCTCGAATACCGTTTGCTCCTATCGCACGCGTGGCAGCAATCTCCACAGCTGACCAAGATGTCGCGAGCCGCTTGTTCTTGTGGCGCAACATGGCAGATGAGATACGGAAAGCACCTTTCGCGGGCGTCGGTGCAGAGCACATAGACGTACTCTTCAATCGCTTCTACGACCCGTCGCAGATACGTGAGGAATGGTTTGACCGCTCGCACAACGCTTTCTTAGACTACGCGGCACAGTACGGAGTCCTCGGCCTCCTGCTCTACCTTGCGCTCATCGCACTCTTCTTCGTGAGCGCGCGGCGTCTCGCCGCTCTCGGTGAGACTCGCCTCGCGTATATTGCCGCTCTCGCGGCACTTACGTACGCGGCTCAGAACTTCTTCGTGTTTGATACCGTGTCCTCCCTCTGGCTCATGCTCGCGCTCCTCGCTGGGCTACTCTCCCTCTCAACTACCGATAGCCAGCGCACCGCTCTTCAGGTACCTGCATGGGCGCAGACGACGTCGTGGGCCGCAGTAGCGATCCTCGCGGTACTCGTTATCCCCGTGGCCGTGCGACCAGCACTTGCGGCCTATGATCTTGCACAAGCGTACAAATATCAGATTACCGATACTGCGAAAGAGATCCGGTATCTCTCTCGCGGTATCAGTCTCGGCACGTACGGCGACGTAGAGTACGGCTATCAGGTGTACGACATGTACGTACACAATCAAGTCATGTGGCTTTCTGGGCCTGCACGTGCGGACGCATACCAGTCTTCGCTCACAATCCTTACCAAGAATTTCAACACCTACCCCTATGATGCGCGTACTGCGCTCTATCTCGCACACGTGCTGACGCTTGCGCCACAGGGTATGGCGGTTGACCCCGAACTGTTGTCCCGCGCTCTAGAGCGCACGACCCTCCTGTCGTCTAAGCGCGCGCAAGCGTGGTACATACTCGCGAACCTTTCGCTCAGCAAAGCGAACCAGTATCCGGCGGGTTCTCCCGAACGCAGGGCAGGATATGCGTCTGCCGAAGAGACGCTTCGCCAGTACTTAGCACTCGTGCCAACTATCGCTGCACCGCACTACGTGCTCGCGCAGCTGCTCTATGCCTCCGGCCGTGCAGAAGCGGCAAGCGCCGAGGCGGCAAAAGGGAAGGAGGGATACACCGACGATGTAGAGACCGCACGTAGAGCGGCAGGGTATTATGAGACAGTGAGGGATTGGAAGGAGGCCGCGTTCTTCCTTGGTGAGATCGTCCGTCTTGACCCGACCGATGTCGTGTCGCTCTACGATCTTGCGAAAGTGAGCTACCTCATGGGTGACGCCGCGAGTGCGGAGGTGCTCGTCGCCGAATTGCGGAAGAGCAATCCGCGCATTCTTGAAACCGATCCAAGTTTCCTCTCCGCTATTACTGCGTATGAACAATCAAGACACTAAAGAAAGCCTCGCAGTACGGGAGCGGCGCATGCTGCCGTTCGTCGTTGAGTTTATAAAATTTGCGACCGGTTTTGCCGTCATTATCGCGCTGGCCCTCGTCGCGCTCCATGTCGCGAGCGCAGCGATGCTGTAGGTCTCGCGTACGTTGCGTTTCGGCACGATTCTGGTACTGTACTTCTTGTACGAACCGAAGACCGTAAGTGGTTGTCGCAAGGCAGCATGAATCTTACGTAGGGAGACCAAAAGCGGCTACAACATTTTGCTTTGCAAAATGTTCGCCCGACACCGAAGGTGTCTAGGGTCGAACTCTCCTTTATTTCGTTCGTGCGAAAACATTATGGCAATATCAAAAGATAAGAAACGCGAGATAGTCGCGAAACTGAACGACGCATTCAAGGAAGCGTCTGCAATAGCATTCGTCGGCTTTTCCAAGCTGACTGTCGCTGACGCCTCAAAGCTCCGCAATGAGCTTGCGCAGGCTGGCGTACGCTACTTCGTCGCCAAGAAGACCCTCATCCGCAGGGCGCTTACCGAACGCGGTTACACCGGAGAGCTCCCAGAGCTCCCTGGGGAAGTCGCGGTCGCATGGACGACGACTGACGTCACCGCCCCGTCGCGCGGCATCTACGAATACGGCAAGAAGCTGAAGGGGGCACTCTCGCTCCTCGGCGGCGTATTTGAGAACGCATTCATCAATGCGGGGCAGGCGACGGCGATTGCAACGATTCCGCCAATGCCCGTTCTTCGCGGCATGTTCGTCAATGTCATCAACAGCCCTATTCAGGGATTCGTTATGGCGCTTGATCAGATTAGTAAGAAGAAACAATAATTATTATGGATGAAACTAAAGCAGTAGAAGCAGAGGTCGCGGCACCGGCCGCTCCCGCAGCCGCTCCGGCGGCAGAGGAGAAGGTGGAAGTACCGGCAAAGTTCAAGAAGCTCGTGGAGGAAGTTGAGGCAATGACCGTCCTTGAGCTCTCTGAACTCGTGAAGGTGCTTGAGAAGAAGTTCGGCGTAAGCGCCGCGGCCGTCGCGGTCGCCGGCCCAGCAGCAGCCGCAGCTGAGGAGGAAGGGAAGTCAACGGCCGACGTTGAGCTTACCGATTCCGGTGCGACGAAGATCGCCGTCATCAAGGTGGTGAAGGAGGCACTCGCACTCGGTCTCAAGGAAGCGAAGGACCTCGTGGACGCAGCTCCTTCAATGCTGAAGCAAGGCATGAAGAAGGAAGACGCCGCAGAGCTCGCTAAGAAGCTCACGGACGCCGGTGCTAAGGTGACCCTTAAGTAAGAACCACGCAATAAAAAAACGCGCTCCGCCAGAGGCGGAGCGCGTTTTGCGTTTTCTGCGACCAACCTCTACACTACCCGTATCTATGGAACCGCTCGCCAAAATATTCGGTTCGCCCGCCCGCCTCAAGGTGCTTCGCCTGTTCATGTTCAACCAGAATGCAGGATTCACGCTCGCTGAGGTATCTGCCCGCACGAAGCTCAGTGCCGACGCGGTTCGCCGCGAACTCTCCGATCTGCTCGCCGCGGGGCTTCTTCGCAAGAAAGGCGTCCGCGCTGCCGCGAGCTACCACGTGAACCCGCGCTTTGAGCACACCGATGCGCTTGATACCTTCATCCGCGAGACGACAAACGTGCGCCCGAAGGACATCCTGGCCGCACTCCGTCGCGCTGGGACGCTCAAGCTCATTGTTCTCTCCGGTTTTTTTACCAGCATCCTTGAGCCGCAGGTTGACCTGCTCGTCGTGGGGGACAGTCTTGAGGAGCGAGCGCTCGCCCAAGCGGTGCGTTCGCTTGAAGCCGAGCTTGGGCGCGAGATACGCTACGCGTCTTTCACGACCGCTGATTTTCGGTACCGTGTCGGGGTCTACGACCGTCTTCTTCGTGACGTTTTTGATTATCCACACCGCGTACTTATAGATAAGATAGGGCTCTAAAAAGAGCTATACTTGTCCTAGACGCCCGCGCAAGAGGCTCGGGACATTAATCGTATAAACAACGCTTTATCTATTATGGTTTTCACTACATGGGCAGAAGTATTGAGTCAGTCTTTCCAGAATCTCTTCTACGGGTTGGCGGCCTTCATCCCTAACCTTGTCGTTGCGATCATCATCTTCATCGTAGGATGGCTCGTCGGCGTCGGTCTCGGTCGCGTCGTAATGCAGATCGTTAATTCGCTCCGCGTTGATCAGGCGCTCCGCGCGACTGGTCTTGAGCAGGCGCTTTCCCGCGCCGGCTTCGGTTTCTCGTCGGGGAAGTTCCTTGGTTTCCTCGTCAAGTGGTTCTTCATCATCGTCTTCTTGGTAGCCGCGCTTGATGTGCTCCATCTCTCAACGGTGAACCTCTTCCTGAGCGAAGTCGTCCTTGGCTACCTCCCTCAGGTCATCGTCGCGGTTCTCATCCTCCTCGTTGCCGCGGTTCTCGCAGATGCCGCACGGCGTGTTGTGGAGGGCTCGGCGAAAGTTGCTTCACTCAATGCCGCAGGATTCCTCGGCAAGGTGGCACAGTACGCAATCTGGACCTTCGCGCTTCTCGCTGCGCTTGCGCAGCTCAACGTCGCGACGGCGTTCGTGCAGACGTTGTTCACGGGCATCGTCATCGCGGTCTCCCTCGCAGTCGGTCTCGCGTTCGGTCTTGGCGGCCAGCAGGCAGCAGCACACTATCTGGAGAACCTCCGTTCTCAGATAAAGGACTAACGTTCTGGCTAACGGGCCAGCAAAAACGCCCTCCCGACGGAGGGCGTTTTTGCTGGCCTTGTAGGGGTGTTGACGCCGTATCGGTACTCGTCTATACTCCGTCTACGTGTCTACGAACCGAAAGAACTCAACTTTTAAGGGAGCGGATAGGCCGTAAAGGCCCGCGCGTGTAAACGCGAAAGAACCGCCCTCTAAGGCGGTTCTTTCGTTTCAAGAGACACAGAATCTTTGAAATACGAATACGCAAAGGTAATTGAAGCCCCCACCACATCACTGTGGTGGGGGATCAAAGTGCAGATAGAGTGAGTGTGCTATGTAGGTCTCCGTACGAGAGACATAAGAGTGCACGGTGGATGCCTTGGCCTAGGATGGCGAAGAAGGACGCGACTAACCTGCGAAAAGCTTCGGGGAGGCGGTTTGTAGCCTGTGATCCGTAGATGTCCGAATGGGGAAACCCTTCCTGCTAAAAGCAGGTAATCCATGGGATAACACCTATGTGAAGCAAACCCTGGGAAGTGAAACATCTCAGTACCAGGAGGAAAAGATAACAATATGAGTTGCGTTCTCTTCAAGCATTATGTTTGTTTGAAGGGAACGCGACTCTCGTGATACCCCAAGTAGCGGCGAGCGAAAAGGGAAAAGCCCAAACCTCTTTCTTCGGAAAGGGGGGTTGTAAGATGCGAGTATTCCGATTTATCGGTACAGAGTTACAAAACGTTTGTATAGCGGAAGCTGTTGGGAAGCAGCGCCCCAGAGGGTAATGGCCCCGTACGCGAAATGCAAACGACTCTGACTTGTATTCTTGAGTAGCTCGAGACACGAATAGCTCGAGTGAATCTGCCGGAACTAACCGGTAAGGCTAAATACATCCTATGACCGATAGTGAACCAGTACCGTGAGGGAAAGGTGAAAAGTACCCCGAGAGGGGAGTGAAATAGACCTGAAACCGTGTACTTACAAGGGGTCGGAGCGGATGCTTGCATCCGTGACGGCATGCCTATTGAAGAATGAGCCGGCGAGTGT